>JAPPOR010000852.1:1844-4275 GCA_028817905.1 Myxococcales bacterium
GCCTGGGCCGAGCGCTTTGAGTACGCGATCAGTACGGCCGCCACACTGGCACTCGACAGCCTGGGGCGCGGGTTCGCCGTGGAGGTTCTCAGCCGTGGGGCCCGTTCTCCCGTCGCGATGGCGGGCGGTGACCCGGAGCCCGTGCTTCGGTTCTTGGCCCTGTTGTCGGCCGTTCCGATTGGGGAGGCCGCGGCGTTTCCGCCACATGTCCGCCACGCCGGAACAGTCGAAGTACCGATTCCCATGTCGCTCGAGGGATCCTCGGAAACCAGGAAGGGTGAAGTCGGGGGTGGCCGGTGAGCTTCTCCCGCCTTCATAAGCTGGTCGCCTATCTGCTCTCCGGGCTGGGGCTGCTAGCCCTTTCGCTGGGCACGGAGCTGTCGCCGTTCGTATCGGGATGGATCTTCCTGGCATTTGGCGTCAGCTATTTCGTGGAAGGTCCGATCGTCCACAGCAAGAACTACGCCACAGCCTGGACGAGTGCCGTGGTGGCACTGTTGGCGGTTCAGGCGGCGCGGGCGATTCTGGTGGAGCCCACACTCGCTCTGATGCTGGAGTTCGCGGCGTTCCTGCAGCTCTCACGGTTGTTCAACCGGCGTGCCGCGACGGACTATCAACAGATCGCCGTACTGGCGTTTCTGCACTTGATTGCGGCCACCGTGCTGTCGTCGAGTCTCGGCTACGCGCTCGTCTTTGTCGGGTTCGTGATCGCGACGCCCTGGATGCTGGCGCTTTCCCACCTGCGACGCGAGATCGAAGGAAACTATCCCGAATCGGAGGTTGCCGGTGGTGAGATACGTACGGCGATCGCACGTGTGCTGGCTTCCAAACGAGTAGTCGGGTCTGGATTTCTTGTGGGTACCGCGTTGCTGTCGCTGCCTCTATTCGCGATGACCCTCGCGATCTTCTTTATGGTACCTCGCGTCGGTCAGGGCTTCTTGAGCTTCGACCGCTCGCAGGGGGACAAGGTGGCTGGCTTCGGCAATCAGGTCGAGCTTGGTGGCTTCGGGGTCATACGTGACGACCCGTCAGTTGTGTTGCGGGTAACGCCGCTTCCGAGCATCGACAAGAAAGCCCCACGGGTTGCCCTACGCCTCCGGGGCACCTCGTTCGATCACTACGATGGGCGTCGATGGACGCGGTCTCCGGGCGAGCAGCGCCCCTTTCCTCGCTTTCGCGATGGTAGCTTCATCCTGCGCCGGGCCACGGTGCCAGCCGATCAGCGGTACCGGATTCTGCTCGAGGAGCTGGCCGAACCCGTCGTGTTCATCCCTGAGGGCACTGTGGCGCTGCGCGTCGATCCTCGGATCGTTCGGGCAGAAACGGTTCAGCGTCGGCTAGACTACGCTTCCGGGTTGGACGTCCGCTATCGTCCGGACGATGACTTGGGGCTGATGTACGAGGCGTTCGTGAGCCATGACCGGGACGAGCACGCGATCGTTCCGTTGTCGACCGAGTCGCGCGATGTGTACCTGCAGCTGCCCGAGGGACACGAGCAGGTAGCCGCCCTTGCCAGGCAGCTGACGGCGGGCGTCGCGGACCCGCTGCAGATGGCAAGCCGTTTGCGCGCATTCCTGCGGTCGTCCGAGTTCACCTATTCGCTCGAGATGCCCCACGTCGAGAAGGACGAGTATCCGCTTGAGGTGTTCCTGCTGCGTGCTCGCCGTGGCCACTGCGAATACTTTTCCACCGCGATGGCAGTCATGCTGCGGATGCTCGGCGTACCCGCGCGCAACGTCACGGGTTTCGTGGGCGGGCACTACAATGCCTACGGTGACTACTATGCCTTGCGCCAGGGTGATGCCCACAGTTGGGTGGAAGTCTTTGTCGATGGAAGGGGATGGTTGACCTTTGACCCAACCCCCTCTGCGCGCGCAGCCGTGGGCCGAGACCAGAGCCTGTGGGCGGACGCGCATGCGATCATGGACGCCCTGCGGACACGATGGATGACCAGCGTTGTCGGATATGATCTCCGTACCCAACTTCGGTTCATGCGCAGATTGGCCAGCTGGGCCGCCAGGCGCGGTTCTCGCGAACCTGAGCCCGATGCTGCCACCGAGCCGGACAGGGCGTTGGTCGCGATGGCCAAGCGTGGGCTTGCATGGTTCGTCGTGGTTTCCGCCATAACGGTGGTCTTCGTCTTGTGGTTTCGCAGGCGTGGGCCGCGCGATGGCGTCCCGCCCGAGCAGGCCGACGTCGTCCGCCTGTATCGGGACTTGGAACGAGCTCTGGTCCAACGTGGCAAGGCGCGGCCCCCGGCGGCCACTCCACTCGAGCACGCGGAATCCCTGGCGGAACAGCGGTTCCCCCAAGCAGCCGAGGTGATGGACGTCACAGAAGGCTACGTGCTGGCTCGCTACGGGGGAGCGCCACCTACGGCTGCCGAGTTGCTCCGGCTGCGTCAGGCGGTGACCCGCGTTCGCCGCGCGCG
>JAPPOR010000464.1 GCA_028817905.1 Myxococcales bacterium
CTGCGGCCCCCCACCTGCAGGGTTTTCTCCACCACCTGTTGGGGCGGTCCGGGGGGGTTGCCAACGTAGGGGTTGATACGAGCTGACTGCGCAAGCAAACCGAAGAACTCTCTGAGGTCGTTGGCCAGCGAGACGCAGACCTCTCTGGACGGCGCGCGGGCAGCGTGGAGCGCACCCGCCCGTGTCGTGGCGAGCAGCTTGAACCTGCTACACGCCGCCAACACAGCGGCGCTATGGTTTTCCGGGTAGACTCGGGCGTGCGTCTGGAAAGGGCGGTCAAGGCCGGATCAGATGGACGAGAACCGCAGAGCGCTGACAATCAACCTCTGGGACCACGTCTTTGGGGCGCCAGACCCAAGCAGGCACCTGCTCGACGAAGGTCGGTTTCCGGCCAACTGGGTCTCACGCTACCGCGCGTTGGTGGAGTCCGCGACCAATGCTTGGGGAGCGGAGAACGAGTGGCCGAGCGAGGCGGTCTCCGCGGTGCACTTCGCGTCGCTCTATCTCCAGGGTCGCTACGACGCGTGGAGGGTGGGAGGCAACAGGAATGAGAAGACGGAGTCCCAGCTCACCGAGGTGCGCGGCGCAAGCGAAGCGTTTCTCATGCTGCCGGTAGCAAGGCGGAAGCAGACGGAGCCATGACTTCGAGCACGCTTGCCGAACTGGTATCGTCGAACTCGGACGATGCCGAACCTGCTTGGGTACAAACGTGGCAAGTTTGAAATGTCCTTGCGGATTTGTGCATGATCTGAACCCACAGCCGGACGGAGCGTGGTTGACGGTGCCCGATCGGGACTACGAAGAACTCGAGAGCGAGATCCTCCGCGTGCACCGCGACAGCCGCGCCGGAGAGATGCAGGTAGAGTTCGGCCGCATCTATGAGTGCCCAGACTGTGGTCGAGTCATGTGGGCGAGGCCTGGCGATTCGACCTATGTGGTGTTCGCCCGGGAGTTGTAGCTTGGGGGCTCGCGGAAAGAACGCAGACAAGCCGGACAAGACTTGCCCGCGCTGTCACGGGACCGGTTCTGTTCCGTGCCCAAATGGACCAGGGGGCCGACCGTTCGATCATCGCTGTGACCTCTGCGACCACACGGCGGCCGGATGGCCGATCGCCCAGTGTCCTCGATGCAACGGTCACGGTCGTGTGCCGCGTGGCGATCCTTGACCAGTAGCCCCCTCGGTTGGGCCCGCGCTACGGTTTGCGCCAGTACCCGGGCCACCGATGCTGGTGCGCGACGGCAACCACCCTGACGCGATCGGACGCTACGCGTACAGCACGGAGTACGGGAAGCGGTCGAGCAGGTAGCGCCGAAGTTCCGCGTCGACGATCGGGTGCGTCGTCGGTGCCTCGCCGACCCGCTCGATTGCACGCGCGAGTTCGCGCTCGAATGCGTCGGCGGCCTTCCCGCTGCGTTCGAGGTACCAGAGGAAGGCCGCTCGGGCTTCTTCCTCGGCGCGGGGATCGAACTCGACGGGCAGGGCCATCAGGGCTTCAGCGGGCGAAGATGCGCTCGCGGGCCTCGGGCCAGGGGCTTGCCGCGACTTCGCCGCGCTTGATCTCGCCGAGGCGGCGCTTGGCTTCCTCGATCCAGGCGCGCTCGACCTCTTCGGCGGGCTCGCCCACGCTGTCCAAGAGGCGGAGCGCCAGTTCGGTGCGGTCTTCCTGGGTGAGCTGGAGGGCTTCGTGGAGCAGTCGCTGGGCTTCGCCGGACATGGGGTCAGTCTGCCACGCTTCCCGCGCGGTCGCACCGGGGCCGATCACGCTGACCTCGCCGCGTTCTGCCCGCCCGGCCGGATCTGCTGAATATCCGCTGCATCCCGCCGGCCCTCCGCTTCCCCCTGCGATTCCACGGTCTTGGCCGCACCTCGCTGAGGATAGAACATGCGCGTGTCTAGTCCACGTGGGGACGCAGAGGTCACAACAGGTCGATGTTGCGGCCCTCTTCTTGTCCAAACCCGTTGGGGGCGTGGTCGGTCGGGGGCGGTGAAGGACAGGGACTCGTCGAGGCAGAAGGGTGCGGTTCGGAATCCGGCGTGTGCCGCCGCGACAAGCGCGGACAAGAAAGCAAGCGATAGTGAGCCCTCGCTGGCAGCGGCGCGCGGCCGGCGGAACCCGTGCGAGGCCGCGGCGCGTTGACGGTCGACCCTCTGTCGAGGCCCGTGGCACCCTCCCATACCCGGGGCCCGTAGCTCAGAGCAGTGAAAGTGCGGCTCCGGCCCCCAGGGCCAGCATCAATATAAGGGCCGCACCGCGACGCTTCTCGGGTAGGAATGGGAACAGCCGCGTGCCCATGGCCATCATCGCCATCGGTGGCGCAGCCGTCAGCACCTCGCGATAGGCTCGCGGGCCCGCGTCGCGCAGGGTCGAGTGCATGTAGCCCGCGGCCTCGAGCACTGGCGACATCATGCGCGACGTGTGGCGACGGGCGGGAGCTTCGCCGCGCGCAATACTCGACAGCGCCGCCGCCACCCGGCCATCTCCGGCGAACAGAGCGCGATAGAGAACCGTGCCATCGGGCGCGATCACATGCAGGGAGTTGGGCATGGTATCCAGGCGGCGGTGCAGGCTGCCGTCGAGGTCGTCCACCAACACCGGCCAGTCCACACCACGCGCATCGCGCAGGCGTTGCGCGTGCCTGGCCTTCTCGTCCATCGTGCGCGGCTGTGCCACGTGTTCGCCGGGGTGCCCTTCTCGCACTTGCACCAGGGCGAAGCGCAGGGTGCGGGCATGGCGCGTCGCGATCTCCTTGAGGTCGGGCAAGGCCGCAGTCGTCATCGGACAACTGATGGACCCGGTTACCAGCACCAGAGGCAGCCCATCGGCCAACACGCGCAAGGACAGCAGCCTGCCCTCGACATCGATGAGCGTGCTGTCCGGCAGGACATCGCCCGGGCCCAGCGCGTCCGCGCTGAAGGCGAAGTCCGACATCGCGATACCGAGGCCAAAGTGCTCGAAACGATAGTTGCGACCGACCCCGTCGCCGGCGGTCGGAGTGGTCTGCGTCACGGTAGTCATTCGCGTTCTCCTCGCGTTTTGTTCCACGAAGTGAGCTTGGGCGGAACGAAATCATTCCGCAATCGACAAAGATCGTTAGTATTTGGTACATAAAAGTTCCATCGTATGGGCTGCCATGAAGCTGGACTGGAACGACCTGCGCTACCTGCTCGCGATCGCGGGCAGCGATTCAACCCGCGCGGCTGCGGAGCAGCTAGGCGTCAGCCACCCCACGGTTTCGCGACGGCTCGACGGCATGCAGCAGGCGCTGGGAGCGCGACTGCTGGAGCGCATCGAGGGCAGTTGGCAGGTGACGCCCGCCGGGGAGGAGGCGCTCGCGGTTGCCCGAGAGGTCCAGACGCGCATCGACGAGCTGGAAGCCAGCATCCGTGATCGGGACCTGCATGTACGCGGCACGGTGCGCATCACCGTGCCCGAAGCGCTGGTTGGTTTGCTCGCGGCGTCCTTCGACCAATTCGCGGCCACCTTTCCGAAACTGCAGGTCGAGCTGATCGTGGACGACGCCTTGCTCAGCGTCACGCGGCGCGAGGCCGACATTGCTCTGCGCATCACCGACTCCCCACCCGAGCACCTGATCGGCAAGCGTCTCGCCCATGTGGCCCTGGCTGCCTACGCAGCGCCGACCTACCTCGAGCATGCCCCGCGCGACCTCGACGATCCCGGCGCCCACCGCTGGATCGGTTGGGACGAGCGCTTCGGCGAAATGCCGGTGGCGCGTTGGATGCGCGCTCATGTGCGACCCTCTCAGGTTGCCTTCCGCATCAACTCCACCGGTGTGTTGCGTCATGCCATAGCGGCCGGCATCGGCGTGGGTATTCTGGGAACCTTCCTCGGCGAAGGCGACCCGGGCCTGCGCCGACTCGGCGAGCCGATCACGGCCCTAGACACCGACCTGTGGCTGCTCACGCACCCGGACTACCGCAAGAGCCCACCGGTACGCGCCTGTATGGAGCACTTGCAGAAAGCGATGCAAGCCACGCCCAACCCCTTCCAGCGGCCAGCCTGAACCCGGCCCGCCCGGTCTCAGGACTCCGGCTTACGGGCCGCCATCCACCTGACGTGGAACGCCGGAGCAGGCCCGCTGGCTGCGCCTGCCGCATCAGCCCAGTCCGTCCGCCGCGGTCTGCTGCAAATGGGCTGCACCCCTCCCCGCCACCTCCCGCTCCCCCCGCGATTCCGCGGCCTTGGCCACACCACGCTGGGGATTGAAAATCCCCGTGTCGGCGGTTCGATTCCGTCTCTGGGAAACGTTGGGCT
>JAPPOR010000982.1 GCA_028817905.1 Myxococcales bacterium
ATCCGGACCGGGCGGAACGTACCTGTTCACCTCGGGCGCGCGCCTCGACGCTCAGGAACTGGTATTCACCCCACATCACCCCGACGTAGACGCCGGTCGTGTTGTCCATGTCCTTGGCTCGAGTGTGGCGGGACTTGGGGTACCCGGCATCTTCTAGGGCTTCCCATGCGACCTCGAGCAGAAGTCGCTCCTGCGGATCCATGAGTCTCGCTTCCCGCGGAGATACTTCGAACAGCGCCGCATCGAAGTGGTCGATGTCCTCTAAGAACGAGCCCCACTTGGTGTAGGTTCGGCCGGCTTGGCGTATCGGGTCGAAGTACCGATCGTGGTTCCATCGGTCCACGGGTATCTCGCGGATGCTCTCGCGCCCCGCCACTAGATTGTTCCAGAGCGCGCGAACGTCGCGTGCATCCGGATATCTTCCCGCCAGCCCAACGATGGCCACTGGTTGCTCCTGGGCGGGCGACGGCGCGGGCTCAAGCGGCACGGGAAACGAACGTGGAGGCCGGCGGGTCGCAGGGGGCGCGTCGGCTCCGAGCTGTTCGGCGAGCGCTTCGAACGCACTGGTAAACTCCTCGTGCAGGAACGCCAACAGGTCCCCGAAATCGTCGTGCTCATACACGCGGGCCCGTGGAATGGGGCCGAGTTCGCGCTCGAGCACCGCATGCATCTCGACCACCATGGCAGAGTCGATTCCGAACTCGGTGAAAGAAAGCTGGCTGGTGGGTTCCTGTTGCAGGGCCACGAGGCCGTCGCGAATCACGCCGAGAACCAACGCGCGAAGTTCCTCGCTGGCATCGACCTGGGCCACTAGCTCGGCGCGTCGGACCTTGCCCAGGGAGTCGTGAGGGATATGGTCGACGAAGCTGAAGGACTTCGGCACTTTGAAATCCGCGAGGCGTTCGCGGCAAAAGGCTCGTAGGGCGGAAGCGCTAAGATCGGGGGTCGCGACGACGATCGCTTTTGCGATCTGGTCGGATCTCCGGCTCTCGATCCCGATCACGACCGCATCGGCGACCCCGGGGTGTTGCTGCAAGACTCCTTCGACCTCCAGTGGATCGACCTTCTCGCCGCCGGTGTCGATCAATAGCTTGGTACGACCCGCCAGCGTCAGGTGCCCTGCGGCATCGACTCTTCCGAGGTCTCCGGGGCGAAACCATCCCCCACGAAAGGCCTCTTTCGTAACCTCGGGTAGGTCCGGATAGCTCGTCGCGACCGTCGCACCACGGACTGCGATTTCGCCGACATCACTATCCGACGACATAGGGAAAGCGCGAACCTGTACTCCCTCGAGTACGGTCCAAGGGGACCCGTCGCCCGTATCGGAGGTGCCGAGGTCTATTGCGATCGTGCCCGCCTCCGAACAGCCGTACAGGTCGCGCACCTTGACGCCAAACCGCCGCCAAATCGCGCCGCGTAGTTCCTGCGACAGGGGGGCGCCCCCAGATAGGAGCCAGCGCAGCGAACTCAAGTCGTCGACGCTGTCCTCGGCGCGGTCAAGCATGTTGCGCAGTTGGAACGGAACACTGGGGAAGAGGGAAACGCGTTCCGCCGCGATCAGCTTCAGGAGGGCATTTGTATCGACCGTGACGGGAGGCGCACTGCGAGACCGAACAGTGTCGGCTCTCGGCGCGATGAGTAAGCGTCCGCCACTGAGCAAGGAGGGGAGAAGCCCGCACATGATGCCGTAAGAGTGGTAGGAAGGGATGGCAAGCAGCGTACTGTTGTCCGGGCTAAGACCCAGAGCCCCGCAGTAGGCATCGAGTTCTGCGCAGAGATTCAGTTGCGACCGAACTACGCGCTTGGCGCGACCCGTCGACCCCGAAGAGAACAGACATAGAAAGGGTCCAGCGAACGGTCGTGGTGGACCAGGATCGATGCCGCTCGAAGTGTCACCCAGGTCGCTCATCGACAGCAGTCGCGGAGGGTCTGGCAACGCGGCCATGGCGCGGGTAACCCGCTTCTGGGTCGCCGACTCAGCGACTAGCCACGAGGCTTTTACAGTCGAAATGCGAAACCGAAGTTCGTCTTCCTTCAGCTCCGGGCTGAGGGGTACTGCGATAGCGCCCAAGTGAGCCGCCGAAAGGAACGCTGCAATGGTCTCTAGGCTTCGGTCTCCCACGATCCCGATCGCCGAGCCTTCCGTGACTCCGAGAGCTTGGAGACTGGCTGACAGCGACGCGATGCGGGACCAGAGCTCCCCATAGGTGATGCTAGCGGTCTCGCTTGCGATGGCGGTCGCGGTTGGATGCTGCTTGACCCGAAGGTTTAGTCTTTCTAGCAGCATTCCTCTGTTCGTCCGATCTTCCTAAGCATGACAAGTGGGAGCTCGTGCAGCGGCGCGGCGGCCCGCATCCATCCCGGGCCTGTCTTCCGACGCGATTTGCGAAGCTGTACGGGTGCGGCGGTTCATCGGGTCCCGCGCAACAGCTTTTTTTTTCGCGAGCGATCTACTGTGTCTTGAGGCGCGTACCGCGTTCGAAGTTCGACTCGGACGACAACTGAAAAGCGTCGTCGGCCCTCCACTCTAGGTTGCAGAAATTCTACCTCCTACTCGGAAGAGAACAGGAACATCATGACGATCGCTCTGGGAACATCACCGCTCACCATCGACGACGTCGTTTCGGTAGCTCGAGGGAGAAGCGAGGTTGAGCTCTCCGAACAGGCACGACACCGGCTTGGCTCCAGCTGGTCCAGCTTCCAAGCCCGGCTGGCCGGTGGAGAGTCGGTATATGGCTTCAATACGGGGATCGGTGACTTCTCCGAGAGGGCGCTCAGCGCCGATGACATGCGTGGATACCAGCGCGGGATGGTGCGATCGCACGCGGCTGGCTTCGGCGACGAGGCACCGGAGGAGCTCGTTCGCGCCGCGATGCTGGTAAGAGCGCAGGTCCTGCAGCAAGGCCGGTCGGGGTGTCGACCTCAGGTCGTGGAGACGCTGCTTGCCATGCTGAACCGTGGCGTAACTCCCGTCGTCTGTCTGCGGGGTTCGGTCGGTGCGTGTGGAGACCTCGCGCCATTGGCACAAGTGGCGCTGTTGCTCTGCGGTGAAGGAGAGGCAGTCTACCAAGGAGCACGGATGCCCGGGCACGCCGCCATGGCGTTGGCGGGGATCGAGATTCCGGGGTTCGAGGGGCGCGATGGGCTCGCGTGCATCAACGGTGCGAACTTCCTGACCGCGTCGAGCGCCCTGCAGCTCTACGATGTGCAGCGGTTCTTAAGGCATGCGGAAATCGTCGCGGCGATGGGGATGGAAGCGCTCCGAGCGAATGCGGATCCGTTGCACCCGCTGCTGCACAAGGCGAGGGGGTTTCAAGGGGCCGAGTTGAGCGCCCGCGCTATGGTGCGGTGCATTGAAGGTGGTGACCTCTTTGGCCGACGCCACAAGACCCGGCTTCAGGACGCCTATTCGTTGCGTGCCACCCCCCAGATCGTGGGAGCGGCGCGCGACGCCGTCGTGCATGCGCAGCATCAGGTCGAGATCGAGCTCAACGGTGTGGGCGACAACCCGCTATTCTTTTCGGAGGCCGGGATGGTCCTGACCGGAGCGAATTTTCAGGGCACGCCAGTGAGCTTGCCGATGGAAATGGTCGGAAGCGCGGTAACGGCTGTCTGTGTCATGTCGGAGCGGCGCCTCAACCGACTCCTGAACCCCGCCCTAAGTGGCGGACTGCCTGCCTTTTTGGCGGCCAACCCGGGCCCCCAGAGCGGCTTGATGATTAGCCAGTACACGGCTGGCGCACTCGTCGCGGAACAGAGGATTCTGTGCACACCCGCGACGATTGGGTCAATTCCTGCCGCAGCGGATCAAGAGGACTTCGTTTCAATGGGGATGACGACTGCGATCAAGAACCAACAGATCCTTGCCGCAGCGCAGGGGGTGCTGGGGATCGAAGCGATTGGAGCCGCGCAAGCGCTGGACCTCCGTGAGTCCGTGTACGGCGACGGTGTTGCGGCAGCGCGCGATGCGCTACGGGAGGTCGTGGCAGCCATTGAGGATGACCGGGCGTTGTATGGCGACCACGCCGCAGTCGCCGAGTTCCTGTCGGCGGGAGCACTCCTTGACGCAGTTGAGGCTGCGGTCGGCACGCTGCCGTAGGGTTCGGCGCCGCCTTGCAGGTGCCTGCTCCTGCTGGGCGGCCTGGCCCGGAACATTCAAGACTTCGACGCCGCCTCGCTTGTCCTTCGACTCCACAGCACGTTCGCCGCCCTAGAAAATACCGGCAGTATTCCTGTCGGTCGTCGAAAGCCCTGTGAAGCCGAATCCCTGCGC
>JAPPOR010001065.1 GCA_028817905.1 Myxococcales bacterium
GGTGTAGGTCCGGTGGGTGGATGGGGTCAAGAGGGCGAGACGGAAGCACGGCCCAACAGCGGGACTTTCACCGCGCGTGATCGAAGAGCGGACGGCGGCTCGGCGCTAACATGCCAAATTCTGTGGGAAAGTCGCGCGCCCGTGGTTCAATGGCGACGAAAGCGAGGGCCGTCACCATGGGCAAACGGGGTGCATTCGCGGCGATCGGCGCGCTGACTCTCGGGCTTCTTCAAGCGGAGTCGCTGGCGATCGCACAAGACAACCCGGAGCTCGGCATCGATCCGAGTGTGGAGGAACCGGCACCCGGCGCGCCCCGAACGGGGACCGAGGCGCCCGCACCGAACAAAACAGACGCCGCCACCGGGAAGCCGCAGGGAGACCATCAACTGGTAATCGGCAGCTTGGGAGTCGGCTTCTTCGGTCTCGCGCGTCTGCCCGTGCTCTTGCCGGGGGAATCCCCAGACCTGGCGACGTGTGTTGATTCCATGTGCCAGGTGCTTGGCGAAGTCGAAGCCCCTAGCATCGGAGTGCGGACCTGGCTGGACCCCCATGTCGGAGTGGAGATGGCCATGGGCTTTCACCTGAAGACGGGCGAGATCGACGTGGCCGACCCCGGTGGCAGCGATGCCACCCAGGACACCTTGTCAATCTTTGGCCTGGCACTGCACGCGGGCGTGCCACTGGCGGTCGCGAGCACCAAGCACCTGACATTCCAGTTCGTGCCATTTGTCAACCTCGGCGTCACCAGCGGATCGATCACCGACCCTGTGAGCGAGCTGGATGACTGGGACCTGTCTGGCTTGCTGCTCGAACTCGGTGCCAACGCGGGCGTGGAGCTTCAATTCGGCTTCATCGGACTGCCTCGTCTCGCTCTGCAGGGCACGCTGGGACTCGCGGTCCAGCATCGGACCGCCAGCGCCGAACAGGAAAGCGGCACCCTGCGAAGCCTTCAGACGACCGCCGTTCAAACCTCTGTCGACCGGGCCCCGTGGGAAATCCTGACGGGAGGCTTGAGCGCGATCTACTACTTCTAATTGCAGCTTCCCCTCCGCAGCGAGCCTGCCACGAACGGCCGAATACTCGCCACCCGCTTGCGGCGGAGGCGAAACCGCTATGAAGTCAACCACCGAGCGACGCGCCGCGGGGTCGGGTTGACCCTCCGGGCGGACGCCATCGGCCGGGCCTTGACATAGGCCGCGACTCGGCCCAGACACACCGGTTCAGGTACGTGATGGAGGACATCCGCGAACACCCCTACGCCGCGTTTCTGCACTCCGTGCAGAAGCCTTCACGCTACCTCGGCGGCGAGCACGGCCAAGCCAGCAAGCCATGGGACCGAGCCAGGACGCACATGTGCCTGGCCTTCCCGGACGTTTACGAGGTGGGAATGAGCCACCTTGGCTTCAAGATCCTGTACTCCGGTATCAACCGCGAGCCTGATCTGCTTGCGGAGCGCGCCTACGCCCCGTGGCTTGACATGGAAGCAGAGCTACGCAAGCGCGGCGAGCCGCTCCGTTCACTCGAGAGCTGGCGGGCCCTGTCCGAGTTCGATGTGGTGGGCTTCTCGCTACAATTCGAACTGACGTTCACGAACGTCCTCCAAATGCTGGAGCTCGGCGGCATTCCCCTGCGAAGCTGCGACCGGGGCGATGGCGACCCGCTCGTGGTCGCCGGAGGCCCGACGGCCACGCACCCCGAGCCACTCGCGGCCTTCGTCGATGCATTCCTGATCGGCGACGGCGAACAAAAGACGCTCGATATGTTGCGTAGCTGGACCGACGGTCGGCAGCGCGGCGAAACACGGGAGCAGCGCCTACAGTCGATCGCACGGCTCGGCGGCTTCTACGTGCCCTCCCTCTACCAAACCGGCCCGGACCCGGACCACGGCTTGCACGTCGTGCACCCCCCCACGGAGTCCGAACAACCCACTGCCCCACCTTTTCCGGTCGAGCGGGCGATGGTGGACGACATCAACCGCTATCCGTTCCCCACCGATGGACCGGTTGCGAGCTCCGAAACGGTCTTCGACCGCGTGTCGGTCGAATTGTCGCGAGGGTGCACCGAGGGATGCCGCTTTTGCCAGGCGGGCATGATCTATCGGCCTGTTCGCGAGCGCGACCCGGACCATGTACAGGAAGTGGTGCGCCATGCGATCGAGGATCACGGCTACGACTCGGCGTCGCTAACCAGCCTCTCGACAGCCGACTACAGCGCTATCACCCCGTTGATCGACAAGATATCCGGTCAGCTGCGCGACCGGCGGGCCAAGCTGTCGATCAGCTCCCTGCGTGCCTACGGCCTGGACGAACAGGTACTCGACAACCTCAAGCAGACCGGCACCAAGGGACTTACCTTTGCACCTGAGGCCGGCACCCAGCGAATGCGTGACGTGATCAACAAGAACGTCACGGAAGCGCAGCTGCTTGAAACCGCCGAGCGCGTCTTCTCGCGCGGCTGGGACCGCATGAAACTGTATTTCATCCTGGGCTTGCCTACCGAAGAGGACGAGGACGTGCTGGGCATCGTGCAAACCGGAGCGCGTACGCAGGCCATAGGGCAAAGGCACATGGGCAAGCGCGCCAAGGTCACCGTGAGCGTCAGCACTCACGTTCCCAAGCCGCACACACCGTTTCAGTGGTGTGCGATGGACAGCCACGACCAGGTTCAGCGTAAGCAAGCACTGCTGCGAGCCGAGGCCAAGCAGACGCGCGTAACGCTACGCATGCATGACTCGGTCGGCAGCTGGATCGAAGGTGTACTCGCCCGTGGCGACCGCCGCCTATCCGATGTCATCGAGCATGCGTACCGCGGGGGCGCACGCTTTGACTCGTGGGAGGAGCAACTCAATCTGCCAGCTTGGAAGGCGGCCTTCGAAGCCCATGCCGTCGACCCGGGACAGTATCTCGGAACGCTCCCAGTGGATGCACGTCTGCCATGGGACCACATCTCTGTCGGCCTCGAACCGGGCTTCCTCAAGCGCGAGTACCGCAAGGCCCTTCGAAGCAGGCTGAGTCCCCCATGTGGCAAAGCGGTGGGCGACTTCGTGCACCACACCAATCTGGAGGAGCACACCCGGGATGCTCGCAAGCTCGTCTGCTACCACTGCGGTGTCGCTTGCGACCTGGACCAGATGCGCCAGGAACGAGGGGATTTCCTGGTCAAGCTCGGTGCGCTAACGAAACGCGGTGCGCAGGCAGAGCGCAGTGCGCAGGCGACCGAGGATGGTGATGCAGCGCCTGGACCCGCAAAGTTGGCCAAGCGACCCCGTGGGAAGGCCCGGCGCCCCCCGGTTCGCGCAGACCAGGGAACACCATTCCGCATCCGGCTTGCGTTTACCAAGGTGGGGCGCGCGGCCTTCAACTCACACCTAGACATGGTGCGGCTGTTGCCGCGCCTGTTTCGGCGCCTCGACCTCCCGGTCTACTATTCGCTCGGCTTCAATTCGAAACCGGTCATGGCGTTCGGGCCGGCCCTATCACTGGGGATCGCCAGCCTATGTGAATACGTAGACGTCAAGTTCGCGGAGCGGGCCATGGTTGACTGCGACACGTTGCCGGAGCGGCTCTCCGCAAGCTCGATCGACGGGGTTCGCTTCCTTTCCGCGGAGCGCCTTCAAGCGAAGGACGAAAAGCTTGGCAACGTCATCGACTACGCCGTTTACGTGGCGGGCATCCCAGCCGGTGTGTTGCGAGATCTCGGGCTAGCGGATCCGGACGCCCTTTCGGCACGCGTCGCCGCCCGCCGAACACAGGAGTTGGTCATCCGCCGGACGATCGGCGGCATCGGCAAGTATGTCGACGTGCGCCGCTATCTGGACGACGTGCAGGTAGGGGCCGGGAAAGCAGTCCTGCGCCAGGGCGGCTGCCTAGGCGACATGGTGCCCGTCCAACTTGGGCTACATATCACGGCAGGCGGCACCGCCAAGGTCAGTGAAGCGTTGGAAGCCCTGGTGGGTAATAGCGAACTGGCCGCCCGCTACGTGCGCGTGGGGGTGTACCGCAAGACCACCGCTGGCTTGCTACGCCCAGGTGACCTCCCCCAACTACGCGGGCAGCGCCCGAGCCACCCGCCACTCGTCAGCAAGGCGGCCCCCCAGGCCGGGGCCGACGTGCCGTAGCGGGCCAGCGCAGGCACGGGAGCATGCGCCCCGAGTTACCCACTCCGCGGCGGGTCATCCTTGATGCGAGCCCCGATGCCGGCTTCTAGCCCGCATCCATCACCAAGGCACGTGATGATCGTGCAAGTGATCGGCTTCGC
>JAPPOR010000183.1 GCA_028817905.1 Myxococcales bacterium
CCCGCACTCGGCCGGGCTCATCCCCCCCATGCCCGCTCCGCGAGAGCTCCCCGATTCGGCGCAAGGCCAGAGCCCTGGTCCCCACCACAGGCGACCACGGACGCCCAACGCCCCGTATCAGCAGCGACCGCGATCTCCCCGTCGATTCCCTGAGCATCCCTGACATCGAAAGCCAACCCATGCTTATTACTATCATTCTCCCGTCCGGATGGCGGGCTCGAAAATCCCCGTGTCGGCGGTTCGATTCGGTCTCTGGGCACCACCACCCACGGAACTCCGGGGGGGTTTTCGCTAAGGGTCTCGGCGCTGTCCGATGAGTGCGCCAGATCGGCGAGCGTGAAGCGCTTCTTGGCCTGGGTGCGCGACATCACACGGCCAGCCCCGTGGCTGCAGCTGCAGAAGCTCTCGGGGTTGCCCTTGCCGCGGACGATGTAGGAGCGGGCGCCCATGCTTCGCGGGATGATGCCGAACTCGTCCTTGCCGGCTCGGACGGCACCCTTACGGGTCACGAAGACGCTCTTTCCGTAACGGAGCTCCTGCGACACGTAGTTGTGGTGGCGGCCGCACCCTGTTCTCCGAGTCCCGCAAACGCCCCACCAATGACGCCGACCGCGTCCGCAAGTGCCTCGGCCGCTTCGAGCTGAGCTGGTCGGACATCGCTGGGTGAGCTCTCCCGACGGTTGCCAGATTGTCCCGAATGGCGAAGCCGCCCCGGTTGGCCTGCCACTCTGTCGCCACTGCTTCGACGACCGTGTAGGGAGTGGTTCAATGTCGGGGTCCTCTCGACCTGGCACGCCAGGTGCAGGTGCCCATCCACGGGATGGATGACAGCACCTTCATTGCGCGCGCCGTCATTGGCGTTGGCCTACTCGCGATCCTCGTGTTGCGCGAACACCTTGGCGATTCCGCCGACCGTAGGCGACTCAAGGAATATGGCTTTCTCTTCTCTTCTGCCGGGCTTGGCATCGCCTATGCGATCGTCCACGACGTTTTCACCTACCGGCTCTCCCGCGAGTACTTCACGGTCGGCAAGGGCTTGTCGGGAGCTGCAGACGGATTCTGGCCACAAGTGGCGTGGCTCGCCGCGCGCGCAGGCTGGAGCGGCGGGCTTGTGGTGGGCGTAGGTCTCTTGCTTGCGAACAACCCGCATCCACAGCTGCGGCAGCTTCCGTACGCGCAGTTGTGGCGTGCGCTGTGCTGGCCATTGGCCATCATGCCATTGACGGCAACGACGCTCGGGTTGCTCGGACCAGTGGTGCTCCCCAGCCTTGTGGGTGCCAGCACGCTGGCTCATCTTGGTGTGGCCGACCCATCGGTGTTCCTGAGGGTATGGGGCATACACGTGGGAACCTACCTAGGAGCCGCAGCTGGCCTCGCCGCCGCGGCGTTGACCGTTCGGGGACAGCGCAAGGTTGTTCTTGCGGGCGTGTGCTAGAGGGCTCGTCGCAATTCAATAAGGCCTCGGCGTGCGGTGTCTACACCAGGGCGGAAAACTATCGCGCCACCCGGAGTTTCACCGGGGCCTCCGAAGCCGGCTCGAGGGGAGGGATTCGAACCCCCATCAGCGGAGCCAAAGTCCGCGGCCCTGACCATTGGACGACCCTCGAATGGAGCCCCCGCAGGGACACGACCTTCTGTAGAAAGGTCCAGCTCGCTGGAGCTTTCTACGGCTGGCGACGACCAAACCGCGGCGCCTCAAGCCTATCTCCGATCTGCGACCACCGCGTTGGATCGGTCGGAGCCCCCGCAGGGAGTCGAACCCTGTTCTCCTGGCTACGAAGCAGGTGCATTGCCAACAATGCTTCAGGGGCAGGTGGTGCCCACGAATGGGCACCTGGGTGCTCGCTATGCCGTCATTGGGCGCGGTCGACCGAGCCGCAAGACGTGCCAAGGGAGCTCAGCGCGTTGCCGTACTAGGCGCGCGACGAATCGCTCGGTGCTGTCCCGTAGGAGACCGGGAGGGTCGCGGACCACCTCGAAGCAGAACTTCCGCGGGAGCCGGGTGTAGAGGGATCTCGGTGGTTGGGCCTGCACGGGTGCCTTGAAGGCCCGGCCGGTGTCGGGCGTATGCATGTAGATCGTGCGAATACCCATGCGCTCGTGGAGCACCCAGATGGTTGCCCACAGCATCGCTTCCGCCCAGATGCGCTCGTAGCGTCTCAGCACCATGTCGAGGTAGCGTTGAAGGCGCGCTGGGCTGACTTTTCCGTCGACGCGACCGAAGAGCATACGACGCTCCTGGGGCACGGCCCGCGGCTGCCACCAGTAGCTGGCGACCTTGCGCGCAAACCGTAGCCAGTCACATTGGATCTCCTCGATGAGCGCTTCGCCTGTTGCGAACTCAATGTCGATCCTCGTCCACGCGAGCGTGATCGCGGTCCGGGCCACGGGATGGCCTCTGAAGACGAAGGGGTGTTCTTCGTTTACCGGCCGGAGCAGCCGCCGGTATTGGCGGTCGTGCCTGGAGCTGAAGTTGAGCTGTAGCACGAGGTTCGAGCCCGGTCGCGAGATCTGGCTGTAGCCCCGACTGTAGTAGTCTCGACTCCACTCGTCGGCGGTGAGCCAGAACGTCTCGTAGTCGGAAGGCCAGATCCCAAGTATTGCGTCGTGCGAAAGCTCACCGTCGCAGCGTGCTGCGACGTGCGTCTTCACAGCGGGGCGGTTGATGAGCTTTCCGTAGCGGCTCTTCCGAACGTGACGCAGTGGTGTGCCGTCCGCGACCAGATGACGGAGCAGGTTTAGAGCGTACTGGTCCTCGAAGTAGGCAAAGCGGACTCGATTTTCCTTCGCGAAATGGCTACGCGCTCGGTGCAGTTCCTGCTTTTCCACGACATCACCTCCCAACGGGACAATCGAATGAGGCTTCCGTGCGAGCACCGGGGTGACCGGGCGCCGCGGGTTAGGTCCGCGTCTTGCCGTCTCCCAGCAGCTGGGCTGACAGGAGCTTGTCGAGGCCGTCCGTGCCCACGACCAGCCGCACCTCGTGGATGTTGCCGGCGATGTCCTTCATGGCATCGAGTTCCTTCAGCCGTAGCAGGACCGGGTTGTCGGCCATGACGCGGGCGGTGTTGGCCAGGGAACGGGTCGCTGCCGTCTCCTCCCGGCGGAGGATGACGTTGGCTGCGGCCTCCTTCTCGGCCTCGATGACGCGGTTGAGCAGGGTCTTCATCTCGCCCGGCAAGACCACGTCCTTCACGCCGACAGCGTCGACGCGCACGCCGAAGCGGGCTGCCTTGGCTACGGTGCGCTCCTCGAGGAAACGCGTCATGGCGTCGCGCGCCTCGAGCAACTGGTCGAGCGTGACGCCCGCGACATAGTCCCGAGCGGCCAGCTGAACCAGCAGGTAGACCGCGTCACGCGGATCCTGGACGGCACGCGCCATCAGGGCCGGATCGGCGACCGCGTACTCAACGGTCAGGGTCAGGCGCATGGTGACCTTGTCACGGGTCATCAGCTCCTGGCCGCTGATCGCCACCTGGTGCACGCGCATGTCGATGGCCTTCACGTCGACCTCCGCCTCCGGGTGGGTCCACAGCGCGTAGCGGCCCGGCTCGAGCACGCGTGCGAGTCGACCCTGCACGTAGTGCAGACCACGCTCGTACTCACGCACGGTCGTGTACACGTACTCGTTCGGAGGGATCACGCCCACCAACTCGTCGGACAGCTTCGGCATCGGCTCGTCCACGGACAAGACGACCAGCTGGACAGACGGGTCGATGGTCCAGTACCGGTGAACGCCCGGTCGCAGGAATACCTGCGGCTGACCGTCGCGGTAGAGGATGCCCCGCCGTGCGGCCTCGATGGTGACCTCGGCGTACCAGTCGGTCGGCAGCACCGCACGGACTTCTGGCAGGGCGTTGAAGGTCAGGTTGTCCGTCTGGAAGCGCTGCTCGGTGAGTTTCGCGCCCCATAGGGTGTGACGGCCGGGCTCGAGTGCGCGCACCGGCAGCCCGTCGCGGAAGGCGACCACCCGCTCGTTCAACTTCACGCGGATCTTCTTGTAGATGTACATGGGAAACCTCCCTGATGCCGATGCCGTCGGCGTGCGGGCGATGCTTGGCATCGCGATACGCGTGGTTCCGGAAACCGGAACCCAAAAGGTGGCGTCGGAGGCGACGGTCTCCATCCGAGCTCGGAGGTGCCCATCCTTGTCGCTCCCCTTTGCGATCGTTGTGGGCCACTGCGGCTCGGTGTGGTCCCGGGGGCGTGCAGACCAGCGAACGGCGGCGGCTGGGTATGTCGGCGGACGCATGCCAATGAAGATTGGGAGCGCTGGCCGACCACCGGGCCGTACGTCGATAGGTGGTCCGGGTCGCGATCCGGGCTCGCCAGCGAAGCCGACGAAGGTGGAGACCGGCACCCCTCGGCCGGTTGTGAGGGCGGTGTCAGCCGCCAACTGGGGCGTTTCAGGCCCTAGTGCCTATTGCTCTATCCAACTGAGCTACATGGTGCGAGACCATGAGGGGGATCGAACCCCTGACCCATAGGTTCTGGTCAAGTAGCGTTGCGAGGCCCTTGGCGAAGAACTCGCCGCAAGCACGTCGATGGGGAACCGATTTTACCGGACACGCAGGAGAGACCCCGTTTCAAAGGGGACCCCAGCGCGCGGCATCGCAGCAACGTCATCACTACTCGGTGCTTCCGGGGAGAATCGAACTCCCATCTCCGGATTGAAAGCCCGGCGTCTTTGCCGCTAGACGACGGAAGCAATGTTGGTGTCCCTGGGGGGATTTGAACCCCCGTTTCCGGGTTGAGGGCCCGGCGTCCTTGGCCAGCTAGACGACAGGGACAGCGCTTGGTGCGATTGACGGGATTTGAACCCGCGCTTCCGCCGTGGCGGGGCGGCGTGCGGCCAGCAACACTTCAATCGCGATGGCGGAGGGCAGAGGAGTCGAACCTCAACGCCGAAACGTTCGCCGGTTAGCAGCCGACTGTGACGCCACCGTCACTATGCCCTCCTGGTTGGTGGAGGAAGGTGGAGGAGTCGACGGTTCGTGGAAAGGTCCAGCTTGCTGGAGCTTTCCGGGGTTCGCAACGGGTCCGTAGGACCCTAGTTAACCCCAACGCGTGAACGTCGCCGGTTTTCAAGACCGGTGTGGCACCGCTGCCACTTCACCTTCCGGGTGGAGGCCGCAGCCTCCTCGTGTGGTCGGGGTGGCGGGTTTCGAACCCGCGACCTCCTGGTCCCGAACCAGGCGCGCTCCCAACTGCGCCCCACCCCGTAAAAGGTCCCCGGATAGGGAGGCAGCGACATCGACGCGTTCAATGGACCGCGATGAACGCTGAGGGTCTGCCTCCCCTCCGGGGTGAAGAGCTACGCGCGGTCGTAGAGCTCCTCATCAAGGGTCCCGTGCCAGTAGAGCCAGTTGGCCCACAGGTCCGGGACGGTGCAACTCGGGTCGATCCTGAACGCGACAACCGGAAGCCACTTGGGCTTCGCTGGTTGCTTCCGGAGCGGCATACGAGCTTGGGCTGGGCTGCGGTGGCCCTTGCGACCATTGCACGGGCGGCATGCCATCACGATGTTCTCCCACCTGGTCTTGCCGCCCTGGCAGCGAGGCACCACGTGGTCGTACGTCAGCTTCGAGAGTGGGAACTGCCTGTTGCAGTACTGGCAGCGGAAGCCGTCACGGGTGGCGACGTTCATCCGAGAGAACTTCACACCTCGGCTGCCACGTACCGCCCGCAGCAAACGAACCACGGCGGGCATCTTGATGGTGATGGTCACCGAGCGGATGTCTTCGTTGTACTCTTCGACAACTTCGACCTTGTCGTCGAAGAGCATGGTCACCGCACGCTGCCAACTGACAACTCGGTGCGGCTGATACCCCTGATCGAGCACTAGCGTCCGCATCATGCCCCTCCTTTCCGGTCTGCGTTGATTGTTGTTGGTGCGGACGGCGGGACTCGACGACTCGTGGAAAGGTCCAGCTTGTTGGAGCTTTCTACGCGTCGAGACGGGTCCGCAGGACCCTAGTCAACCTGCACTGGCCTGGGTTTGAATCAGGTGCCTCTGCCGATTGGGCTACGTCCGCATTGGTGGCCACGGGTGGATTCGAACCCCCACTATCCCGGGTCTGAGCCGAGTGCCTCTGCCAGTTGGGCTACGTGGCCAGAAAGATGTTGGTGCCCACGGGAGGATTTGAACCTCCACTGGTCGGACCCTTAGTCCGATGCCTCTGCTAGTTGACTAGGGTCTTCGACCCGTCGACAAGTCTGTAGTCGCGCAGCTTCGTGGACTGGCGTCCACTACGCTCCGCACGACTACAGCCGTGTTGGGCTACGTGGGCGTGGTGCGAGCGGCCGGGATCGACGGTTCGTGCAAAGGTCCAGCGTGCTGGAGCTTTGCAGGGTTCGTAACGGGTCCGCAGGACCCTAGTTCACCGGCACAATCCCGGGTTTAAGCCGGGCGCCTCTGCCGATTGGGCTACGCTCGCGAGTTGGTACGGGGAGTCGGGGTCGAACCGACGCGCTTCTGTTTGTAAGACAGGTGCTCTTCCAGCTGAGCTATCCCCGCGTGGTTGCGGAGGCAGGAATCGAACCTGCTGGGCGTCGGCCTATGAAACCGAGCTGGGATCCAACCCTCTCCGCAGAGTTGTCTGTTGGCGTCCCCGGGAGGATTCGAACCTCCACGGGCCCGGCTTCGGAGACCAGCGCTCTTCCATTGAGCTACGGGGACACATAGATTGGCACCCACGGGGAGACTCGAACTCCCATCCTCCCGGTTCGTAGCCGGGCGCTCATCCAGTTGAGCTTCGCGGGCATGGCACCCCCGGCAGGATTCGAACCTGCATCCACCGGTTTAGAAGACCGGTGCCCTTCCGCTTGGGCCTCGGGGGCTTGGGGCAACAGGCGTTTGGAGTGGCGGGAGGGAATCGAACCCTCCGAAACCGGTTTTGCAGACCGGCCCCTAGCCGATCGGGATCCGCCACGTGGCTGTGGTGCGCCCGGCGGGAGTCGAACCCGCTCCACCTGGTTGGAAGCCAGGCATGCCGCCGCAAACACTTCGGACGCGTTGGTGGAGCCAGAGGGACTCGAACCCACGACCTCCTGCTTGCAAGGCAGGCGCTCTCCCAGTTGAGCTATGGCCCCATGTGGTTGCCAACCGTATGCACGCGAGTGCACGGGCATTGGGCTCGGAGCCCGATCGCGCACGCGAGTGCGCGCTACCCGGCGTTTGGTTGGCCGGGCACGAGTCGACGGTTCGTGCAAAGGTCCAGCTTGCTGGAGCTTTGCAGGGTTCGTAACGGGTCCGTAGGACCCTAGTTCACGTGCGTCGGCCGCTTATAAGACGGCTGCTCTAACCCTTGAGCTACCGGCCGGTCCTCCCGGAAGGAGTTGACGGTTCGTGCAAAGGTCCAGCTTGCTGGAGCTTTGCAGGGTTCGCAACGGGTCCTCAGGACCCTAGTTCACCTTCGTTTCCCGGTTGTCAGCCGAGTGTCCTGACCATTGGACGACAGGAGGAGACTTGGGCTGGTCGGACGGACTTGAACCGACTTGCACCCGCTTCACAGGCGGGGCCCTCGACCACTTCGGGATCGACCAGCAGAAGACGTGGTGTCACGGACTGGAATTGAACCGTTCGGCCGTCCCGCGTCCGCTCCGCGGCCGTGAGCTTGATGTCCGGCCTCACCTCCTGGGCTTCAACCAGGCGCTCTACCGGCTGAGCTACCGTGACAGGTTGTTTTCGAGCTCGGCATCGACGTTCCCGAGCGAATGCAAATCACTCGATGCACGAAGCGTTGTCACCGTTGGCGCCACGTACGGGAATCGAACCCGTCTCGACCGGTCGACAACCGGCTCGCATCCCAGATGCGCAACGTGGCAGCTTGGCACGCCGTGGAGGAGTCGAACCCCCCGCGGTCGGATTTGGAGTCCAACCTGCGCCCAGCGCCCGACGTATAGACGCAGAGGTGATGGTTCCATGAGCGAGGATCGCCGTGTCCGAGCGTAGGCGAGGCACCCCGAGCCCTGGCTTTGGTGACGGCGCGCATGCGCCGGCTCCAGGGGCAGGGATCGAACCTGCGATCTGCCGATTAACAATCGGCCGCCTTTCCACTTGGCTACCCTGGAAAAAAGAGTGCGGCGCCCGGCACCACGCCGGGCGCCCGCACGAAAGCCTTATTCGATTGTCAGAGAACACTTGTGAAAACCTGCGAATCGCAGCGGACAAAGTCCGTGGAGATGCAGCTTTTCGGAAGGGTCGACAGAGGTCGTGAAACCGCCGTCAACTTCCTGCGACATTGGCTCGGGAGGGAGGACTCGAACCTCCGTTTACTGATCCAGAGTCAGTTGTCCTGGCCGCTGGACGACTCCCGAAAAGCATCGCAGTCGAGCGAAGCGCTTGCGTAAGCGCGCACTTCGTCCGTCGCCTTCGATCTCGATCGAAGGCGCAGTGGACCCGGTGGGCATCGAACCCACATCCGCCCGGGTAAGAGCCGGGTGCTCTGCCAAGTTGAGCTACGGATCCGCAGTGGGGTCGGAGGGATTCGAACCCACGACCGTCCGGTTAAAAGCCGGCTGCTCTACCGATTGAGCTACGACCCCTGATGAGCGCAGCTCGGTTTGTCTTGTCTCGTCATTCTTCTTCCCCTCGGATTGAATTTGGTCGGGCCGGCAGGACTCGAACGTGTTGTGAAAAGGTCCAGCTCGCTGGAGCTTTTCGGAAACGTCAACGGACCGCAGGTCCTAGTTCACCTGCAATGCGCCGGAGCGCTCCCGGTTTACAGCCGAGCTGGGATGCCAGTTGACTAGGGTCTTCGACCCGTCTTCCCGTCTGTACCCGTGCAGCTACGCGGACTTGCGTCCGCTTCGCTTTGCACGGCTACAACCGCGGTCCCTTCAGCCCCGAAGCTCGTCGTCGGTGTCGCGGCACAAAAAAACCGCCCGAGGCATCTGCCTGGGGCGGTCGAGCGCGTGTACGCGTGTTGACCGCCCTATGCGGGATCCTCCAAGAGACCGCCAAAGCCATTGGCCGAGACCGGGCATTCATAACCCCGGAGCGCAATCGTCCCGCGCCCGCTTGGGAGTTTCCCGTGCCAGCTGTGTGGACATGCCGCTATCTGTCGTGAGCTCTGGGTCATCGTTCGGTCCATGGTTGCCCTGCGGGTCCAACTGCGTTGTGCCCTGCGGGCGTAGTGATGTGTCTCCATGACGAGTGAGTCAACCAAAAGGTTTCAACCAAAGTCGCCGGCGTTGTGCCGCCGAGCATGCGCCATGTAATAGCGAGAGCCGTGCCAAGCTGCCCGCCAACCTTCTGCACGAAGGACAAGTGTCTGCAATCGTTCGCTTCCCTCCGAGTGGTACGTGCTCGTCCGCTCTCGCATGGGATATCGAGTACGATAGAGATTTATATATCAGGATAATCTCTGAGTACGCCGCGTAGCCGCCCGATTCCCCCGGCGCACAGAAAACACGGTGGAATCTACGGACGATCGGCGGGTTGGCCCGCACCTTGCTCATGACACGGGCGAAGAATGGGATGGGCAACACAGCTGATAGACGAGCTAGGACAAGGGCGAACGGTCTCGTTTCGCCCGCGCGGGCACTCCATGTCGCCGCGCATCAAGTCCGGGCAGCTCTGTACGGTTGAGCCGGTCGACGCTGGGACCTTGAAGGTCGGCGACATCGTGCTTTGTAGGGTGCGCGGCACCGAGTACCTCCATCTCGTAAAGGCCACCCAGGCCGGCAGGTTCCAGATCGGCAACAACCGCGGACACATCAACGGCTGGATCGGGGCGGGTTCCATCTACGGCCGCCTCGTCTCGGTAGAGGACTAGGGACGCTGTGGCGGGCGACAGGTACTTCGCGGTCCCGGCTCTAGCCCGGCTAAGTTGCGATGCCGGGCCAATCTCACGCCTGAGCTGACGCTTCAGTACCGTGGCTCCCAGCCGCCGCCCCTTTGCCGCCTGCGGAACTCGGGCTTGAGCTCGCTGCGGGCGTCTTCGGCTAGCAGCACGCAGGGGTCAAACCAGTGGTCGGTTCGAGTCGATGCCAAGATGGGGATCGACTGCCCTCGGAACTCGGGCTCGTCGGGGCAACGGTGGTGCCACAGGGCGTACCGGTCGGGGACCTCGTGGAAAGCGAGCACCTCCTTCACGCCCCCGTTGCAGTTGGTGGCGACGACAAGCACGGCTGGATGGGCTTCGCCATCCTTGCTCGGCAGCCTGACAACCACATCGTGGTGGAATTCCCCCTGCTTCCAGTGCGCGACGAGATCCCACCCACCATGGCGCCTCGCCAGTTCGGCCAGCAGATCTCCAAGGACAAGGTGGTTCGCCAGTGATTCGAGGTAGCCGTCCATTCGGATCAATCTAGCTTGTCAAAAGGAGCCGGCAACTCCGACAATCTTCAGCGGGGCGCGGTCCGACCATGATTGGCGTTCAGCTGGCGGCCGCCACCTTTCGCAGCGCTGCCCAACGGCTTGAGATCACTGACGCACCACCTCTGCGTGGCTGGTTGGCCACCGGTTGCCGACCACGGCCGGGTCGTGCAGGCGGGGTACGCCCCGCATTATGGGAGCAGGTTGAGAATGCTCCTACAGCGTTTGCAACTCGCTCGTTTCAGCCTAGACCGAGGGCGCGGACAACGTCGGCCGGTCCCTCTATCTCGCCTTCGCACCAGTTGTCCCACTCCATCACGATCCGAGATCCTCCCTTCTTGAGGACGACCTTGCCGTGGTCGATCCATGCGTCGAAGTTGTCATACTCGTAGGTCTTCACCCATCCGGATCGCTGCAGCTGATCCAAGGCTTCGTTGAACCGCTCGGTCGGGATGTCGCGAACCTTCATCGCTACCTTCGTCCAGCTCGGTCAGGCTCAGCAGGCGACCTCTGTCCGCGTCCATATTTGGAAGCGGTTGTTGTCGGTGCAGCCCATGGCTTCGATGACCGCCCGCGCATCGAACCCGGGAAGCGCCGAGAGTCGTTCGAGGAGCCGCTGCATTCCCACCGTCTCCGACGGCACTGCGCAACCGACTCCGTCGCCCAGTAGGAGCCAGAAGACGTCATCGACCCATGGTCCTTCGTTGGTCGTGACGATTTGGATCTCGCGCAGCTCGTCCCATCGGATCGACTCGGTTTCGCCGTTGCGCATGGTTCGCGTGACTCGCTCGTCATCGAACTCGACCGTCTCGGGTCTAGAGCCGAACCACCGTTTCAGAAATTCGAACACCTCATACCTCCGTGGTGCCTACTGTCGAAGCGCGGCGAGCGCGCGGGAGAGGTTGTCGCGGGCCTGGGCCTCAAGCAGGGCGGCCATTCGCGGCGTGCGGTAGATCGCGATCCGTTCAAGGAATGTCTCGAGCACGCGCGCGCGGCCCATCCGGTACGACTCGTCCGCGACCGCGGAGTACTCGCGCCTGATGGCGTCCTCGTAGCGGGCGTAGCGGGCTGGGGGCGTGCCGAGAATCGCCAGGTCGATGTCGCTCAGGAGCGCCCCATCGCCGTCGGTGCAGTCGTGAGTCGCCGTTGACTTGATGAGTCCGGCGATGCGGGCCGTCACCTCGACGTGGATGCTCGCGTCCTGGGCGAGCTCGCAGAACAGCTCGGCGCTGAGAGCCTCATTGTCTTGCGCGGATGGCTCATACACGGCGTCGTGGAAGTAGACGGCGACCTCGAGCTCATCGGGATGGTCGGCCAGGTCCACTACACGGTCGAGCCAGGCGTTGCACTCCGCGATGTGCTCGGAGTTGTGATAGGCGCGGTGGCCCTCCGCGTACCTTGTGGCGAGCTCGTCGAATGCCCGGTCGTGCGAGGCTCCGATGGCCCTCCATCGGCTTCCGAATCGGTACCGATCTAGCTGTTGAGCCGCGTTCTCTGCGTCCATGCTCCTAGCGTGGAGCAGATAAATTGGTTATCCAACCAATCTATGGGAAGGCCAAGCAATCGGGCTGCCCGACGCGCCCAGATCCTTACCGCGTTCGCCCGCGTGCTCGCCGACCACGGCTACGCGGGCGCGACCATCGCTGCGGTCGCCACGGAGGCAGAGGTAGCTCCCGGCCTCGTCCACCACCACTTCGACAACAAAGAGGACTTGCTGACCTCGCTTCTCGAGGAGCTCGTGCGGAGGTTCCGCGAGGGCGTCCGGGGTCGGGACGAGGGGGATGCCCTCCTGGCCTACATCGACGGGGCCCTGAGGCTGGACGATCGGGCCGACGTCACAGCGGCCCGCTGCTGGGTCGGCCTGTTCGCTGAGGCCATCCGGAACCCGGTCCTTTTCAACCGGTTCAGACGCCTCATCGACGCCGAGATCTCCTCCATCCAGGCCCGGTCCGGGCACAACCTAGACGCCCACCAAGCCGGCGCGGTCCTCGCCTTTGTCATCGGTGCGCTAGTGATGGGCGCCTTCGCGCCCAAGAAGACCGCGGGGTTTGCGGCTCCGGCGATGCGCGTGTTTGTGGGGTCGATGGTCGGCAGCTTCGAGCAGTCGCTCCGCTAGCTGGGATCCGCGTGGGGCGCCCGTTCGTCTCGGCCAGCGACCCGATAGTGGTTCGCGGCTCTCGTTCCTGGACCAAGCAGCGTCTTGGCTGAAATGCTTCGCGAATTCACGTCGCTGACCGCACGTGGCGGTCGCCAGTGGAGGACTGGCGGGTCGCCAACCACGGTCGGGTCGCGCCACCACCCGCTACTCGATGGCGCGAGTACGGCTACCCTTCTCCTCGGGCGTGATCGGACCAACGCACGCTGGTAGGGAACGATGTACGCGGAAATGCTCGGTGGCCTACTGCTCCTCTCGGATTCTGCAATGAAACCGATGAGGCAGCTGCAAGCCTACCCTATGCGATGCCTCCGGTTTGGGACGTCTATGTGGGCCTGTCTAGCCGTAAGATCATGAAATTACCGCAGATCTCTTGCTCGGCCCAACCAGTCCAGCTAGCGTGTAGGGTAGGCCGCTGCGTAGAGGTGAGGGAACGATGCGGACAATCCGAGCCCAGGACTTGCCAGAGCTCCCAGAAGATGTGGCGTCCCTTGTTGCCCAGGGGATCTACTCGCTCTTCGAACTGAAGGACTCAGCGGCCAAGTACTTGCTGCTCACCTCGCACCGGGACGAGTTCTACCTTCTCGACGACGCAGGCGGCATCGCGATCGATCCGAACATCACGTCAGTTGAGCGTGCTTCCATCGTGGCGGCCGTATCCCTTGCTTTGCCCGAGTCAGCGGATGGCACCAATGGATTGCGCATCAGCTCAACGCTTGCCGTTGCCGGTCTGAAGTAGGCCTACTCAGCTGAATGGCGGGCCACCGCATTACAGCCTCTGACTCGTGCTGGCTGTTCATTGCCGCGTCGCAAGAGCCACGTCACCTGTCGGATATCGTCTTCGGAGCGTCGGTCCTGCGGGCACGCGGGGTCCCGATGGACCGGATCCTCGTGTTCACCGATCATCCCGCCCCGGGAACGATCCTGTCTGGGTTTGGCCTCGCGAACGTACATCCGCTCGCCGATCTGGTAACGGTCGCGCCAACACTTGAGAGCTGTACGGCCTGCGTGACTGTCGTGACTGGTCATGGTGTCCATGACGGTATCGGCCAGCAGGCTCCCGCGCTCGCACCATGCGATGTCCTTGCGGCGACTCGTGGCGTTCCAGGGGTCACCTGCGGCGTGGTTGTAGTGGGGCAGTGCTTTGCTGGGGTCTTCAACTATCTAGATGCGGTCTCCGACTGCCCAGTTGCGCTGCTGGGCGCGACAAACTTGAACACCAGCCTGAGCGTGCCGGTGAAACTTTCGACACGGGTCCAAGGTGACGACGGCAGTAGTACGTTGGAGACGTGGAGCGCGAACCTTTTTCTCTACCATTTCTTCCTGTGGCTCCAGGCACCCGTGGATGTTGACGGCGATGGGCTCGTTACGCTGATCGATGCGTATAAGTACGCCGGCACGCGGAGTAGCAGCGCTACGACAAGTGTAAAGAGCCAGACCTTCGTCGAAGCAACCCTGCTGGCCGCCGAACTTCCCGCGCTGCGGGATCAGTTCCAGGATGTGGCGCTCCGCCTGCAGCAGGGCGTTTCAGCCGCTACGACGCCTGCTGAACTACTGAAGATGCAGGTTGAGTTGCAGCAGGCGAAGCTCGCCTTTGAGAGTCGCGTCACGAGGCTAGACGAGCGGCTGCAGGTCCTGCATAGCCACCAGGATGCGTGGGTTCTTCACGCCAACTTCGCCCGCACCGTCTCGTTTTGGGAGAGCTAACAGACCGGAAAGCTGCGCCGCGAGCGCACGAGGATCCAGTCCGCCATGACCATCCGCCGCCGCCACCGCTTCTCACGTGCGCGTCCGCGCGGAGCCCGACGAGGTTCAGAGGGAGGAGGAAGGCCGTGCGGGTTTGGTGCGGGACCGAACGCGGTGGGCAGGGGCCGTCAAGGCATCACCGGGCGAAGATTCGCCCGCGGGCCTTGGACCAGGGTCTCATGGCCACTTCGCCGCATTGGATTTCGCCAAGGCGTCGCTTGGCCTCTTCGACCCAGGCCCGCTCGACCTGTTCGGCCGGCTCGCCCACGCTGTCCAAGAGCCGCATTGCGAGTTCGGTCCGGTCTTCCTGGGTGAGCTGAAGGGCTTCGACGAGCAGTCGCTGGGCTTCGCCGGACATGGGGTCAGTCTGCCATGTTTCCCGACTGGTCGCACGGTCGCACCGGCCCCGCTCACGCTGACCTCCCCGGATTCCGCGGCCCTAGCCGCACCACGCCGAAGATAGAACATCGGCGTGTCACCGCGTTCATGGCATCCCACGGGTCTGCTGTAGGTATCGCCTCATCCCTCTCGGGGCGTCACTCGGCGCCACCAGGTGGAGTCGACTCGTGTCTGCTCCAGGGCGTCGCACTGGGCGTTGACGTGATCGACGAACTCCTGTGGCAGCCGGACGCCGTGCTCAACCAGGTAGTGCGCGAGCCCCTCGGGCCAGATGTACACGCCGTCGCTCAACTCCGCGCTGCCGTTCGGCTTGCCGCAGAAGCGGCACGGCGACAGCCCGCACTGTGCCCACACTGCTCGGCCGTCCTGCAAATGACTGACGACGATGTCGCGTTCCCGCTCGTCCCACTCCTGGTCGACGAAGTCCTTTGGGTCCGGCCATTCTGGTTCGTCGTCGCTCCGCCAGTAGCCGATGAGGCGCAGGCTTTGGGTGTCCAGGTCCGGCTCCGAGTCGCCCGGGAAGTAGAGCCGACCCGCTCTCGCCTCCGCGGACGAGCGGACGACCGCCATGGCCATTTGCATGGCGAGCTCGAGCGCCTGGAGGGCGTCGACGCCGTAGGCCGCCCGGACCTTGTTGCGGGAGAGCCCAACGACCTGGAACCGGCAGTAGTAGGCGACCCTGCTTGGCACCGAGTGCGGCACGCCGATGCGCACCTGGACGCCGTCATCGGGCTCGCCTGGGACCTTGAGATCGTACTCACGGACTACCAGCAGGTCGCCAAGCAGGTCATCGCTCGGTGGTGCCTCGTCCGGCCGCTTCTGTTGGGCATCGACGAGACCGATGAACCGCTCGACGTGGTCCGCGGCAGAGGCCACGGGCGCGAGCAGGTCCCGTGCGTAGCTCACCTTCGTGTCGTGGTCCCACTCCGCCCACTGCGTGGTTTCGCATGCTCGCGTCAGCGCGATCTCCCATTCCCGAGGATGCGCGGCGGCCGGAGTCTCCCCGGGGATGGCCAGCCCCTCGGCGTCCAGCATCGCCGCTACCTGGTTGATCAGGTTGGCGACGAAGGGGCTGCCTTGGAGTTCTCGTTGAGTCGGGTGGGGGTTGAACTTGGCCTCCCAGAGGGCCCGGTAGAGGGCCAGCAGCTCGTACTTGTCGCTGATCGGGAGGGTCTTTGGCATTGCTCTAGTCACGCCACCCTTGGGCATCGAGCCGGTCGATGTCGAATGCGACGTACTCGCCCACGACGCGCTCATCGCTGGTCCTGACGACGTCCTCGACAACCAGCACTCCGCAGTCAACCCGGACGGGGTTGATGCCTGCGACGCGCCCGTAGGCTCGGTAGGACCAGCCCTGACGATGTTCGAGACCGACCCGCCGCTCCGGATTGCCGGCAAAGATGGTCTCCCACGAGTCCTCGTCGCTGAGGAGTCCGGCGCTCAGCTCGACGTGGAACTCCTGGCCCGGCTGGGGGGCGCTATCCGCGTGCCACGAGAACTCATCCATGACGTGGAGCGTTTCTTCACGACACTCGATCGTCGCTTCTAGGCCGGGGCCTTCGGTTCTGATCAGGCGCGCCTTCATGCGCCACGCAGCCTGCGTCGATGGAGTGTGTCGATGAACGCAGCTAGGTTGGCCGAGAAGCGAGGACTGTCGAAGTCCAGACGAGGCTCGCTGCCGTAGGGGTCGGGGCCGGCCTCGCTCAACGTGACATCCGGCCACGCGATCACGTTGTCGAGTCCGTCGTACTTGCCGGAATGGCTGTTGAACCAGAGGTGCAGAGTGAAGCCGTAGTTCTCGCGAGTGGACGCGATGCACCAGATCTCGTCATGCCACCATTCGACAACATCGCGGGTGACCGTACGCACCTTCCAGTCACTGTCCCGCAGCGCCAGCAGAAGCGCCCTGCGTTTGGGGGGGAGCCGCTTCTCGACCGCTTCGATCTCAGTCATCGGTCCTTCCGCCCAGTACCTCCCGCGCCCGCTCGACGACGTCGTCGCGGGTTCGTGGCGATGCGTAGACACGGCCTCGCTCGAGGGCGCGGAGGACGGCCTCCGCGGCGGCTCTCGGGACCCGGCTCACGCGATCCTCATGGGTCAACGCCGAATCCACCGCGTGGAATGCGGCCTGGCGGTCGCGCTCCGAGTCCGACTCGAAAAGGTCAAGCACAAGCGAGCCTAGTAGCCCGATGTCGTCCAGTACGGAGCCCATCTGTGGGCGGATGAGCCGCTTCCTGATGGCCTCCACGATCGGCTGCCCTCCGGCTTCACCGCCCAGTGCCGCGAGCCCGTAGGCGGCGCCTTCGCGGGACTGGCGCTTTTCACCCTCGACCAGCTCCCGTTCCAGGTCGACTCGGGCGGCTTCGCCCCGGATTCTCGTCAACGCGACCCCCGCGTAGCTTTCGGCCAACGCGCCTGGGCTCGACCGGAGGATGGCCAGCACGGTGTCGTAGCCGGCCTCGTGTCCGATGCACCCGAGCAGGTGGGCGGTGAACCAGGGCTCGGCCTCGCCAGCCTCGTAGGCCCGCACCAAGCGCAGCGCTTGGCCTTCGTCAGGCGGGGCGGCCAGGAGCTGGTTGGAGGCGGCCTTGAAATGGACGTGGTTATCCAGCGCCTTCTCAAGGCTCTCCTGCGCGTCCCTGCGCTTTCTCGATGCCCACACGCCGGTGCTCCTTCAGCCGCAGGCTAGCCCGATTTGCGCCCGGTCCGCCGAATCTGCTGCAAATGCGCTGCACCCCTCCTAGCCACCACCCGCTTCCCCCTGCGATTCCGCGGCCTTGGCCACACCACTTTGAGGATTGAAAATCCCCGTATCGGCGGTTCGATTCCGTCTCTGGTCGACATCACCCCGGATGCCAGTGGATGCACTGCTCTGTATTGACCTGGATGCCACTTTCGACATCGACGACGAAATCTGCAGGTACCCAGGCGAGCAAAAGGCCCGAGTCGGACCCGCTCGCGCTCCAAGCGACCCAGGTGTCCCATGGAGGCGCATTCTCGACATCGAGGTAGCCGCGCGATTCCGCTTCAGCAGCACCGTCGCATAGGTTGTCGAAGGGAGAGTAGGCGACCAGTCGGCCTGATACCGGCGCTGGTCTTCCCGCTGCGATTCGAGTGCTCCGCACAGCTGAGACGTGGGCCACCAACGTGAGCGGATCGCGCATGAGCTCACCCACAAGCGCTGTCGGATCCTCGACCAGCGCTTTGGTTGGCAAGAGTTCGACATGTCTAAGGGACGTGATCGGCTCGTCTCGATTTGCGTGGCGCACGCACCACAACTGCGCGCTGACGAGTGAGTCGAGCACCAACATCGTGGAGCACACGGTCTGTGCTGTTGACGGGGTTCGCCTCCACGGTGCAGGCGATAGCCATTTCATGGCTGACTCCTGCGCCGTTTGAAGAATCGCTCGTTGGCGGCGATGTCTGCTCGGTGCTCCGCGGGCACTTCTTCTTCCACGAAGATCCCTTCCAACCCTGATCACAGCGACAGCTACGCACAGGCTCCCACCGACCTTCTCCAAAGTGTCGCGCAGCACTTGGCAATTCGCCGCTCTGTGCTAGCTTCGACACTTCCCTACGGGAGGTACGTCATGCAGCTCATTGCAAACATACCGGGCCCCGTCCCCGTCTCGCGCTAGAGCCCTTCGATCTGAGGGTGCTGGCTTAGACGCCGGCGCGGTCCGACACAGCTTCCAACCCTAGCCCACGCGTGGGCGGCTGGAGCGCGTTCGTCAATTCGGTCGACGGCTCCCGCCGATTCGCCACGCGTGTCGGTGGAGACACGAGCAATGGGCAAGAAACACTCGCGCGGCCGCGGGGCCGGGCACGACCGTACAGATGCGGATTTGTTCTTTGGTGAATCGACGAAGAAGCAGCACAAGCGAAAGGACTACCAGTTATGTGGACAAGTGCAGCGAGCACTGTCGGAAGCGCTTCTCGCCGACTTCGGCGACGAGGTGCTCAACCAGCTATGGGTGGTGCAGGTTGACCCTGCACCGACGGCCAGCCGACTGCTCGTTTGGGTGGCGGGTCCGCCAGGCGTCGCCGCGGACGTGATCCTGGAGCGCCTGCAGCGAGTGTCGGGTGCTCTCCGGACGGAAGTAGCCGCTGCCATTCATCGCAAACGTGTGCCACACCTCCTCTTTGCTATCCATGCAGGCGAGGTGGGGCAATGAGCGCGCCGATCTCCGTTTGGGCGGCCGAGGCGTTGGACGAAGATGTCCGTCTGGCGCTTCGGCGGCTCGCCGAGGAACGCGACGTGGTCGCGGTCGCTGTCATGCCCGACGTGCACCTTGCGCATGGAGTTTGTATTGGCACCGTGACCGCGACGACCCGGACCATCTATCCAGGTGCGGTGGGCGGAGACATCGGTTGTGGGGTGGCCGCCGTGCGGCTGGGGATGACAGCCGCGGAGTTGGATGGAGAGCGGGCGGCGGCGTCCGTCCTATCTGGACTCTACGAGCGGATTCCCTTCATCAAACACGCAAGTGGACCTCCGCCACCGCCCCATGTGTCGCCCGACGACCTATCGCTGCCCGCGCTTCGCAAGCTCGCTCGCCGTGACGGTCGCGTGCAGCTTGGCACGTTGGGTCGCGGCAATCATTTCCTCGAGTTGCAGCGGGACCAAGAGGGCGACCTATGGCTGGCGGTGCATAGCGGATCTCGCGCAATGGGACCGGCGATCCGCGACCTCCATCTACGTGGCGTTCCCGGAAGGGGTCCCTTCCACAACCTGGAGATCGGGACAGAAGTGTGTGCGGCGTATCTCTCTGACGTCGATTGGGCTCGGCGATACGCGTCCGCCAGCAGGCGCTGGATGGTCGATCAAGTAGCGGATCTCATGGGTGAGCTCTTCGGTGCTCAGCACGACGAGGACAGCTTCTTCGACACGGATCACAATCATGTCCAGTGCGAGGAGCACGTGGGCCGTAACTTGTGGGTTCATCGCAAGGGCGCACTGCACGCGGCTCAGGGCTCGATCGGCATCATTCCTGGCTCGATGGGAACGGCGAGCTACCACGTTGAGGGTCGAGGTCACGCCGAGTCCCTGTGCTCCAGTTCGCATGGTGCGGGTCGCGCCATGAGCCGTACCGAGGCGCGTCGCCGCATTTCGAAGAAGCGTTTGCTCGGCGATGTCGAAGGGGTCTGGTTTGACCATCGGCTGACGCAGCGTTTGCGTGAGGAGGCGCCCGGCGCGTACAAGGACATCAGCAAGGTCATGCGTGCTCAGTGTGAGCTGACCCGCGTTGTGCGCCGCCTCGAGCCAGTGCTGGTCTATAAAGGAGCCTGAGGTGAAGCCCGCGAACCCAAGCAAGACCTCCAGGAAGGCCGCCGAAGGGCGAGCCCGATTGAAGCTCAAGCGACACCTGGGCTGGACCGCGGGCTTTCCGTTGCCGGGCGAGCCCGGGCAGCTCACCTGGCTCGTCCCGGACGCTGCAGAGCAGACCGGTCTACGTGCGGTTAGGGTCGGGCGCGAGGCGCTGAGCCGGGCGCAGCGCACCGCGAACGAGCTGCGGCGGGACTTTCCCAGGGTACTCCCGAAGCTGGTGGGCGACCCATCGGCGTGGCGGGAGCGGGTCGACCGGGTGCTGACACTCGTCAAACCTTCCGTCCACGCCGACCGGCCGCTACCTGCGGACCTGTTTGCCATCGATGGCATGCACGATCGGGAGGTCTGCGCGCTTGCGCGCGAGACTCTGCGTGTGCGGCCTTCGCTCGAACGGACGATCGCTGCGCTCTCGTGGGCCCATGCAGTGGACCAGAGAGGCGTTGCGGGAGGGCTGCGCTGGGTGGCTGCTCATGGCGAGGAGCTCGAACGAGTGACTCGGCTTCTGGACGAGGAGGAAGGGCCCAGACTTCTTCACATGCTCGTTCGCCTTGCGTGTCGTGTCGGCGGTCCGGAGGTGGCCCCTCTTCTTCACTGGCTGAGTGACGAGCGGGTGCACCGCACGCCGACGTCGGGCGCCGACGAGTTCTCAGGTGCTTTGCTTGCCGCGGTCCGCCGCAAGAAGACCAAGCGCAAGTCCTATCCCACCGAGCGCCCCGCCGCGGAGGCCACAAAGCCGCTCACGCGCTGGGTCTTCTGGCTTGGTGTCCAGGATCCCCGCATCGCCCGCAGGGCGCTGCGGCTGTTCCAGTCGACGGCGCCCGACTCGCTGTTGGACGACTGGCAGCGCTGGTGGTGCGACCTTGACGAGGCCGTGCGGCCGGTGGCCAAGAGGCTACAGATCAAGGGGGATGCGCCCGAGCGAGCACTCAGTGACGCCGCAGCCCGGCTGGTCTCCCTGCGGGGTCGCGTGCCTCCGCCGCTGAAGTTGGGGAAATACCTGGCGCGACTTCAAGCCGAGTCCGGGCCCGTCGCGGAGCGTCGCTACCGAGCTTGCGTGGCAACGCTCGACGCGTTGCCGGACGCGCTCGCCCCCGCGGCTCGAACCTGGTTCTTCATGCACTGGGCTGCGCTGGCCGAGGAAAACCGCGACCACAGTGCGCGGCTGCTGCACTTACTTTCGAGCTTTCGCACATACCTCCACGGCGTCGAGGCTCGCGCCGATGTGAGCCTGAGGCCGTGGGGCAAGGTGATTCACCGTACCGATGGGGGCGCTTCCGAGGTCTACGGGGTCGACGACGAAATCCTCGACGAGCTCAAGAGCCGGACCGCCATCGCGGGATTCTTCGAGGCGTTGCGGTTGGTCCACGCGGCGCTCGAGGCTGGCGTGGACGATGACGCAGCCGACAACCTCGTGGCCCTCATGAAGCGCACCGCCGATCCTCACAGGGCTTCCGCGATGTTCCTGCAACTGCAGCGACGCGGGCTGCATGACGTTCACCTCTACGGTCTGTGGGACGCATCGGTCAGTATGACGGCGGACGACATCTCCGAGTACGGGGCTGTGGTCGGTGAGCTCAAGCGCCTTCGGGACGACCACGAGATGGACCTGGGCAAAGGCTTCCTACTCCTCGTGCAGGCGTTCTCGGACGGGCAGTGCCTGGACCTCCTGCGCCGAATGCTTCTCGCCGGAGAAGGTCGCCGCATTCGGCTCGCAAGCTGCCGGTGGGCACTGCTGCGTGCCGTGGGGGCCCATCGGGGCCTGCGCCCCCAGCCGCATCGGCCGGTGGGGCGGCTCCCCGGGTGGGCTCGCGAGTACCCGCGAGCGCTCCAGAGCTCGATCCGAAAGCTGATAGCGGTGCATACGGACGCGGAGAAGGCCGCCGGGGCAGTCCTGGGAAAGGACTTCCCCAGGCGCGCCGCCCTGGAGGGCGAGCTCTCGGTACTCGAGCGCAAGGCGGCCGAGCGCGACACGGTCGATGTGAGGGTTCGGACCCGGATGGTAAACTTGCGCCGCCGCCTGGACTCCAAGCCGCGGGTTAGCGACGCGAGGGTCGCCAAGCTCGACGCGAAGCTTGCACGCGTCACGGATCACGCCGCGTTCTCAGCCTGGGAGCGACAGCTAGAAGACCGCACGGCACACGCCGTACCGAGGTTCCTCGAGGTGGAGGAGCCTCCGGAATGGAGTCGGGAGCCCAGGCACCTGACCCTCTTTCCGGCCATTGCGGACCTGGGCCCAAACAGCCGCGCACTCGCGCTTCGGTTGCTGCGCGCACGAAGCGGCGATGGGCCTTGGGACCTTCGGGATGCTCCGAAGAACCGGCGCTTCATTGCTCGGCTGGAAGCACGCGGGGTTCTTATGGGAGCCTGGGTCGATGGCCTGGGTTCGCGGAAGAAATAGGCGTTCGGGTGAGCGTGCGCCGCACTGCGCTGGCGATGGTCGGGGC
>JAPPOR010000516.1 GCA_028817905.1 Myxococcales bacterium
GTGTGCGGGGTGTGCGGGGGCACCTGGATGTCGATGGCGGCGCGGCCTGCTTGGGCTACCTGAAGCTGTTGGGGCGGTTGGGGCACCGGCTGCGGCCGGGGCGGCTGCACCCTGTCGGTCCGTTGTGCCTGGGAGCGGAGCGTCGGAGCCCGCGATCGAGTGTCGCTCTGCGTTTCACTGAGCTCGGTCAGGAGATCGTAGCCCGCATTCGTGTCGATCCAGATAAAGCCATCGTCCTCCGGATCCGAGGGCGAGCCGCCTGCGGGCCCCACCATCGCATGCAACTGGTGCCGAAGGTGCGCACTCTCATAGGTCGAGGTTGTTTCGTCATCCAGCCAGGAAGGGAACCGCCAGTGTAGGGGGGTCGTGTCTCCGAAGTCGTGCACACCTGCCATCGGACCACCTCCAAGAAAAGCGTTGACGCGCTGTAACACACTTTGCCCGGGCGCGGGCAGCGTGGGAAACGGCGGTTTGTATCTTACACAAAAACATACCTAACTTTTCGTTGCCAATGAACGATCATTCTAGTCACCCACCCCGGGGCGAGTGTTTGCTCGCACTCATAGCGAAGACGCAACGTTGAGAGTGCCGCTCGAGCCGCGACAAAAAAACAAAGCACGACATGCACTCGCATAGGTTGGGCGACGTTTGCCTACAGGTGGGCAAGAGAGTGGGCAAGAGAGTGGGCAAGAGAGCGGCCAACGAGATGCGTGATCAGGAAGCGTGAGCAGCAAGCCGTGGACAAGGAGAAGTCGACGACGACCTGTTCACAGTGAGATAGGCCTGCGAGGACAACGCCGGACCCCGGCCGGCCACATGAACGCAGCAGGCCTTCGGGCCCTTTTCGAGAGAACTGGCAACCTGGAAGGGAACCCCGAGAGTCGCTCTCGGCCGTTGCTGGACGGATCCCTGTGGCATTGGAGCAGGCCGCAGTGGGGTGCGGCTCGCAGGGCCCGTCCATTGGGCGGTCAGCTGCAAGATCAATGACTTGTGGGCGATGGAGCCGATGATCTAGACACTGAACATATATGCAGTAAAATGGCGAACCGACATCTCGAGAGCCGCCACCATGGCCTACGTACCACTGTGGGTGAAGAGCAATTTTAGCTTCCTCGAAGGGGCAAGCCACCCCGAGGAACTGGTCGATCGAGCCCACGAGTTGGGGCTTCCAGCGCTGGCGATCACCGATCGCGATGGGGTCTACGGCGTCGTACGGGCGCACATGCGAGCGCGAGAGCTCGCCATGAAACTGATCCTGGGGGCGGAAATCACCTTGCGCAACGCGCCCACTGCCGGCGATCGACATCCCGCATCGCTGGTGGTCTTATGCCAAACACGGCGAGGGTACGGCAACATGTGCAGGCTGATCTCGCGCGGACGGCTCGCCAGCGACAAGGGTCATTCGGCGGTCTCGGTGGAGGATGTTTGCGAGTTTGCGCAGGACCTAATCGCTCTGTGTCCACAAGCCGGATTGCTAGAGCCCTTGCAGGTAGCCTTCGGCGACCGCCTGTATGGACTGCTCGCTCGACACCTGTTGGCCGATGAGCAACCACACGAGCGAGCTCTACGCGAGCGCGCCACCAGCCTGGGCGTACCGCTGGTGGGAGCCAACGAAGTTCTGTACCACACTGCCGCCCGCCAGCCCCTGCAGGATGTGCTCACCTGCATCCGGCATGCCTGTACCCTGTCCGAAGCCGGCCGAAGGACTCGCAAAAACGCTGAACATGATCTCAAGAGCGCCCACGTGCTCAAGGAACGCTTCGCCGATGACCCGAACACGCTTGCGAGAAGCGTCACGGTCGCAGAGCGCTGCCATTTTTCGCTCGATCAACTCTCCTATCGCTATCCAGGAGAAACGATCCCTGACGGCAAGAGTGAGTCCGACTGGCTCGCCGAACTGACCTACTCCGGTGCCGCCACGCGCTACCCGAAAGGCCTGCCAAAGGAGGCTGAAAAACAGATCGAAAAGGAGCTCGCCCTGATCCGACAGCTTGAGTACGGCGGGTACTTCCTGACAATGTGGGAGATCGTGCAGTTCTGCCGTCAGCACGACATTCTGTGCCAAGGACGCGGCAGCGCTGCCAACAGCGTGGTCTGCTACTGCCTAGGTATTACGGCCATCGATCCGATCAAACTCGACTTGCTGTTCGAACGCTTCCTGAGCCTGGAACGCGCTGAGCCACCGGATATCGACCTGGACATTGAGCACCAACGACGCGAAGAAGTCATCCAATGGGTCTATCAGCGCTACGGCCGACGACATGCGGCCATGGTTGCCAACGTCATTCGCTACCGCATGCGCTCGGCCATGCGTGACGTGGGCAAGGTGCTCGGACTTCCCCACACCGCCCTCGACCGCTTGAGCAAATTGCTGGGCGGCCGCTTTCATGATCTGGGCCGCGAAACATTGATCTACGCGGGCCTCGACCCAGACGTCCGGCTCCACGATCTGTTCCTGCGGCTTGTAGATGAGCTTCAGGACTTCCCGAGACACCTGTCTATCCACCCGGGAGGATTTCTGCTCGGGCACGAACCGGTCGACACCATCGTGCCGATCGAGCCGGCCACAATGGAAAACCGCACGGTCATCCAGTGGGACAAATACGCGATCGAGGACCTGTGTCTGTTCAAAGTAGACCTGCTCGGGCTTGGCGCCCTCAGCCAACTACATGCTTGCTTCGACCTACTTGAGCGGAACAACGGCATAGCGCTCTCGATGGCCACCGTACCGCACGACGACCCTGCAACCTACGAGATGATCTCGTGCGGTGACACCGTCGGGGTGTTCCAGATCGAATCGCGAGCGCAGATGTCTATGTTGCCGCGACTCAAACCAGCAAGCTTCTACGACCTGGTCATCGAGGTCGCGATCGTGCGCCCTGGACCGATCCAGGGCGACATGGTGCATCCCTACCTCAAGCGCCGCAACGGCGATGAAACGCCCGACTATCCCCACCCGGCCCTCGAGCGGGTCCTGTCCAAAACCCTCGGCGTTCCCATCTTCCAAGAGCAAGTCATGAAGATCGCGGTGCTAGTGGGCGGCTACACACCCGGCGAGTCAGATCAGCTAAGACGCGACATGGCGGCATGGAAGTCATCGGGCCGCATCGAGCGCCACCGCGAACGGCTGATCCAGCGCATGATCCAGAATGGCATCGCACCCGAGTTCGCCGAACGCATCTTTTCCCAGATCCGCGGCTTCGGTGAGTACGGATTCCCGGAGAGCCACGCCGCCAGCTTCGCCCTGATCGCCTACATCACGGCCTACATGCGCAGGCACCATCCGGCCGCCTTTACATGTTCGCTCCTGAACGCCCAGCCGATGGGCTTCTATTCGCCGGCCACGATTGTCGAGGATGCCAAACGCACGGGCACCCTCGTACTGCCGATCGACGTCGAAGAAAGCAAATGGGACTGCACCTTGACGCCGATGGCGGCACCAGTACAGGCACAGAATGCGCAGGCGAGCGATGAACGAAACACACTGGCAGTGCGCATGGGACTGCGCTACGTCAAAGGCTTCGGCACCCGTGAGCAGCATGCCTTCGCTTCGGCCCCGGCACCCTATCGCGACTTGGATGACCTGGTCTTTCGTACACGGCTTCCTCTCTCGAGCTACGTCAAGCTCGCCGAAGCCGGCGCCCTGGAGGGCCTGCTACCGTCACGTCGGGACGCGATCTGGCAAGTGCGCGAAGTGGTCACGCGCATCAACGACCGTCTCAAGCTGCCAACGGATGCCCCCGGCAGCGCCCCCCTGTTTTCGCAACTTGCCCCCGAAGAAGCCATCACCTGGGATTATCGCACGAGCCACCACTCCACCCGCGGCCACCCGATTCTGGCCCTGCGCAATACCCTCCGAGCACAAGGGATTCCCACCGCCTCCGAGCTCAACGCCATGCCCGACGGCAGGCGCGCCCGCTACGTGGGGATGACGATCTGTCGCCAGCGCCCGGGTACCGCCACCGGCGTGACGTTTTACACCCTCGAGGATGAAACCGGGTTCGTGAACCTGGTGGTGTGGCGCGACGTGTTCGAACGCTACGCCGTAATCGCCCGCACCGCACTGCTGATGGGCGTCAGCGGCAAGATCCAAAGCGAAAGCGGCGTCATCCATTTGATCGCCGATGAGCTCTGGGAACCCAGCCTGCGCCTGTCCCCGGACGGCACCTCGACTCGCAGTTTCCACTAGCGACCTTGAGTCAGCGCTTTGTGGGCGTTTGCGACAAGCTTGCTCAGGTTGCCT
>JAPPOR010000695.1 GCA_028817905.1 Myxococcales bacterium
CATATGGACTGGAGACCCAGATTCTTTCGAACGCATTCTTCACGCTGTGTGCTTGCAAGCGCGCTCGCAATAGTCGCATGTGCGGGGACTGATACGAGGGACACCTCCCCTGTGGTGGGGCGGACCCCGGCGCCACTTCTGCGCTCGCGAGTGACACCCAGCAGCGCAGCTGGAGATGGAGGAACCGTGGTACTCGTTGACGGTAAGGACCTCCCCGCAACGACGCAGGTGCTCTTGGGCGCGAGGGAGGCGACCGAGGCATTCACCGCGGGTGCGGCGGCTGCTACACGGCAGGAGTCGCCTGCGTGCCCGGGCGGGATTTGCCCGGGTATCGGCAACAGTTTCTACTTGCCAGCCATCAATGCTCTGGAAGTGCGGACGGGTGGCACCGAAGTGTTCAAGAACCGTTCGCTTGATGGAGGTTGTATCCAGCTCTCTGGAGCGGCACTCTCCGATAGGAACTTCAACAGTGCGGATTCCATGCAGAAGCTCATATCGAAGACAATGACCGAGTTGGACATGACCGGGAGCTACAGGGACAAGGCCTTGACAGTGGAGGGTACCGCGCAGGCCATGACGGGATCCTCATCCCACCTGACCACAGAGTTCCACTCCACCCATATGGACATCACAGCGGTAACGCATGTTGTCGACTTCCTGGACAACGACGAGTGTTCCGGCGCCGACAACTTGTCCCAAGAGTTCTTGAAGCAGTTTTCATCCCTTGCTGCCATCGATCCCAAGGCCGTCGAGAACAGCGCGCAGTGGTATCCATACGTACAATTCTTGGAGGACTTTGGATCGCATGTGATGATGCAACAGTACATCGGAAGCCGCTTCCAGCAGTGGGAAAGCTCGACATCAAGTACCGACGGTATCGAGTGGAAGCTGGAGGCAAAGGCCTGCGGCATGGTTGAGGGTACCCAGCTGGGAGGGGGCTGGAGTGTAAGTGCGTGCGCGAATTTCACAGAAGAAGAGATTGCAGAAGCAATGAGGCTATCAACCGCTTCCCGGCGGCTCATTCTTGGTGGCACCGATTCCACTCGAGCTGAGCTGCTGAAGGAAGTGTCGAAAAATACCCTCGATGAGTTCATCGATAGCGCGGAGAATGGAGACCAGCCCGTGCGCTTCGCCTATAAGCCTATCTGGCACTTTCTCTACAGAGCGTACTCCCCTGGGTGCCAAGAGGGCGATCCTGATAGTTGCGAGAATCTCCAACGTGCCGCGAACCTCCAGGCAGCCTACGAGGGGTGGAAGGCGGTGGAATGTCCGCATGAGTCCGATGGACGCGATAGGAGTTATCAAAGCATGGAAATCGCTGGAACCACTAGCTTGGGGATCAATACGTACGCATGCCACGTCTCGAAGACGGGCTGCCGAGCGGATGATGACTGCAGCGGAGGGACGAGCTGCTTTTGCTATGGCGCGTCTTGCATCGACCGGGGCAACATCCTCACAGGGACAGAGCTCTACCGAGACAAAGTCCGTGGTACAAGGGAGGGCAATGTTAGAGAGGGTGTGAACGACTCGTGCTCCTACGTCTTCCTCGCCGGCTGCAAGTGCGATGAGACTTGGGCAGGCGGACTGCCGGACCGCTACTTGTACGAACAGGGAGTATCCAAACTGCTGCATCCATAGCCAGACGTGATGCGAGCCGCCTGGCCGAGGCAGGAGTGGCGGATAGGGATTCCTATTCACGTGTGTGGTGGACAGCTGATTGCAGGAAACGATGTCGATTGCGTACTGACGCTGGCCCCACAAACGCACAGGCGACGTTGCCATCGCGGCGTGACCGGCAACGGTCACGCCCCGGTGAGCACCTTGGGCATGAGAGAGTGAGGGAGGGCGGTATCGTCGACAGACCGAGGCGGGGACCGTAAACAGTGGCGGCGCCCAAGGGGGTTGAAGCCGGCTCCGGCGTTCGCTGAGCGCGATCGCTGGCAACGGAACCTTGGCATGTGGGTCTCGCGTGGCCGAGGCACCTTGGAGCGCGAAGCCCACGGGCGTGAAGTCGATCATGTGGCGCTCCCTTGGCGAGCGGCGATCACGTTGGTGAGGTCGGCCGCTCATGCCGCAGTCATGAACGATCCGGACTTGGCGCTCGGACATCGAGACCTTCCAGGGTCCCGTTTGGCCAACTTCGTCAATGATCTCAGACTGAATCATGAGTCCGCCCGCTGTGCCACACGCGTCGCGGGTGATGCTGGAGTGGGAAGGCATGTCCGACGCCGCACCTCGACTCGCCACGTACGACGATCTACTTGCGCTTCCTGAAGAAACCCGCGCCGAAATCGTCGCGGGCGAGGTGCGTACCGCACCAGGGCCGCTGCCGAAGCACAGCCGCGCAGTGCGGGCTCTGGGTAGCTGTATAGGCGGGCCGTTCGATGACGACGACGGTCGGGGTGGCCCGGGCGGCTGGTGGATCCTCGTTGAGGTAGATGTCCGCCAGAGCGAGCACGACATCGTGCGGCCCGATCTCGCGGGATGGCGACGCGAACGGCTTCCAGAGCCATGGATACCCGCCCTATTGACGTGGTACCCGACTGGGTCTGTGAGGTCATCTCGCCCTCCAATGCGGCGTACGATCGAGTGACGAAGGCAGATCTGTATGCGAAGTGCGCTGGGCCGCATCTGTGGCTGGTTGACCCCTCACAGCGCGTGTTGGAGAGCTTTGTGCTATCCGGGCAAGCGTGGCTCCGAGTCGGCAGCTTCGACGACAGCGCGAAGGCGCGCATCAAGCCCTTCGAGGACGTCGAGCTCGAGGTCGGCGCACTGTTTCCACCCAAACGACCGTCTCCGTGACGTAGGCCGCACAATGGATGCCATGAGCGTTGCATCGCAATGCATGCAGCTCGATGAGGGGCGGCCAGGCTTTGGGGCTCGATCTCAGTGGGTAGCCCAAGGCCAGTCGGCCAGCCACCCCGGCTGGCGGACGCTGGTACTCGACGAGTTCGAGCGCCCGCATAGAGGGCGAAGGACCTCGGCAGGTGGCAGGCGGCCCACGCATAACTTCGAGTTCTGGGAACTGCGCCGCAATGCGAGGCACGAACTCGGGTTCGGAGCTGCCGAAAGGCCCCCGCTCGCCGGTCACCACGCCTTACCCGCAACCCACTTGTATCTACAAATCCGTGATGATACGGTTTTCGGTCCGTGAGACGAGATGGTCACGAATGCGCCCGCCTGTGGCGCCGCACGCTGGTTCGGTACCTGGCGGTGTTGGTGGGGCTCACCTGCGTCGTCGTGCAGTTTTCGACCGCGTTGCACATGCTGCTCGTCGAACACGTCAGCTGCGCCGAGCACGGCGGCTGGGTGCACGCCGACGAGGAGCACGCCGCGGGTCACGAAGGCGCGCATGATGAGGTCGTGCCAGATAGTCCGGCACTCGCTGCCTCCGACGCCGCTGGCGAACACCGTCATGAGCACTGCCTGCTTTGCCCAGAGCGGCGCAAGCTAGCATTGCCAGCCCCTGTTCCTGATCTCCACCTACCAGCCGGCCATGACCGCGAGGCAACGCTTGTCGGACAAGCCGCGTCGACCCCGCCGGCGAGCATACACGCATACGCACCGAAGACGTCTCCGCCGGCCTGACGCCACGCCCATCTCCCGCGGCCCGGTCGACCCCAGCGCGGTGTCCGGCTGCGCCACCTCGAGTTGAGGCGGTGGGATGGGCTCTGACGCACAACGAACCCGCGAGCGCGTTTGGGCGGATCGCGGTCGCGCTGATCCACGTGTGCCACCCCGTCGGGGCTTCGACGGGCACTGACGCGTACGCGTTGGGTCTTGGGCGGACGTCGTGCTGCGTTGCGTGTCGAATTGACTGCCACGCACCACGCGTCCGGCGCCGTGTATTGCCAGGAAGATCGGGAGTCGAGACGTTTTGAAGGACAGAGCATCCCATTGCGAGGGAAACGAGACGGGTGCGTGCTGCGGTGGGCGACCGTGCACTACAAACGCATCGGCGAGACATGCGGTGTGCGCTGCGGTCTGCGTTTGCCTTCTGTGCGCGCAGTCGGCCAGGGCACAGAAGCAGCCGGCGTCGCCAGCCAGCGCTGCCCCCACGCAAGCGCCACCGCCAGAGCCCGTTCCCTCCCCCGCCCTGTCTCCTCCGCAGGTGGTGCAGTCGGTCGCAGCCACCTACCCAACCCAGGCGCTCTTGGCAGGTCGACAGGCCTGGGTTGAGCTGCTCGTCACGGTCCTCGTGAACGGGACCGTAGGGGAGGTCCAGATAGCGACCTCCGCAGGGCAAGAGTTCGATGACGCAGCCGTCGCAGCCGTTCGACGGTGGCGTTTCGAGCCCGCGCGCAGGGCCGGACAGCCGCTCGCGAGCCGCATTCGGGTCCCCTTCCGGTTCGCGCTCCCAGAGACCAAACCCGCTGCCATCGCACCGGACGCACCGGACGCCCTGGGCACCATTCTGACGACCGCGGAGGACGGCGCACCGCAGACTGGAGGCACCGTACCGTCAGCACCGGTAGGCGAAACGCCCATCGACGTCACCGTTCGAGGCGAACGCGAGCTTCGCGCCGAGAACCGCAGCATGAGCGACTTCCAGATCGATCGCGATGTGCTCGTGGCCGCTCCGCGTCAGGAGGGGGCGGAAGTCCTTCGATCCGCACCCGGTATGTACATCGGCCGCGCCGAAGGGCCCGCGGTCGCCCACAACTACATGCTCAGGGGTTTCAACGCGGAACACGGCCAGGACATCGAGTTCCGGGTGGGGGGACTTCCGATCAATGTGCCCTCCCACCTTCATGGTCAGGGCTACTCGGACCTCGGATTTCTCATTGGTGACACGGTGCACGCCATGCACGTGACGGAAGGTGTCTACGATCCCCGTCAGGGGGACTTCGCCGTAGCGGGTTCCATCGACCTGACCCTCGGCGTCCGAGACCGAGAGCGTGGAGTGACCGTGCGGTCGGGTTACGGGTCGTTTGACACATTGCGCCAACTGGTGCTCTGGGCACCGCAGGGGGAGCCCCTGGAAGCGTTCGGCGCTGCACAGTACATGCGAACCGATGGGTTCGGCCAAAACCGCGCCGGGCAAAGCGGCAGCGGCGTGGTGCAACACCGGTTCGGCGCAGGCGAGCTGACGTTCCGTGGGATCGGTATGCTGCACACGGCACGCTCCGACCTTGCAGGAGTCGTGCGCCAAGACGATTTCGATGCTGGTCGGGTGTGCTTCACCTGCGTCTACCCATATCCCACCGCGCAGGCCCAGAACGCCCTGGCCAGCCGGTTCCTCGCTGGGCTGTTCGCCGACTATGCTGGGAACGACGGCGCAAACGGTCAGGCCGGGGTGTGGCTCGGTTACGACAGCTTTCGCGTCCAGGAGAACTTCACGGGGTTCCTTCAAGCATCGCGCCTCCTCGAACGCGTCGGTGGCCGCGGCGATTTGATCGAGCAGCAGAACCGCACCCTGTCGTTCGGGCTGACCGGGCGCTACCGGACGTCACCCGTTCGCGCTGCGCGGTGGGGCCGCGGAACCGTCGAGGTGGGCACGGACGGTCGTCTCGACGTCATCGAGCAGGCCCAGAACCTGCTCGATGCCACGGTCCGGAACCAGACCTGGGACCGGCGGGTCGACGCCAGCATCCGCGGCGTGGACCTTGGCTTCTGGGGCGACCTCGATTGGACCTTCGTGCAGTACCTCCGGGTGCGAGCCGGCTTGCGGGCCGACGTCCTTTCGTACGACGTGGAAGACCGGCTCGGCAACTTCGCACCGCTCACCCGATCTCAGGACTCCTTCATCCGCGGCTTTCGTCGCAGCGCACTCGGCTTCGCCTGGGGTCCGCGCGCGAGCGCCGAGCTTCGGCCGTCCGAGTGGTTTTCAATCCTGGCAGCCTACGGTGAGGGTTACCGGTCGTCGCAGGCACGGATCCTGGAGGACGGCGAAGAGGCCCCGTTCGCGAAGGTCCGATCTGCCGATCTCGGTGTTCGGTTCGACTGGGGCGACCTCCTGCGCCTGACACTCGGCGGCTACTACACCCGTCTTTCGGACGACGTCGCCTTTGATGCGGCCGAAGGCCGGCTCGAGAGAACCGGCGCCACGCAGCGGCTCGGCGCGGTCGCGCACGCCGTGGTGCGCCTGCCTCGGTTGCTCGTGGCTTCCCTGTCGCTCACATACGTGGGTGCCACCTTGCTGGAGCCTCCTCCTCCCACGGCGGATGAGCCGCAGCCGCCATTCGAAGAGGGCCAGAGCCTTCCCTTTGTCCCGCCCATCGTGGTCCGAACTGACCTGGGAACGCGTCATACCCTGGCACAAGACGTCTGGGGACAACCGCTCGTTGGTCGAACAGGGCTGGGCTTCTCCTATCTGTCGCCCAGACCGCTTCCCTACGGCGACTTTGCTGATCCCGTCGCCCTGCTCGACGCGTCCGCAGCGCTTTCGTGGGGTCGGGTCGAGCTTGCGTTCGAGATCTTCAACGCCCTGGACTCCCGGTACGCTGCGATCGAATACGCCTTCCCATCCGACTGGGACCCCTACGACGGTGTCCGGCCGCGCACGCCCGCGCGGCACACCGCCGCTGGAGCACCCCTATCCTGGATGGTGTCATTGGGGGCGACCCTATGAACCGTCTGCTCGGGTGTATGCTGCTCGTCGCGACCTCGGGGGGGTGCGCCGGTACGGGGCAGGACCGTACCCATCTTTCCCTCTTCGTCGCGGGAACGGACGTATCGGAGCCGGCGGTCGCCGTCGGCGATGTCGCGATCACCATCGAGCGGGCCGACCTCGCGTTCGGGCCGCTCTATCTGTGCGCGGGAGCGACCGCCGGAGACCTCTGTGACACCGCACGGCTGGAGTGGCTGGAGACGGTTGTGGTCGATACCACCGCACCCGAGCCCGCGCTCGCCGGAGAGCTCTTTGGCACTACTGGCCCCGTTCAGTCATATATGTACGACCTCGGCATCAGCTCGCAACGTACAGGCACCGAGCCATACGTCCTCGATGCAGCAAGCGACCTGGAAGGCGCGTCCTTTGTCGTCGAGGGACGTGCCGTGGTGAACGGGATACGCCTACCGTTCGAGGCCTCCATCCCGGTTCAGCAGACGGCCGATACGGAGCTCGGCGTTCCGGTCGTTCGCAAGAGCACCTCCGAACCCTTCTTCCGACACGTGGATATGGATGAGCATGGCCTGGCCGTGCGCTTTGACTCTGCGGCCTGGCTGAGGGGCATCGATTTTCGCTCCTTCGTGGCGACCGACACCTGCACCACTGGCGGACCCGCCATCGCGTGCGACGGAAGCGTCGAGCGAACCTGCCAAGGCGGAAGCCAAGTCTCGAGCCGCGATTGCGATGAGCTCGCGCAGGTGTGTTTGCCAGCGCAGGGCTGCGCAGAACGCCTGATCATCGAGCGCGACTCGGAGGCGTACCGCAGCCTGCGGAACGCCCTAGTGAGCGGAGGCCGACCTTCCTTCGAGTGGGACTACGTCCCTTAACAGCCCAATAGGGCCCTACCGACAGAGAGATGGACAATGAATAGACATAAACTTCGGAACACGGCTGGCGGAGCAATGCTATGCCTCGGTGCCTTCGCCGCAGGATGTGGCAGCGATAACGAGACCGGAACCGGCTCACTGACCGTGCTCCTAGAATCCGAAGACCTGGTCGTTGAAGGGCTAGAACCGGGTGACGACAGGGAGAATATCGCCGACGGATGGGCGGTGAAGTTCGACAAATACCTCGCCACCATTGGCGATATCAATGTGCGCCTCGCCACGGACTCACACGTGGAGGCCGAGGCGCACGACGTATTCGTAGTCGACCTGACGCAGGTGCCCGCTGCGGGTCTCTCGCTCTGGACCATCGAAGACCTGCAGGTAGGCCGCTGGGAGTTCAACTTCGCCACGCCCGGCGCTGGCGACGGCTCCGCAAGACACGGGAGCGTAGACGAGGACGACTACGACGAGATGGTTGACAGGGATTGGACCTACCTCATCGAAGGTCTGATGATGAAAAGTGATGGGCAGTCGTGCCCGCCTGCGGCCCTCGCGAACCCGGGAAGCGAGGCGCCCAACGGCAACATGTCAGGTGACAACGAGTGCTACGACGCAAAAACCGTCCGCTTTGTCTTCGGCGCCACGGCCGAGACGCGCTTCGGGCCCTGTGAGATCGACGAGGTGCCGGGATTCCCGATTTCCGCAGACGGGGCACAGACGGTGGCGGCCACGCTCCACGGCGACCACCCGTTCTTCAACGGCTTCCCCGAGGGCGACGAAGGCGGCGTAACACGGCTCGCCCAATGGCTTGCGGACTGCGACTTGAATCTGGACGGGACGATCACGCAGGACGAGCTTGAAGCCATCGCCCCATCGCAGCTCCCCGAGTTCGACGACCGCTTCCAACTCGGCGGTTCCCCCATCACGCCGCTCGAGAGCATGTACGACTATCTCGCCAGTCAGCTGAAGACCCAGGGACACTTTCAGGGCGAGGGCGAGTGTCCGATCGATGGAACGGAGCATGACCATGGCCACGACCACTGAGGCAAGCCTTGCGACAAACACCAGAGCCGTTCAGTTCTGGTCCTTCGTCTTGCCGGTCCTCAAGTGTGCGATCTGCCCCGCGTGCTTGAGTGTCTTCGGTGGGCTGTTCGCCGGGGCGCGGATGGGTTTCCTCGGTGACGAACGGGTCCACGGGAGCCTGATCGCCTTCGCGCTAGTGGCTGATCTAGTCATCCTGCAAGCTGCGATCCGGCATCACGGAAACCGCTGGCCACTGGGGCTATGCGTCGCCGGTGGCGCGATCGCAGTACTTGGCCATGTCACCGCTGAGGCGCTCGAGCTCGCAGGGTTTGGCCTCCTGATCCTTGCAGCGGTGCAGAACGTCGTGCTGCTCAGGCGGCACAAGCGGGCAGGCGGCAACTGTTGTGCGCATGCTGCGGGACCTCAGGGCGCGGGAGTGGCTCATGAACACGGTTGAAGCGCTCAAGCACCTGTTCTTGGACGCCGGCGCCGGCTGGGTCCTCTGGTTGCTTGCGGGGCTGTCTGTGGCTAGCTTGGCCATCGCCCTCGAGCGCTGGGCGGTGTATCGTCGTGCCGCTGGCGATCTTCATGCCTTGGCCGGCAGCCTTCAGCAGCGACTCGCGAGGGACGACGGGGTGAGCGTAGCGGCATGGCTCGATGCCTCGGGTTCCGTGCCGGCTCGGGTCGCGGCAGCTGGCCTGCGACTCGGCCCAAGGGGCCCGGCTGTGGCAGCCAAGGCAATGGCGAGCCGGACTGCGCTCGAGCGTGAGGATCTTGACGAACGCCTGGCTTTTCTCGGAACGCTGGGCAACAACGCTCCCTTCATCGGGCTGCTCGGCACCGTCATCGGCGTTATACAGGCTTTCGAGGAGCTGGGGCACAGTGCATCTGGTCACGCGAGTGCGCGTGCGGCGACTCAGGTGGCCTCGGGCGCGGTCATGTCGGCCATCGCCGAGGCACTCGTCGCGACGGCCCTGGGTATCGCGGTCGCGCTCCCCGCGGTCGCTGCCTACAACTACCTGCAGCGACGGGTCGAACATGTGCTTGCGGGCGCGGACGTGCTCTCGAACCTGGTCCTGGCGTACCTGGAGGGCGGAGCCCTTCCGGAGCGGCCGGGGCGCCCCGGGGACGGGCGCGAGCCGGAGCCTTCGGCAGGTCTCGTGCCAGCCGCGTCGAGGAGCTAGGGATGCCTGGATACGCCATTCCTCGCCGGGGCGTCATCGCCGGGATCAACGTCACCCCGCTGGTCGATGTGACGCTCGTGTTGCTTGTCATCTTCATCGTTACGGCGAAGATCGTAGTCGCTCCCGCTGTGCCGCTCGACCTTCCGCGCGCCAGCCAGCGGGAGGAAGTTCAGGTTGTGTTTTCCATCTTGCTTCCCTCAGACGGGGGCGTGCTCGTCAACGGGGCACCCATCGCCGACTCCGACGGGCTGGTCGCGCGCGCGCGCGCGATGCTCGCAGAGGGGACCGACTTGCGAGCTGTGATCCAAGCCGACGGCGATGTCCCGCACCGACGGGTGATCGCGACCCTCGATGGTCTCAAGCGCGCCGGGGTGACGCGCATTGCTTTCGGCACACTGCCGGCTGGTGGGCGGACCGGAGGCACGGACAGGTGATGCCGAGTCAGCAAGCCAGACGACCCAGGCAAGCCTCCGCCCTGTTCGAGACGGTGCTAGGCGGTCCTCGTGCTCGGTCCAGCGGACCCAGGCGGCGCGCGCATGGGGTAGCCTGGCTCGTTGCGCTTAGCGTGCACTTCGTTCTGCTTGCCCTGGCCAATCGTGCAGAGCCCTCGCTCGAGACGTGGAGCGCGCGCATGGCCGCGGCCATCCACCGCAACTTGGCGGCGCAGGCGCCGATCGCCATCGAAGCCCCCCCGGCGACCGAACTCCGCGATGGGCCGCCCCCCGAGCCTGCAGAGGTGTCATCGCTACCGCCCGAGCCCGTGCCGCGACCCGCCAAACGGACGCGACCCGTACGGGCGCCAGTTGGTCCGACGTCCGAACCCGACGCCCGTCCGGCCCCGCCCACCGAGGCGGGCAGGGTAGTCGCGGCACCTGCGGAGCCATGGGGCCCCGTCGACCTAACGGACGCGACCTTCGTAAGCGGGACCGCAACCACCTACCTCGGAGGCGCTAGCGCCGGCAGCGGTACGAATGAGGCGTCAGTACCCCAGCGAGCGGTGGACCGGAACGCCAGCTCCTCGAGCAAGTCCAAGACCCCGTCCGGTGCACGCCCGGTGCAGCTATTGGGCGGCGAATGGCGTTGCGACTGGCCAGAAGCCGCTGTGGTCCAGGACATCTACGAGCAGTTCGTCGTCATACGGGTTGTTGTGCGCGCCGACGGGACAGTTGAACGAGCCACAACCGACACCGACCCGGGACATGGATTCGGGCGGGCCGCGGTCGAGTGCGCGCGACGGATGCGGTTCTCGCCGGCGCGGGACGCGAGTGGCCTTCCGGTCCGCGCAACGTCACCACCGATTCGCGTGAGGTTTATGCGATGAGACCACTGGCATCCTGGCTCGCCAGCGTATCGCTTGCCCTACTCGCTTGCGGTTCCGAGGGGGACCGTGCCACCCCTTCCCAATGTCGCGCCATCTTTGACCGGCTGGTCGCCATCGAGCTTCGGGAGATAGGCTTCGTCGACGATGCGTTGACAGCTCGAAGGCAGCGGGAACTCGCCGCTCGTTATCGCAACGACATCGCAGCGTGTGCCGGCAAGTCCATCAAGACAGACGCGATGCGCTGCGTGCGATCAGCGCAGAGCGCTGAATACTTGAGTCACGTCTGTCTGGAGTAGGCACACCGCCGATTTCTGTGAGGCGCACCGCCCATCGGGCAAAAAGCTGCGGCCTCGGCCTTCGATTTTATTGCAAGTAACTTGCATTAACGATACGCGTTGCATTCCCTGGACCGCAAAGGGCGGGACCTAGCGCTACTGGCTCCCGCGAGTCCGCCCGGCGAGTCCGCGGTGTTATGCGGTCCCACAGGCGGCCTACAGAGAAGGAGACAACCACATGAGAAATACACTACGTTGGGCTTGCGCGCTGACCGTGCTCGCGCTTGGGCAACCCATCGCGGGCTGCTCGAGCGAGGCAGGTCACACGCGCCACGACCAGACCGCCGAGGTAGGAGGCGTCCAGCTCGCACTGCGTCTCCCTGATGACCAGACGTTGACGACGGTCGCCTTCACGGTGACAGTCAGCGGAGGCGCCCAGATCCTGAATGACGTTATCGCAGTTCCGGGCGACGACGATACGGTCTCCGCAGAGTTCAGTCTTCCCGCCGGCACCGGCTATGTCCTCGAGATGGCAGCCACCACGTCCGGCGGCGATCCTTGCGGGGGCACGGCGACCTTCGACGTAGGCGCAGGCCAGACAACGGCCGTGATGCTTAACCTCGTGTGCACCCTGGGACCGGGGAACCCGGCCGAAACCAATGGACACGTGACGGTCGAGGCGACCGTGACAACCCAAGGTGGTGATGATTGCCCCACCATCGAAAACGGGGTCGTCGCGCCGCTGACCGCTGACGTCGGCGAGTCGGTCAACCTGACGGGCATCGCGACCGGCGGCACCATCGGCTGGTCAGCCAGCAGTGGCACGATCGCGGATACCGCCGCGGCCTCCACCACCTTGACCTGCACCGTGGCCGGCGTGGTTGTGGTCACCCTGAGCGTTACCGACGGTGACGCCTGCGACGACAGCGAGACGTTTGGGATCGTGTGCGGTGATGGCGCTGGCGACGGTGATGGTGATGGTGATGGTGATGGCGATGGTGATGGTGATGGTGATGGTGATGGCGACGGAGTCGCCGACGCAGCCGACAACTGCCCCGACACAGCGAACGCGGACCAAAGTGACGCCGATGGCGATGGGCTTGGCAATGCCTGCGACGAGGACCTCGACGGGGACGGAATCGCCAACGCGGAGGACAACTGCCCCACCGATAGCAACCAGGGACAGGCCGACCTGGATGCCGACGGCGAAGGAGATGCTTGCGACGACGACACCGATGGCGATGGCGTTGCCAACGTTTCCGACAACTGCCCGTTCGAAGCCAATCCGGGTCAGGAAGACGCGGACGATGACGGTGAGGGCGATGCCTGCGAGGGGGACGGCGACACCGATGGGGTGAGCGATGCCGAGGACAACTGTCCGGAGACCCCGAACCCCGGCCAGGCTGACTTCGACGGCGACGGGGCGGGCGACGCCTGCGACCCCATCGAGTACACGGCGGGCCACGGCGACATGGCGTTTGAGTTCGCCGTCGTGGAGGATGAGCTCGAGGTGCACGTTCACGTCGAAGGCGCCACGATCGACGGTGTAGCGGACGTGGACGGGGAGTTTCCCGTGGAGCTGCTACACATCGTCACGGATGCGACGTTCACGCGACCGGATTCGGACGGCGGTTTTTTCGCTCCGCTGTGCGTAGACCCCGGTCAGGATGCGTTCTGGCTACCGCAGAGCAACGGAGACGCGGCTGCCAACATGGTCCCGTTCCTGGGGCTCGCAAACCAGGCGCCGGCCGGGGAGTTCGTGGATGACCTGTTGACCCTCGAGCTGATGGACGTCGCATCGCCTACGAGCACCGGCGCGTACTCTGCCTGGAAGGACGGGTTCCCACCCACCTTCCCGATGTCCTCGTGTGACGGGATCGACGCGTCCGACGCCATATCGCTTCCACTCGGCCACGACCACTTCAACATGGGCTTCGCCAATGACGGCGCAGGAGTGTGGGATGTCACCTACCGGGTCTCGGGTGAGAAGGTGTCGGGTGGAGTTCCCCTGTCAACGGAGTTCACGGTCCACTACGAGGTCCGTTAGCCCAGCCCCGAAAGCGGGCCCGCGCAGCGAGATCCACCCTGATGGGTGGCGGGGGTCGCTGCGCGGGCCCCTCGGCGGCGGCTCGCCTCAGGAGCGATATGTACCGCGTTGTACTGCCAGTATTGTTTTTCGGCTCGACCGCGTCCTTGGCGCTTGGTTCGTCCGCGGCCCTCGCCCAGCATCGGGACTTCCTGCTGGCGCGCGACGGCAACCGGGTGGCCATCGGCGCGTTCGACTGGGGGGCGTCCACCGCGGTCGCACCGACTTATTTGCGTGCGGGTGCGTTTGAGTACGCAGAGCAGGACTACGCGGTCGCCACGAACCCCGGCTTCAACGCCATCGAGCAGCCCCCGAAGGGGTATTCCCCGCTGCCCGGGGATGCCGAAGTAGACTTCTCATTCGAGCCCGTGGCGGACCTGTCCGCCAACCTCGCCTACTGGAGCGGGACTCCGCCTGTTGCGTTTGAGCGCGCCCACGGCGAGTCCATCCTGTGGGCCTCACAGGATGGCCGGCGAGCGTCGGCAGACGGTGGGGACGAGCGCGTCGACGGGTTCGTCCTGGCGTCCACCTCCGGGTCTGGGGTCTTTCACGAGCACATCGAGATCGTCCTGCTTGGTGCCGAGTCGATGCAGCCGCGAGATGCCGAGGTGGCCCCCCGACCGGGCATCTATGCGCTCGCGATCGCGTTCCGAGTCGAGGGCCTCGAGGACGCCGATCCGGCGTACCTGTTGCTGCAGCAAGGAGAGCTCGCCGAGGGCAGTCTCGAGACAGCGGAGCGCTGGGTCCGCACCCAGTGGCTGGACGCGGAACGCCGCGGCGTCGAGAGCACCGCAGCGCCGCCGGAGCAAGGCACCGAGGAACCCATTCGGGATTGCGGGTTGATCGGGGACGGAACCCTTGGTCCGGGGATCATCAACCATGCCTGCCAGCATGCCCGGCACGGGCCCTTCGACAGGGTTGCGGCGCCCTCAATGGCGTCTGAGACCGCCAACGTGGACAAGGTCCACACGCTGCACACCGTGTTCCTGCGATCCGCCGAGGGCGGCGCTGTGACCTATGAGCCCAAGCGCTCGGGCAAGTGGGCCGTCCTGAGCGATTTGGAAGCGTCTCCAGTCGTCACCGACGCGAGCGGTGTACCCCAGGCGGCGGTGCTTGCGTACACCACTTCGGAGTGCGATGGGCTGCTCCCGTGGATCCGCGTCTATGACTTGACCGCGGGTGAGCGCTACCAGCTTCGCTACGCGGCCCTGAACGAATCCGTTGACGAGGCAGCTGTGTTGATCGAGAAGCTGTCGGATTTCGATACGCGCCACGGGGCCGATCGAGACGGGGACGGCTTTGGAGACCCCGAACGAGTAGTCGTCACGCCGTGCACCCCGTCGGACGCCTACGTGGCGAACGTGGATGACTGCGATGACGACGACCCATCCGTGCATCCCGATGTCCCGGGTGCATGCGAGCCGATCGACGACTGCAGCGACCCTTTCCGCGAGGGGAGCCGTGCATGCGACCCGGTGTCGGATGCGGGCGCGACGCCGACGGCGTCGATGGAAAACGGGAGCGGCGGCGGCTGCAGCACCGCAAGCGAGCCCGCCCGAGCACGGACGTGGTTGCTCGCCCTTGGCCTGTGGGCGCTACTGCGGAGACGTCGCCACCGGCGAGCCGTGACGACCGCGGCGCTACTGCTGATGGCCGGCGGACCGGCGGTGCGCGCCCAGCACATCGACATCCTGCTTGCGCAACGGCAAGGACGCGTCGAAACGGGCGGGTACGATTTCGGCAAGGCGATGGCACGCATGCCGCGGGGGGCGTTCTCGCGGACGTTCGAAAGGCTGGACAGCGACGAGGTGAGCGGCAATGACCCGGGCATGGCGGCTGTGAACAACCCGCCCGGACCTTGGTCGGCGCTGCCGGCCAACGCTTCAACCACTGTCGGACCTGCCTACCGATCTGCTGACGGGGGCGTCCAGGTTGCCCCCTTAACGTACTGGGATGGAGTGGGTGAGGTGCACTTCGCGCCGGCGCCCCCGCCCCTTGCGCTGCGGGTGGTGCTGGGTGGCCTGTTTGGGCCCCAGTCCGCGTTTTCTCTGGACGGCGAGGGCGCAGCCGGGGAGCCTTTCGAGTTCGCGACCACGGACAACAGCGGCGCGCTTCACCAGCACCTGGATTTCACGCTCTCCAGCGAGCTCGGCTTGCAGCCACCCGCCGGCATCTATCTGCTGAGCTTGCGCTTTGGAGTAGGGGATCTGGCGTCGTCGCCGCCTGTTGCGGTCTTGCTGCACCACGGCGTCGCCGAGACGGCTGTCGATCGCGCCACACAATGCGCCGCGGATTACCTCGTGCCGGACTGCGACGACGGGATCGACAACGACGGCGACGGCGAGGCCGACCTGGACGACCCTGGCTGCACCAACCCTTCCGACCTCTCGGAGCGGGACGACTGCGACGATGGCCTCGACAACGACGGCGACGCCCGAGTCGACAGTGAAGATGTGGACTGTCGGGATCCCCAGGGGAGCTCGGAATGTGGCGATGCTCCGTGCCTACCGTTTCCGCAAGCGTGGACCTGCGCGGGCGCCCTGAAAGCCACGGTCGACGGGGGCGCCGATGCGGCCTCGGCAACTGACGCGGGCGTGCTGGTGGAAATGGAAGTGGAAGTGGAAGTGGAAGTGGAAGACGATGCGGGACTCCCAGCGCGGAGTTCCGCGCGTGCGGATGCTGCGGTCGCGGACCCGGCGTCCGCAAACGACGCGGCCAACGATGAGACCTCGGCGGCACCGGCGCGCTCGGTGGCCCATGCGTCCGGGTGCTCCCTGGCCAGGCCGACGCCAAACTACGGCGGGTGGTCGGTCTTGCTGGTGCTGGTGTTGTTTCTGGTGGGCCGGACGATCCGGCCCCGTGGGAGGAGGTGACCGGGTATGGGCAATTCACTTGGACGTGACGCTGCGGCGACGATCGGGGTTGTCCTGACGCTTTGCGGCTGTGCTGGGGATCACGCGGCCGAGCGGCAGCGCACCCACGAGCAGCGCGGCTCGGGGGACCGCGACGGGCTCGTGCCGGAGTACGCGTCCGTCGAGTCGGACCGCGACGCGGGTGACGCGAGCGCCGTGGACGCAGCCCCCTTTGGCCCGGAATACGACTCGGGTTCGGAGAGTGACACTAGCATCGGCACAAACGCGTCTACACCATCGATCATGGACGCCGCGATCGACGCGGGTACTGACTCGATGCCGCGCGATGAGCGCCGCGTCGGAGGGCGGCGCTCGGGACCACACGCTCCACGCGACGCCGGCCTCGATGCCGGGGGGGATGCGGAGATCGACGCGCGCCGGGGCGCTGCCATGGGCGATCCCGACACCGGCGTTCCATGCGACGTGGAGTATCGGGCGGGCCACGGCGACATGCATGTGACCTACGATCAGGCGGAGGGCCTCCGCCTTCATCTGCGCAGCCACCTGGTTTACCCCAGCCCCGGTGGCCCCGAGCCACTGCGGGATCCCGCTGGCATCTGCATCGTTGTTCCGCAATCATCACGTGCGCGAGTGATCGAACAGGGTGGTCGCCCGGCCGATGGGGCGGGATTTGAGCCCATCGGCGTAGAAGCCGGAGCCGCGTTTTGGTTCCTCAGCAACAACAACCTCGGGGCCGAGCAACCATTCTGGGGGCTGTCCACTGAAGGCGTGGACGCGGTGGACGTGACCGGTGATGTCCACTTCGACACGGAGCAAGTGGACGCTCCCGACGGGTCAGGCCTCGCCGTCTATCGCGTGGTCGGCATCGAGCCCCAGTTCGTTGTGGCGACGGCGGAGCCTTCACAGACCCTCTCTGGCTTCCAGCGCATTTCCATGACGCCGGGCAGCCACGACCACTACGTCTGGAGCTTCACGCACCCGGGAGTGTACGACGTGTCCGTTCGGGCGCGTGTAACGACACGTGGCGGCCCGACGGCCGAAAGCCCATTGACCACATACCGCTTCCTCGTGGAGCCGTAAGGTGCTTGTCATGTTCGCCCCCGTTTCAAGCAACGACGGTCGCCGCGGTCTCCTTTCGAAGAATGGCCTGTCATGGGTGCTAGTCGCCTGCGCCGCGGCGGCGGCTTCGGGTAGCGCTCAGGCGCAGTGCGACGATCTCAACGTGTCTATTTCCGACCACAGCTGTTTTCACGCGCGCCTCGGGCCGTTCGAAGATGTCTCCGCCGGCTACGCCGACGGTCCGCCCACCAGCGACAATCTGGACCACGTGCATACCCACTATCGTATCTCGCTGCCGGCCGCCGGCAGCGTCGACGCAACCACCGCGTCGATCCCGTACACGCCAGCCCGCTCTGGCGACTGGGCCGTGTTCATGGAGTATCCCATCCCACTCGAGGTTCTCGATGACGACGGGCGAGCACTCGACGTCGGACACCAGGCCAGTGTGCCGACCTGCCCATTTTTCGAGCATGTGGGGGTGTACACGCTGGACGGCGGCCAGACCTACGAGTTTGCCTTCGAGCTGACCTCGGCCACCAGCAGCGTCGTCGTCCTCGAGAAGATCGATGACTTTCTCGAGTTCCACGGGCGCGATCGGGATGGTGATGGCTACGGTGATCCGGAGGGTGTCCAGCAATCGGCCTGTCTCCCGCCGCCCGGCTACGTGGCCAACGATGGCGACTGCGACGACACCGACCCCGAGGTACACCCGGAGGCGCTCGAGCTCTGCGACAGCGTCGACCGGAACTGCAACGGGTCGAGCGACGACACGGGCGCGCCGTGCACCGCCGGCCAGGGCGCCTGTGCCGTGGACGGCACTTCAGTCTGCGACGAACCTGAGGCGCCCACGATCTGCATGGCCGAGCCCCTGCAGCCCGGGGCCGAGCTGTGCAATGGCGTCGACGACGACTGCGATGGCGCGAGCGACGAAACGCTGGACGCGTTGTGCCGGGACGAGCACGCTCCCCGCTGCGTCCCGGACGGCACGGGGCTCAGCTTTTGCGGATGCGAGGCCGATGCCGATTGCGGCGGGCCGCGCAGCGGCCAGCTGTGCGTTCGGGACGGGGTCGAGCAGCACTGCGCCGAGGGGTGCGTGGATGGCTTCGGACGTAACGGGTGCCCTGCGCATTTGCACTGCACTTCTGCGGATCCAACGCATCCCGGCAAGTGCGTGTCATCGAGGGAGCCGCCCGAGCGAGACGCTGGCCCCGAGCCGGGCGTAACCCAAGCGTCCAGAGGCTGCCAATGCCGCGTCGCGGGAACACCCGGGTGTCCCGACGAGGCCCGCGCGCCGCTGGCATTCGGCGGCCTCGTGCTCGCTACCCTGGTCTCATTGTCCCGGCGAAGGAGTCGGACCCGCGGAGGGCTATGATGGAGCTACCTTTACAACTGTCGTTGCTCGCTTGCGGCATGCTGACGGGGTGCGCGGCTTCGGTCGTCCCAGATGCCCGGCCCCTTCATGCTGAGGACGGCTGCGTGCCCGCGATCGGTAGACGGCCCGAAGCCCACGCGTGCCAACACACGGAGTTCGGCCCCTTCATCGATGTATCCGGCGCTCCGGACGGGGTGGAGCCGCCGGACATCAGCTACAGCGCGCGCGCCTTCGTTGTGGACACGCACTCCGGCGTCACCGTCAGCTATCGGCCATCTCGCGATGGCATCCACACAGTGCTATTTGGCCCAGCCCCCTTTCTGCATATTCTCGACGAGCAGGGCGGCGAAGTGGAGGCGACGCCGGTGGAGACCACCGATTGCATGTGGTTCGACGGGGCCTACGTCGCGCGCTTCGCCGCCGGCACACGCTACACGATCCGATTTGAAGGGGATGCGGGCCTTGAGGTTCGTGGCTTCATCGAGTACCTCGAGACGTTCGGCGAAGACGCGTGGGCCCGCACGTGTCCGTGAGCGCGATCGGAGTGGAGAAGTCCGGAACGGGCTCGAGGTACAGGGAGATCGTCGTGCTCGCCCACCTGGGGGTGCTGGCGAGCGGCGCCGCTGCCCTGGGCCACGAACTGATCTGGACGCGGCGCCTGCTCGACCTGCTAGGGGGTACGGCGCTTGCAAGCAGTCGGGTGTTGGGGGCCTTTTTCCTCGGCCTGTCGATCGGCGCCGTTTGGGCGGGGCGGCTCATAGGGGGCCCTTGGCGGCCGCTACGGCTGCTTGCCGCCGCCGAGCTGGTTGTGACCGTGCTGAGCGTTCCCATCCTGACCTTGCCCACCTGGACGGGCTGGCTCTGGCCGACGGTGGGCGTCGAGGGGCTCCTGAGTCCGTGGGCCCCGTTGCTGAAGCTACTGCTCTCGCTGGTGGTCGTCACCCCTCCGGCGGTCGCGATGGGACTCGCTTTGCCCCTCTTACTGGCCGGGGTGGGTCGCGTCACCGGGAGCCTCGAGGTGAACGTGCGCCTCTACGCGATCAACACCCTGGGCGGCGCGCTCGGCCTGGGCCTGGTTACCCTGTGGGCGCTTCCGAACCTCGGCGCGCGAGGTTCCATGCTTGTCGCGATGGGGTTGAACGTGGCGGCGGCCGCCTGCGCCATGCGGCTCGATGCGCTCGTCGACGGAATCACCTCCTCTCACGCGACCAGGGCCTCCGGTCCCTCGGCCAGCATGGGCAGACCTGAAGCCCGGCTCCTATGGCTCGCGTTCGCATCCGGCGCGCTGGTGCTGGCCATCGAAGTGGTGGGCCTGCACAGCATGATGCTCGTCGCAACGATGTCATTCTATGCACCGGCGGCACTGCTCGGGACCGTGGTGGTGTTGCTCGCTGCATCGCCGTGGCTCGCACTCTATATCCGGGAAAGGGCGCCGGGTTGGACCCCTGAGATGCTCGCCCTTGGCGCTGGTGCCCTCGCTCTGTGCGCGAGCCCGCTCGTCTACTGGCAACTGGTTCAGAGCGGAGACTGGCTTTCGGGCGGGGTCACTCTGGGTGGCGCCCTTGCGCGCATGGCGTCGCTCACGGCTGCCTTTGTCGGACCGCCCGTTCTCCTGGTCGGCTTGCTCTTTCCCTTGCTCCTAACTCGGGTTAGGCGGCACCAACCGGCCGGCGTGGCCTGGCTGCTCGCATGCAATGGCGCTGGGGGCCTGCTGGGTGCTGAGATCGCGCACCACTGGCTCGTGCCGGGCCTCGGCCCGCATGCGTCGATGGGCGCGCTTGCGGCAGTTTGCCCGTTGGTGGCATTGTCGCTGGCGGGGTGTCGAAAGCCCGTTCACGGAGTGCTGGTGGTCGCTACGTTGGCAGGGGCCGGGACGCTAACGATAGCGGTCCTGGATGACTTGCCCACCCTGAATACCCACCTGGGCTTTCGGGTGCTCGCCGAAGCCCATGGCGCCCAGGGCACGCTCGCGGTGGTGGAGCACCCCAAGTTGGGGCGCTCGATGATCGCCAACAACCAGTACGTGCTGGGCAGCACCGCGGCGCGCTTCGACCAGGAGCGTCAGGCGCACCTACCCGTCCTGTTGCATCCTGCACCCCACCGCGTGGGCTTCTTGGGTCTGGCAACCGGCAGTACGGCGAGCGCCGCGCTCTTGCATCCCGATGTGCGGCATGTCGAAGTCGTAGAGCTGTCCTCCAACGTCGTCGACGCTGCACGCAAGCACTTCGGCCACGTCAACCGGAACCTCAGCACGGACCCACGCGCGACCATCGTCCAGGAGGATGCTCGCACCTACGTCGCCGCCGCCCACGGGCGCTTCGACGTGCTCGTGGGCGACCTCTTCCTACCTTGGGCATCGGGAGCCGGGCGGCTTTTCAGCGTGGAGCACTTCAGGAGCGCAAGACGCGCCCTCGCGCCCGGAGGCTTGTTCTGCCAGTGGCTTCCCATGCACCAGCTGACGGAGGAGCAGCTCGACACAGTCCTGGGCACGTTGTTGCAGGTCTTTCCTGAGATCCACCTGTTCCGCAGCAACGTTCGCCTGGAGAACCCGTCCCTCGGGCTAGTCGCGCTTGCAGACGGGCCCCTCGGCTGGCAAGGACTGTCTCGGCGCATGGCGGTAGTGCGCCGCCAGAATCTGGTGCGCGACCCTTCCATGCGCCACCCTGGGGCGCTGGCGCTGCTCTACATCGGGCAACTATCCGCCGACCAGCGTCCGGCCCGAGTCACCAACTCCCTGGACAACCTTACACTCGAGCTCGAGGCCGGTCGAACTCGCCTGAACCGCGATGGACCGCGCAGCTATCTAGCGGGACAACGCTGGAACAACTATCTGCGAGAAGTCCTCCGCCGAAACCGTGCCAGCTCCGCCATTCCGCAGAGCGTCCGCGACGCATCGCGACTCGGCTTCCTCCTCACTAACTGGGATGTCGCGCGTCGCATCGGCGACCCGAGACGAGCGGCCATCGCCCGCGAAGTACGCGCAGCACTTGCACCCATGCTGCAGGCCGATCCCACCGCAGACCTCCACCAGTGGCCAGGGCCTCGGGGATGGCTAACAGGCCGGGTCGACTGACCGACGCCTCGACCCTTCTGCAGTTGTGGGCCAGCTCTTGGAGCTCCTCGGGCGAGAACCTTCGTTCGGCCTCGCGCTGCTCGCCGAGTTCCACCGTCCGGCCGTTGCGGGCAGTCCTCCTCTTTAGGCTTCAATTCACGCTCTTTGTTATTGCAAGTTGTTTGCGTTAATGGGATTCGCGAATGCGGTGGGCCCCGTGGTGGGGCTCTCCGTGGTGGCGGGCCTACTCCTCGGTCTCGAAGGAGACACGGGATTCATCGAAGGAGAACGCCAGTCGCCGACTCCAAGGAAGGATGTGGCTCGATGAAACTCATGACTGACAACTCGCGCGACCTCGCGACCGTGCTGGCGCTGGTACTGGCGTTGGCCGGTAGCGCGCCAATGGTAGCAGCGGCGCAAGAGCCGGAACCGGAAGCTCCTGGGCAAGCAGAGGAGGCGGATCCACCTGAAGGGGATCTCGTGACGCGCTATCGGCCCAAGGACCTGAGACGACTGTGTAGGTGGCGGAACCTCACGCCCATCTACGCCGTGGCCGGCGCCGTGACCCAGGGCACCCCAGGGGACGACTGCATCGTCGGAAGCCCAGGCAACGATACCGTCCAGGCCGGCGGCGGCGATGACATCGTCATCGGTGGCGGAGGCAG
>JAPPOR010000871.1 GCA_028817905.1 Myxococcales bacterium
CTCCCGCGAAGTGAATCCGCTCCTGTGCAAGGCCAGGAAGTGCAATGTGGGGGTCCAGGTCTGGCACGGCCCAGACCAATGATACCGCGCGCGCGGCTCACAATGTGCTTCAGCCCGTCCAGGCCAACGACTTTTCCCTACGATTCCAGAGCCTTGACCGTGCGATGGCGGACAACCGGGACGCCCGTCGCGGCTCTCGGCGGCCAGGGGGTCCCTGACGATGCCCCTCGTTCCAGGTGACCGTGGGAATCAAGAGCCAGGTGTAAGCGTTCCCTGCCTGGGCGCATGTAGATCGCGATGGGCCGGTACACTCGAACGACGGGGCGGACCAGGACCGGGGTGCTGATGGCCCTGGCGATCCTCGGCATCCGGGAACCGGCGCTGGGCCACGACTACCAGGTGCTGGTGGGTGTCACCAGCAACGTCCTTTTGACCCGTGGAAAGGTGGTGCTTGCCCAATCCGACGGCAGCCTGACCGCTCTCGACGGCGACACCGGGGAGGTCCTTGCTCGCAGGGCGGGTGACTTCTCGGGCCGCCTGGCCGCCCTGGAAGGGGTGATCGTTAGGAGGGCGGACTGGGAGGTCGCCGTCCTCGACGGCGATACGTTCGGTTTGCGGTGGCGGGCGCCTGCCGCCGAAGTCTGGACCTTGGGTTCTGCTCTCGTGGTGCGTCAGCGTGGTTCCATCGCAAAGCTCGACCTCGCTACGGGGCGCGAAGTGTGGAGGTACCCCTTCGAGCAACCGCATTCGCTGGTGCTCGCTGGGGAGCGCGCCCTCGTGTTTCGAGACCGGACCGAGCGGTGGAACGCCGAGCGCGATGACTTCGATGCGCTTGGGGCTGCCTTCGCGGTCCTGGACCTCCAAACCCGGCGAGGTGTCGTCGCGTGTGGATTACCCACTGTCGGACTCGCGCATTCGCGAAGCTTACTTCGACGGCAACCACGTCTACCTCGCGCGCGGAACATACGAGACCCCCGTCGAGGACCTGGAGGTGCTCGACATCTGGGGCAACGCGATCGGCGACGTGCTCAGACCTCCCAGCGACTCGCAGAGCCGATCACAGCGCTGGAGTCATCCAGAACGATTCCAGATAGGTGGCCTGTCGTTCCTCGAAAGCGGCCTAGTGTGCCGCAGCGGCGTGCCTTGCAAGGACGGGTCGATCGCGCCACGGCCCCACCCGCTACGTGCCGCAGGGCCAGCGCCCTGGACCGAGCAGATTCTGGATCGGTTCGAAAGCGCCAGAGCCGCCGATAGCTCGGTCCGGTTGAAAGTGTCCGATGGGCCCGACATCGTCTATTCAGCGCCGCACCTCTCGTTGGAAGGAGCATCGACCGCCGCCACTGCCGCAACGTCGAATCTCGTAGTCGTTGCAACGACCGCGGGAGTTGTCGATGGGATCGAGCGGGACACCGGGAAGATCCTGTGGAGGTACCTATTCGCCCCCCGGTGGCGCCACATCCCCGGATGCGCGCTCGGTCCGCGGTCATACACCACCGAGCTCCATGACAAGGACCAGGCCACGCTCCTGGCGCGACGCCGCGCCCTTGAGTCGCAGGGTTTGTCTGCTTTGACCCGCACCGACCCGGAGTCCACACCACGATACCCCTACCTCTGGTTGCAGCGGCTGGGGGCGAAGGCGGTCGCCCTGCTCCCGCTCCTGATCCCAGCTCTGGTGCTGCTCAGGCAGCGCATGAGCCGCGATCGGTTGGAGGCGGCCCATGTAGCCCGGGCTTTCGCCTGGTCGGGGCCCACGGTGCTGCTGGTGGTATTCGTGTCTGGCATCGAACGTTGTACGCCGCTGATCGCGGCGGTTGCGTGGCTAGCTTCAGTAGTCCTGGCGATCATCCTCGGAACTCTGTCCAGCGGCAGCGGCGTGGCCCGTATTCTAACCTTGACCGTCGGTACGACCCTGACCGGACTGTTGTTGGCTCTCATGGGAGGCTTGTAGGGCGCTCCACCCAAGTACCTGTATGTCCTGGGCGGTGCCCCAGGATCCCAGCCCATGCATCCAGCGACCTTGTCCAGAAATATCTAGTCACGGTAGCGCGATCAAAACTTGGCTCAAACGTCCACGAAACGCTGACTCAAGGTCGCTACCGGGGCGGGTGCGAGCGGGCGTTCAGGACTCGATCGATAAGCTGGCGCGTAAGCAACAGGTCGGGATGATCGGGGAAGTGACGAAGCAACGACTGCAACGCCGCCTGGGCATCCGCGTGGCGGCCCAGCTGCACCAGCAGCGTGGCCCGCTGATAGCCGATGGCAAAGTGGGCCTCCTTGTCGAGCGTGCCCCCGAGTAGCGAAGTGAACTGCGCCAGCGCCCGCTCCGCTTGGCCCGTCTTGGCCAGTGCCTGTCCATAGAGGAAGCCGACACGGCTGGATGCTTGCGCTGCCTGGTTGGCTTCTACGAACGCCACCAGCCGAGCGTGATCCTCCAGCATGTGCAAGATGGTCGCATAGTTGCCGACCAGTCCGGGGGCCTGTGGAAAGCGCCGCAGCGAGGCCTCGAGCAAACGCCGGGCCTCAGGCAAGCGTTCCTCTTGGATGTACACATCCGCCAAGTTTACCCGCGCCCGCAGATTGTCCGGGTAGTTGTCCATGGTGGTGACGAACAGCTCGACCTCGTCACCCCAGCGGGCGGCAGCGGCAAGCGCCGGTTGTAGCCAGACTCCCAGGGCCGCCACGACAAGGACGGCAGATATGCGGGCAGCACCGCCCTCGCCGCGGAAGCGTTCGACAGCAGACTGCGCGAGCCGTCCCAGGACGATCACGAGCCCCCATCCCGCAAGGTAGGGATAGTGGAGGGCCACCGGCGTATTGCCGAACGGAACGAGGTTGGTGACCGGCAGCAGAAAGCCCAGGGTCCATAGCACGCCGAAGCGCAACACCCGGTCATGGCGCTTGCGCCACAGGGCATAGTACCCGGCGCCCAAGAGCAGGGCGATGCATGCGGCACTCAAGCCAAGGGACTTGTCCGGCTGGTCCCATAGGAGCACCCCAAACCGACCGTAGGGCCATAGCCACAGGGCAAGATTGTCGAACAGGTAGCGTGCGGAACTAAAGGGCAACACCCAGCCCGGGTACAACTGGGTAAACGGGTACCCGCCAGGAGGAGCACCGGCCCGCACGTGCAGCAACACGACCAACCCGACCACCAGCACATAGGGTAGCGCCATCCTTCGAAGCAGCGGGCCGGCTTGACCTCGAAGGGCCTTCACGCAGGGGGCATAGGCCAGCAGGAGCGGGCCTGCGAGCAATGCGCCAGGGTGGTTCAAAGCGCCGATCGTGAGCGAAAGCGTCGCCGCCCACGCTCGGCTTTGGTGCACTGGTGGGGAAGCGCCGGGTTCCATAGAAGCCATCGCGAGCGCAACGAACCCAAGCGTGCCGGCGCCGGCGAAGACGTAGTTCGCGGTCGCGAGCCACGCGACCGTGCTCACAGTCGTGGGGTTGACGAGCCACGCCACGGAGAGCGCCGCGGGAAGCAAGGGGAGGTCCGGCCACAGGGGTCGCGAAAGACGATTCATCAACCACGCGCTCACCAGACAAGCGAATACGACGAACGCGCGGGCCAGCGGTAGCGCGTCCGGATGCCGCGCCAGCAGCGCGAACCACAGGTTCTTCGCGGGACGCAGATGCGAGAACCGATCGTAGCTGAAGAGCTGATTCCAGCTCGCCGAGCGAAAGTCCTCGAACAACTCGGCGTTGTCCATGGAGATCGGTTGGTGCCACAGGGTGCTGCCCTGCAGGATCACACCCCCCAGCAATCCCAGCGCGACCACAAGCACAACCCACCTTGGCAGCACAGTGGGCAGCACAGTCGGCAGCACAGTCGGCAGCGCAGTCGGCAGCGAACTCGGGCCCTGGTCCTTCGCCGATGTCGATGCCCCGGCCCGCCGATGACCCGCCCTTCTGGACTTCGATGCCACGTTGGCCCTACCGCTTGCGTAGATGAGGTGGGTAGGCGCCGGGCGCGCGCTCCTTCGCGCTTCCGCGGGCCGGGGAACGGGAGGGCCCAGCGGCGACGATCGCGCTGAGCATGGAAGACAAGGCCCGCACCTGGGCAGTCGTCGGTCTGGTGGTCGAGCGCGGCACCACGTTCACCGTCGGGGCACGTCCACCGAACTATTGCACCCCGTGCATGAGCACTACAGGCCGCCCGCGCACTTGTCCAGTCTTCAGCGCAGCAGAGTCTGGCCCATGCCGGCGAGTTCCGTGGCGCGGGTCGGCGTTGCTCCCACCGAGC
>JAPPOR010000294.1 GCA_028817905.1 Myxococcales bacterium
CGTTGGTGACCAGCGCCATGGGTATGCCGCGTTCCTGAAGCAGCTGAAGCGTTTCGAGCGCGCCGGCAAACGGCACGACATCGGTCTCCCGGCGCTCGTGGTATGCGTCTGCCAGCGCCACCGCAGCAGCGGAGTCGTCATAACCCAGGTTCTCCGCCGCTGTGGCCACGATGCCCCGCCGCGCCTGCTTGATCCGCAACCGCCCGCGCCGGTGGCGTTCCGCATCGCTCCAGAACAGGGCCGCTACCTGGAGGATCTCGGCGTGCAGCGCCTCGGCATCCACGCCGTCGAACCGATGCCGATGGGCGGCGATGCAGGACCGCCAAAGGTCCCGAGGGTCGCCCGAGGTCAAGATGGTGTCGTCGAGATCGAACAGGATCGCCGCAGGGGGCATGGGACAACTGTGGCTCGAACGCCAACATTATTCAAAGGTCATCGAACACATGGTGGCCGCCGGCCTCGGAATCTCTGTCGTCCCGGCGCTACGCGGTCCGCGCCGGCCGGCTTCACGCGGCCAGCGTGTTTGGCAGCAGCCACTTGCGACGCTTGAGCCTGGTACGGCGCAAAGGCAAGGGCAACACCAACCCCGCAGCACAAGCCATGGCACAGCTGCTCGAGCAGACCCTCGACGCCGAGAGCCTGTTGTAGCCCCCACGCGAAACTGGACGGCACGGTGGCGCCCCCCCCGCCGAGCGATAGCCCTCCGCGCAGCTTGGCGCAAGGGATCAGGTGCTTCGGTGATACCTCAGGGGTGAGTCAGCTGAGGGCCGTACCCCAGGGAGGTGATGATATGAGGAAGCGAGTGCGGTAGGGTCGCGGCCCATGCTGGGCAAGGATACGCGCGGTAAGCGAGTGAAAGGGGCGGGCACGGAGTTCAGCTTTCCCGCGCGGCCGGACGCCAACCCCGTGAGCGGTGCGGCGCTCAGCGTATTCGACCTGCTGTGGCGCGACCCGAAACATGTCTGAACAGCATCCCGCCCTGACCGCCTGGCTGGCCTATTGGCGCGCCATGCAGCGCTACCACCGGTACCGGGTCCATGGTCTCGACAAGCTCGATACCGACCGTTCCATGCTGCTGGTGGGCTACCATGGGCGGCCGATCGCGCACGACCAGTGCCTGCTGTCGGTAAGCGCCTACGACCGGTTTGGTTACATGCTCCATGGTGTGACCCATCGCGCGGTACGCACGATGCACCTGATGAACTGGGTGACGGAGGGCCTGGGATTCGTTACCGGCGATGGTCCCGGCATCGACCGCGCGGTGCAGGCGGGCCAACATCTGGCGGTTCAGCCTGGCGGCACCCGCGAAGGGTGTCGCTCACGGCACCACCGCTATCGGGTGGACTGGGGCCAGCGCACGGGCTTTGTGCGCATGGCCCTGCGCCACAATCTGCGGGTTGTTCCCGTGGCCGGCAGCGGCGTCGACGACTGTTTCGTCGGCTTCAACGACGGCTACCGCTGGGGCAAGCGGCTCGGCGTACCGGCGGGTCTCCCGGCCTGGTTGGGTCTGGGCATCGGTGTTTGGCCACTCGCTCTTCCGCTTCCCGTACAAATCACCACGTACGTCGGCGATCCGATCGACTTGCAGGATGATGGTCCCATCGATCCAGACGACCAAGGGGCGGTGCTACAGGCTCAGCGGCGCGTGGCAGACGCGGTGCAAGCACTGCTTTCGACCCACGCGCGCTTGTGAGCTGCCCGTGGCTGGGTATTCTTGGCCGGAATTTGTGAGATGAGTTCCTTGCGACTATTTCATCACGACAATGAATGGCCAACGGCTGTGCTGATCCAAGCGAAAGCGAGTTGTGACAGCCAGGTCAGAAAGCGCAGCCCCCAGAAGCCAGTAACGCCCCTGTCCTCCGAGCCGAGCGGCAGGCCGGAGGCGGCACCATGATTCGGTGCTCGCTATTGGGAACTGGCAGCTTGCTACCGGGCCGTCCTGTCTCCAGCCGTGAGGTGGCGAAGCGAGCGGTGCCTCCGCTAACACCCGAATTCATTGAGCAGCGCGCTGGCATCGTGAAGCGCCACTGGGTGGAGCCGGGCACGCGTTCAGCCCCCCTCGGTGCAGAAGTCTTGCGGCAGGCCCTGTCGTCGGCCGGGATGGACGCCAAGGAACTGCGCAGGATTCTGTTCGTCGCCAGCACCGGCGGAGACTGGCTGATCCCGGCAACCGCGACGCGGATCGTGCACGAGTTGGGGCTTACGGGACAGTGCGACGCCCTCGACATCAACAACGGGTGCGTCGGCTTCTTGAGTGCGCTCGACCTGGCTAGCCGGTCGGTTGCCACCGGGTGCGGCCCGGTCGCCATCGTCACCGTGGAGATCTTCAGCGACATGCTGATGCCCGACGAACCTCGCTGCTACGCGATCTTCGGGGACGCCGCGGCCGCCGTTGTTGTGGGGCCTGGCGCAGGCGATGACGGGTTGCTCGGATCACGCCTTGGCAGCGACCCCACCCTGGGTCTCACGGCCTCGATGGAACACCCGCGCTTTTCGGGCCGGGTACACCCCCTGCGTTTCGGGATCTCCAACCGAACCATGTCCGAGGAGGCGGTTGGCTACCTGGTACGAGCTGCCCGAGAAGCGCTGAGCGAGGCGGAGCTCAGCATAGCCGACATCGATTGGGTGTTGCCGCACCAACCCAACGGAAACATGTTCGACCAGATCATCGCCGCACTCGAGGTACCCGCGGAGCGGACGGTCAAACTCGTCGGTGAGATCGGCAGCACCGGTGCAGCATCGATTCCCGTGGCTCTGGACCGACTGGTTCGAACGGGCCAACTGCACGCCTCGAGCAAGCTGTTGTTGGTCAGCGTCGGGGCCGGGGTGAGCTACGGCGCGGTGGTCGTCACCGCCGGGCAGATCGCCCGAGGGCCGCACGGTGTCATCGCGAAAGAGCGGTAGCTGCGCTGGGGACCACCGAGCAGGTTGCGCCCAGACCGGATCACCTCAAGACCAGGCAAACAGTCGTCGGACGGGAATCAAGCACTGGACGGATCGCGCAGCAACGCGTCGATCGCTCCCAGCATCATACCGCCACTGAAATCGATCGTAGCACCGTTGAAGTACTCGGCGCTGGGCCCGGCGAGAAGACTCACTACGCTGCCCACCTCCTCTACGGTGCACATACGCCGGGCGGGCATGAAGCGCTCATGCGCCCGCGTGATCGCCTCTAGCCTCTCCTTCCCATAGACAGCTGCGACGGCCGGTGTGATCACGGTCGAGAACTTGAGCAGGTTGACCCGGTAGCCCTTGGGGCCGAGTTCCAACGCGAGCGGGGCCGAGTTCCAACGCGAGCGCGCGCGCGTAGCCTTCCAGGGCCCCCTTGGTTGCCGCGATCAAACCGCACTGGAGCACCAGCGACTCGTCCAGCGGGTTCGTCAGCCCGAGGATTCGCGCGCCTGGAGCTAGCAGATCGCGCCCCACCAGCTCCTGCACCCAGTAGACAAAGGAGTGGGCCATCACATCAAAGGTCTTGGACATGTGACGCGGCGACAGGCGATCAGCGCCCGTGAGCCTTCCCAACGATGCACTGGCCAGCGAGTGCACGAACAGTTGAACGCTCTTCGGTCCCGCGACCTCTGCCAACTCCGCAGCGCCCGCAGCGGCCGCTTCCGCGCTCGCGGCATCCCCGACTCGGAAGTGAGCTCGGCGTCCGAGCTCCCCAATGTCACGCTGCACCTCGGCGGCGGCCTCCGGGTGGTGCCCGCGATGAACGGAAAACACGTTCAGGCCCGGGTCACTCGCGACGGCTCGCGCGATGGCGGCCCCCGAACCGACAGACGCTCCTAGTACGACCGCCCACTGGCGACGTGCGGTCTCCGCTGTAGCTGACTCAGTCATCGTTTGGCGGGCAACCTACATTACCGATCATGGCCTGTCACTCCCGGAACGATGGCGATGTCGGTACACGCACTTGCTGCAGGCCCAGGCACCACCGGGGTCGAGAAGGGAACTGCGTCCGGGCTCCCAACCTGCCTGCGATCGAGATCCGCATCTGCCTGGCCGAGAAACTTCCAGAAGATCGGCGAGCCACGTCGCAGCATACAACCCAACTCACGGCTGCAATGTTGCAGAAAACGACGCGCACCCGTCGCTCACGCCGTGCGAGCCCACTGGGTAGCCTGTACGCCGGTTCGCGGCTGGCGGTTTGCGTTCCACGCGTCGCGAAGCTGCTCCAGCGTGCTCTGAAACTCCGGCTCCGCCTGTGCTGCCTCACAGACCGCTCGTCCACGGTGGAACAACATCGTGCGAAGCAATGGATAGGCGGCCTGGGGGGGGTTATAGGTGATGTGCCCCCGGGCCTGCAAGCGCCCCATGTCCTGGAACACCACTCCCAGACTCTTGCGGAGTTGGCACAAGCGAAAGAGCGGCCCCCGAGGCCCCGTCGCCGCGAGCCCAACGGGTTGCGGCAAGGCGTTCATCGCGACGACCAGGTCTGCGCCGAGCCAGGAGACGAGCCCCGCAGGCACGTTCAGCGACACGGCACCGTCCACGTACACGGAACCGTTGTGAACGGTCGACCCAAAGAGCCCGGGCGCGGTGCAGCTGGCCCGCACGCCCCAGGCCAGGCTTCCGCTGATCACCCGCTCGGCCCGCATGGCCGTCAGGTTCGTCACCACAGGGTAGAACATCACATCGAGCTCTTCCAGCAGGACACCACTCGTTTGTCGCGCGAGGCGAGCTTCGAACGGCTGCATCGAGACAAAGGCTGTCGCCACAGCCAGCGAAAGCCGATAGCCATCCGCCAGCAGCCCCTCGAGGCCAGGCCGACCGAGCGCCGCGTAGGTACCGCCGACGAGCGAGCCCGAACTTGAGGAGCAGATCACGTCGATCGGAATGCCTTCGTCGAGCATCGCCATGATCAACGCGACGTGGGCGAACCCCCAGGCACCACTGCCGCCCAGCGCCAAACCAACGCGCCGTCGCGTGATCGCCCGCGCCCAACGGGCCAGGCTCTCCGCCGCCACCCGCCCCTGCTGGTCGAGCCGGACTCGCACCTGTTCCGGGTCTTGCCTGCTATCGTGCCATGTTGGATGGGGTGCAGTTCGCGCGCCGCAGCCACCTTCTGTACGGGCGCCCGACACATCGTCACCGCGAATCGCTCCCTCCGTATGAGAGAGGACCCTTGTATGTAGCACTCGCCATCTAGCGTGGTCGGTTTCGGACACCCACGCAGCGGGAAGTGGCCCACGATGGGTCCGCACCAAACGCAGGTGTAGTCGCGCATCCAGGTCGGCGGCGTCCAGGTGGGCGACCAACTGTTCGGTAAACCCATCAGGATTGTCACGACCACTCACATCCAAGAATACGTACGCGCGGTGGGGCGCATAGCGGTTGAGCGCCGCGACGACCGCACGGTTGGCGCTCGAATCCGATCCCGCCGCGACGGTCAACACCGGCAGCACGGCCGCGTCGTCGAAGCGCACCTGCGGTAGGCCTGTCGCCACCTTCAGGAGCAACACATCGTCAGCGTGTTCGTCTACCAGTGCGTGGGCCAGCTCGTGTGTGGCTTCGGCGAGAGGCAAGTCGGAGTCCGCGCCTTGGAGCAAGATGACGGCCGGCCAGGTACGATCAGACGGAGACATATGGTCCATGATGACATTCCTTCCTATGGAGGTGTTTCCCTGTGACCATGCAGGGCTCACATATGGACTGCTGTCAAGCTCACACGCATCCGTCACCAAGGCATGCGCTGATCGTGCAAGAGATCGGCTCTGCAGGGCTTTCGACCAAAGCGAATGCGCTGCGGAGTCGAGCAGTTGTGCGAGGGCGCGCGATTTGGTGATGGATGCGGATGAGTGGCTGGACCGGGCGAGCGACTCGCTTCTGGACCGCCGACTCCTGATCGCGCGGATCGATCGAGCCGCCATCGCGGTTGTCGATCGGTCAGACATCGATTGGGCTTGCCGCACCAGCCCAGTTGGCCGGCTTCGGGTCGCGCGTGGCCTACGGTGCTGTAGTCGTCACCGCCGAGCGGCCCCAGGGGCCTGGTCCGGCATGGAAAACTTGAGGCAGTACAGAAAGCGGCTCAACTGCACGGACCGCACGTCCGTAGCCGTAGCAGGCAGCTTCTCGGTGGGACAGTGCGGATTCCGATCGTAGAAGGTCAACAGTCGGAACGCCAGCTTGTCGCGCAGGGTATTGTCGCGAGCTCCATCCAGTTGCTCATCGACCACCACAATCGGTGTTCCCGGCTTGGCAACCCGGCCCATTTCCCGCAATGCGAGTTCCGGCTGCCCGTAACTGGCGATCGCGCCGATATGAAACACACGGTCGAACATCTGGTCTGCAAACGGCAGGCTGTGTGCGTCGCCCAGCATGAGGCGAATGTCCAAGGGCGGGCACGGTAGACGCTTGCGGCACTGACCCAGCATCCCCCGGCTCAGGTCCAGGCCCCAATAGGTCACCCGGGCTGCCGGCGGGAGGCTGTCGATGATGAACGGGAGATTGGCGCCTGCGCCGATGCCAACCTCAAGAACATGCAGGCGCTCTCCACGCGCTTGGCGGCAGAGGCCCGGCAGGTCCAGCTCCCGCAGCGCCGCGTTGCGAAAGACCGGCTCCGACGTGTCCCGCTGCAACCAGGGCAGAAAGTGCGTCGTCAGAGGGTCATGCAGCGCGGGAAGCCCATTGTAGAACAGGCGCATAAAGCGGTCGCTCGCGCGCACTTCCCGCTCGCGGAAAAACTTGGGAAAGCCATCTTGGGAGGGCCACCGGGTACCGCAGCGGGTGCAGCGGTGGCCCCAGTCACCCGCTTCGAGCGCACCCAGGCAATCCGGACAGACGGGTTCGACTTGATCGATGGTTTTCAAACCTTACCTGCTATGCTGGCGCCGGCACACTAGCCCATTCAGCGAGTACCTGGAAGGGGCCGAGTTCGGCCTCGTAGATGCCCGGGGAGTAGCCCTCCTGCGGGGAAGCGTCCGCAGGGCAGTCCCGGAACAGTTTCAAGATTGATCTTTGGACGCTGGTCTGCAGCGGGCGGACAACCGCGTCGTCCCAGCGCTTGTCAAAGTCCGAACAGACCGGCAAGAGGCCTACCCCCGCTGGAAACATGCACACCAAGGGCTGAAGGGCAGGCGCGCATCTACTTCACCCCCGGGGACCACTCACTTTCGGAACTCGGCCTTGAGGCGGTCGGAGAGGACGCCCTACCAACCGACGGATAGTCGCTGGCGCACCGCTTCGTGAGTACCAAGGCAGTCAGAATCGGTCGGGTGGTTCAGCTCGCTAGGCGGGCGGCGCGATCCACGTAGTATCTCATGCCCATTCTCTCTAGCGCGGGTGAAACTGATGCTGCCACGTGTCGGGCTTGCTCCCGGTCGCCGAGGCGGGCAAGCAGTTCCGCGCGCCAGAACTCGCACAGGGCCTCCTCGCGGGGGAACTGGTCGCGTCGGGCCCAGTCCAGCGCAAGCCTGAGGTGCCTGAAGGCTTCTTCTGGGTCGGGCGCAGGTCCAAGGGCTCGCACCAGCGAAAGGACACGCAGCGCCATGACCTCGCCGCGCCGGTCACCCGCTTCACGTCTGGCCATGGCATGATGCGCACAGCGCTCTGCGCTGTCGAAGTCTCCGCAAAGTGCGAAGGCCTCCGCCTGGCACGCCCGATTCCAGGACATGGTGATACGTATGCCCAGCTCCTCGAGCCCCTCCACAGCCTCGCTGATCAGCGCGGCGCCCGCCTTCGGGTCCTCGTCGAGGTAGGCTCTCACCTGGCCTTCGGCGGTCAGCGCCATGGCGTGCAAGTAGGCTGACTGGATGCGCTCGCCCATCGCGCGGAGCGCCCCCGCGGTCTTGCGAGCGTCTTCGAAGGCACCCTGCTGGCATTGCACCATGGCCAGCTGGGTGAGTGCCGAGCCCTCGGCTGGGGGATTGCGCCACTCACGGGCAATCCGGAGCGCGGCGTCCAAGAACGCGTAGGCACGCTCGCAGTCCCCCCGGTCGCCGTGGAGCATGCCCTCGTACCCGTCGATCAATACGTCGCCCCACATGCGCTGCCCGTGTCCGCCCGCCTTCAGCGGCTTTCGTGCCTGCTCCAGGCACGAAAGCGCCTCCTTCGTCTTGCGCCCGGCAATGTGGCAGTAGGCCAGGTTCGCGTGCGCTTGCGCAGCGAGCCGGGTTTGTCCGGACTCGTTGGCCTTCTCGATACAGCTCTGGAACAGTTTGGTTGCCTGGGCGTGTTCGCCCAGCGTGTAGAGGTGCCAGCCCTTCCAGTACAACGCCTGGCCTGCCCCGCGGACGTCGCCCAAGGCCTCGCAATCCAACAGCGCGCTGTCGAGCACTTCCCGTTGTTGCGGGTCCGGTTTCCAGATCGCCACGCGGCCCCACTTGAGACTGAGCCTGACGCGCCTGCGTGTGAGATCCTCGCTCTCTTTCATTCCTTCCAAGTGCGCGATCGCACGCCGGTACTGAGCAGAGGCCTGTTCCAGCGCATGGGCTTCGATGGCTTTGTCGCCCGCAAGCTCTGCGTAGCGCGCAGCCTCGTCGAGCGCTCCTGCGGCGCCGTAGTGGTAAGCGAGACTCTCGTACTGCATCGCAAGCCCGTCTTCATCGCTGGTTTGCTCGATCAGAACAGCGACGCGGCGGTGCAACTCACGCCGGATCTTTTTCAGGAGCGCTTCGTAGGTCACCTCCTGGACCACCGCGTGGCTGAACATGTAGTTGTCCCGACGCTCGCCTCGGCGCAGCAGCCGCACAGTCACCAGTTCCGCCAGGCAGGCTGGAAGGCTTTGTGGGTCTTCGGTCAGTTCCTCGAGATAATGGGCGGGCACATTGGCGCCCACGACGGAAGCGAGGGAGAGTACGTCCCGCTCCCCCTCGCGCAGTCGATCGACTCGGCTGCGCACGACCGATTGGACCGTGAAGGGAATGGTATCTTGCTGACCGCCGATCGCTAGCCGCGCCGCCTCGTTGTCGATTTCGATCAGGCTTTCCTCCACCAGTGCGGCGCAGAACTCCTCCACGAACAGGGGGTTTCCGCCCGTGCGCTCGAAGAGAAAGCCCTCGAGTGACTCCGACAGCGATCGCACGTCGAGCACCCTGGCGGCGAGCTCGGTGGTCAGACGTCTATCCAGCGCTCCGATGCGCACGCTGCGCGAGAACTGCTCGGTCCAGGCAGGGCTTCGCTCGGGCCGCATGCTGACAACGATCACCGCCGGACCTCGCACACCGGTGAGCACCCGCTGCATGGCCAGCTCCGAAGCGGCGTCGGCCCAATGCCAGTCCTCGATGGCCAGTCCCAGGCCCTTCTCCTGGCTGACAGCGCTGAACAGCTCGCACAGGGCATCCAGCAGCAGCTCCTGCAAGGCTACGCCGGTGGCCTGCAGCGGCAAGTTGTGCTCGGACGAATCCAGCCCGAGCAGTCGAAGGTAGTAGGGAATGTGGCGCACCAGCGTGGGGCACCGCTTGTGCACTGCGTCGACGACCCGTTCGACCTCCGCGGCGCGCCGCTCTGTCGGGCTCTTGACGTCGCCTGTCTCGTCGAGCGCGAAGAGCTCCCTGAGCACTCCGACGAAGGGCTGGTAGGGGGCAACGTCGCCATAGGAGTCGCAGCGCCCTACCAGCAGCAGCGCCCCGCGGTCTTGGACCTTCCGGCAGAGCTCGTGGAGCAGCCGGCTCTTCCCGACGCCGGCTTCACCGATCAGCGCGACCGATCGCATGTGGCCGGCCAGCGCCAGCTCTAGCTCCTCGCTCAGCACCGACAGCTCCTGATGACGGCCGACCTGGGTCTGCAACCCGCGCGCGCGCGCGACATCGAAACGATCCCGGTGAGCTGTGCGGCCGACGATCAGATGCGCGACCAGCGGCTCGGCCTTGCCCTTGAGCGTCAGCGGTTCGGTCGCCACGGACCGGAAGAAGGGCGCAATCGCCCGGCGCGTCGTCGGCCCGACCATGATCTGATCCGTGTCCGCCCGCGATCGAATCCGAGCGCAGGTGTTCACCGTGTCGCCCGTGATCGCGTAAACGCCGCCGCGCGTGTCGCCGCTGGTGACCAGTACGAGGCCCGTGTTGATCCCGCTGTGCATACGCAGCGGACGTCCCAGCTCCGCTTCCATGCGGGCGCTGAGTTCGGCCACGCGCTTGTGCAGCATCAGGCTAGCGAGGACCGCCCGAACGGGATCGTCGTCGTGCGCGGTGGGCACCCCGAAGAGCATCACCACCTCGTCGCCGACGATCTGGTTGAGCAGTCCCCCATGCTGCTCGGCGATCCGGGCTGCCTCGGCGCGGATCGCCTCCATCTGTTCGATCACATCTTCTGGATCGATCGCCTCGTTCATCGCCGTGTAGCCCGACAGGTCGGAGAAAACGACGGTCGCCATTCTGCGTTCGCCGGTGAATGAGGAGCGACTGGCGTTTGGGGTGTCGCGGGATTCATCTGGCAGGGCTGCCACGGGCGATCCTTCCTATCCGGATGCGGTACCGGTCTGAGAGTCCTTCTTCATCTTCTCAGCAAGGGCCTCGGTGGCCAGCAGCTTCTGCATCGCTCCCTCGAACGAGTAGTCCAGCAAACGCCCGGTGTCGTCGAGGGCCCGCAGATCCGGCAGCAGAGCAAACAATAGGCTACTCATCGTCTCCAGGATCGCATCGGCCACCAGGTAGCCAGGGCAGAAGTGGGGCGCCTGTGGGACCTCGCCCTGGGCCGGGGTGCGGTCGCCGTAGAACCACTCGCCGTCGCCGTCCGCCATGGCGGACCCCTGGCAGGTCAGCACGAAGTCACCATCCATCACCTCGACGCCGGCGAGTGCCTGGCGCCCGACGGCCACGCGATACAGGATGTTGGGCATGGACATCTGTGCGTCTTTCATGCTCGTGAAGGGGATGCGGTTCATGGGTCGCTGCACAGGGATCGGCGCACCCACGTCCACGCGCTTGACGTACTCACCGATGCCGTCGACGAAGAGCTTGAAGCTCGCGATCAGCATCCCGGAGATGACGCCCGCCATCGTGCGAATGCTGTCGTCCTTGGTCCACTGCCGCCCGCCTTCCTGCTTGCTCTCTTTGTACAGTTCCTCGAGCTTGCTGAGGGTCTCGTCGAGTTTCTCCCGCCAGGCTTCGTCGGACTGTTCGATGGGGCCTTCTGCGTTGTCGTCCTCGTCGAGCGCGGTGGCCGAGGCCGGGAACTCGGAGTGGTGGTTGCGCTTGGTGCGCTGTTCGAAGAGCTGGGAGTAGTAGGCACTGATGTCCTTGGCGGCCTGATCGGCGTATTCGAGGAACATCTCCTCGGGGAAGGCGAAGAAGATGTAGCCGGAGGCCGGGATGTTCATGGCGAACGTACCCGCCGCAGACGGTTGTGGGACACCGAAGAGTCGCGGTGTGAGCCCGGAAAGGACGAAGGCGGTGTACTTCGCCACGTCCAACTCGCCGCGGGGCGGGCGCCCGGGGCGGTCATGGCCGCCGATCGCTTCGGTCAACTGCATTCCAAGGAAGCGCAAGCATAGCTCGCTGGTCGCGAGCCGGATCGGATCTAGGGCTGCCTTCTGCTCCTGCTCCAGCTTCTGCTGCTGCTCCGCTGTCAGCGCTGGGGAATCGGTCGCGTACTCGGCGGTCGCGTAGATGTCGACCGCTTCCTGCCAGCCGGGAATCAGGCTGCGCGAGGTGGGGCTTTCGGCCTTGTATGCGTCGGACTTGGCGTCCATTCCCAGGTAGAAGGCACCGGTGGTCTGGCGCATGGCTTCGCCCTGGTCGGCGACCGAGTACTTGTCGCCGGCGTCACGTAGCACTTCCGCCACGACCTCTTCCGAGCCGACCAGCACGACGCCCTCTTCATCGAGGCGAACCACCCCGCCTTCGGCCCGTACCTGCTCCCAGATGCGCGGACCGACCTTCCGGTCGTCCAGCCAGCGGCCGATCACGTCGCGGCGGAGCACAAGGCTCTTCTCCTTCCGGAGGCGCGCCTGGAGCTCGTTCAGTGGTGAGGGCGGTATTCCTAGCTCCGTCAGGTTGTCGCGCGAGGGGACCAGAAAGTAGTCGCCCCAGTCGGTCTGAACGTAGCTGTGTAAGCCCGTGAGGGTCTGGGGGCTCTCATCACTGGGGTTGGTGAAGCTGAAAGTGGCCTTGCCGACCTCTCCGCTTTCGGGTGCGGCCGGCTCGCCAGCGATGGGATCGCGGTCTCGGCTCAGGCCATGGTTTTCGACCCCCGAGTTTACCCAGAGCCGTTGCACGAACTCGAACTGGGCCTCGAGGTTGGCGTTGTACGCCAGGAACATCAGTCCCTTGTCATCCTCCTTGTGGCGCAGTCGGCTGTAGGGCAGGCCGCGGCGCATGATGCGCCGTATCTGGGACTCTGCGTCGCGCGGGTTGGTGCGCCTGACGTGCGCTTGAAAGGGGCAGCCTCTGCCTGCGGGATCTTCTCGAAAGTCGAAGTCCTCCCCGTTTTCGGGAGGCTTTGCGACCATCGGCCGACCATCCATGTGGCGCCCCATCATCAGTTCGGCAAGGCCACGCCCGGTCAATCCCGCGATCGGGGCAGCGAGGCGCTCGGCCTGGGCCCGGAAGGCATCCACGTCCTGCCGCAGCTTGCGGAGCACCAGCAGGGAGCTGTGCTTGAGGTGATGGCTCGCATGCTCAGCGCGCGTCGCTTCCCGCGGCGCGGTGGGCGCCGCGTTTTCGATCTTCGGGGGTGCGAACCCCAAAAGGACCGTCCCGGCCGGGCTGTCGGGGCCGCGCGGGTCGTCGGTCGCGCCCGTGATGCGTGGCTGGGAGATGCCATCTTTGAAGCCGAAGTACTCCAGGTCGGTCACCTCGGCAGCCCGCAGCGAGTAGGCGTCCTGGTCCAGCTCCGTCAGATGTCGCACCGCCCCCGAGCGCAGCGCGGCCGCGCCCGGCTCGAGCAGTTTCGCCACGGGACCATTCATGGCCTCGTAGACCGCATACTCCAGATCCTTGACCGCGTCCGGGAGGGGGCCGTCCCAGTTATGAACGGCTGTCCCGACGGCCAGCGAACGCGCTGCGACGCGCCCGTCGCGACCGTAGATCATGACCACGGCATGTACTCGATCCGCGTATTCGTCGTGTTCGAGCACGTCGCCGAGGTGGTCGGCGCGCTCGCGCATGCCGAGCAAGAACTCCTCCGGCAGGTACTTCATGCTGAAGGGGTCGTAGCCCAGGGCCTCGAGCCCGGCGGACGTGAACCCGATGTTCACCCACGGTCCGTTGCCCGCGTCGCAGGGGCTACCGTTGCGGGTACGCACGTCCGAGTGATAGGTGATTTTGGGGGCGATCGACGCAACCCAGGCACGGGTTTCCGCGAGTCTTTCACGCGCTCCGTCGAAGCGGAAGAACATCATGCGTGCGCAGTTGGCCTGCGTATACGGCAGCAGGATGTTTGCCTGGACTTCATCGTACGAGATGACCTCTTCACTCATCCTCACGCCTCCTCTCCTACCGGGAGCAATCCAAACTCGGCGAAGATCTCCCGCAAGGTCGCTTCGGTATAGGCGGGGTAGAGCTTGGACAGCGGGAAGCCGATGCGCTCGCGATACACAGCCTTGTCCGCTTCCGACATCTCCACGACGCAGCCGGGCTTTGGGAAGGGTTCCGACGGGAGCCCCTTGCAGGCGGCCGATACCTGGGCGGTTTGCAGCATGACCTGCCGCTGAATCTCACCGAGCGTGACCGACTCGCCGCGTTCGAGCCTGGCGCAGGCTTCCTGGTGGAAGATGCGTAGGTAGCGGATATCTCGGATCGTCAGATCGCCGTGTTGGGCGTAGAACAGGCCGGCGGGTACCTGATAGCGTTTGACGAAGCGACTGAAGAGCGTGTAGTCGGCGGCGCCCGGAATCAGTCGCTCGCCACTCTTGCGATCGAGGGGGTAGTTCTCGCAGTTCGTCCAGATCAGGCCGAGCGACCAGGGGATTTGCCGGACGAACGCGCCGATGTAGTCTTCCCAGCTTCCGTCGAAGTTGGTCGTGAACAGCAAGCGCGTATCGCCGTCGATCAGCTGCCAGCGTGCGAAGTGAATTCCGCTGAAGCGGCGTACCGGTGACGTGAAACCTTCGGCTTCGAGTTTCTGAAACGCGTCCAGTAGTGCCCGGCACCGATCCGCGTATCGGATGCCGTTAAGGGCCTTGGGCCCACCCTGTTTGAAGGGCACGATGTGCGTGATCTCGGTCACGCGGCCGTTGGTCCGCGAGTCCTTGTAACCCATGGTCGCTGCCTTCCCCTTTGCTTCACGTTGCCCGTGCCAGTCTTCGGCGACGGCGCCGAACTCTATGCCCAATCCCTCGGCGTGAGTAGCCGAATGCGTCGACGACGGCGTCCCGGCGGACGGCTAATGCGACCTATTTATTGATGGCTTCCTCCCAGGTGGGGGGCGATTGATCTGTCCCGGCTTTAGCTACGCGGCGGTGCAAAATGGCGGCGAATAACGCCGGAATTTCGGGGCCGAGGAGTTGGCCTGGCAGGCGGAAGCGGTTGTTTTCCGAGCCCGAACTCCGATTCGGATCTCCGAACTCCGATTCGGATCTCCGAACTCCGACTCGGATCTCCGACCGCCTCAGCGGAAATGAACGCTTCGATCAACTGACGCCCCGCCGACAAAGACGGCCAGCGTAATCGGCCGCTCCTTCACGCTGGCTGTCGTGATGGGGATCTACCCGGTAGTCGAGGCCCGAGCGCAAGTGCCTGCCGCGCTTGAATCGGCCCGCCAGCGGGACCTCACGGACGTAGAGACGCGCGAGCCGCAACTTGCATACTTGTTCAAGCACGTGATTACCCAGGAGGTCGCATACGAACAGTTGCTGTTCGAGCAACGCCAACGCCTGCACCGCGCAGCCGCCGAATGGTACGAGCACGGGAAGGGCGGGCCGCTCGAACCCCTGTATCCGCTAATCGCCCACCACTGGGAGCACGCCGGTGAGCGCGAACGGGCAATCAACGCCCTCGAGCGGGCCGGTGAACTGGCGCTCAGCTCTTTCGCCAACCGCGAGGCACTCGAGTTCTTTTGCAGGGCAGCGGAGCTCGACACCGCGGGAGACGAGTCCCCAGCCCTGCGGCGCGGTCGCTGGGCCCGTGCCCTTGGAGACGCCTACGCGCGCCTGGGAATGCTCACGGAAAGTGTCCAATCCCTGAGCGACGCCATGGCCCTGATGGGCTACGCGCTCCCCCGCACAGGGCTGGGCATCGTGATGGGACTGTGCAGCCAGATCGGGCGCCAGGTCTGGAGGCGCTATCGCGGACTCCCAAAGCCACGCGAGTACAACCGCGAGCTGACCCTGGAGGTGGTCAACACCTACGGGGAGCTTGGCCTGGCAGCCTGGTATGACGCCAACCCGCTCTTGATGATGTACACGACGTTCAAAGCCCTGAACCTCGCCGAAGAGGTAGGGCCATCTCCCGAGGTGGCACGTCTGAAGGCAGCCCTTGCAGTCATGCTGAGCAGCGTGCCGATGCACGCCACAGCAGACAAGTACGCGCGTGAAGCGATCGAGATGGCCGAAAAATTTGAGCACGGCCGGTCTACCGCCCGCGCGCACCAATACTATGGCGCGTTCTTGATCGGGGTGGGCCGCTACGACGAGGTCCCGGTGCACGCGGCGGCCGCCATGAAGGCGAGCGAGTCAATCGGAAATGAGCGAGGCGTCGAGGAAGCTATCAACAACGAAATCTACGTCCACATGGCGCGAGCGGAGTATGATCAGGTCCTGGAGAAGGCCGACCGAATGGCCGCGTCCGCCCGCAGGCGACAGGACGAGCAGGTCGTCTTTTGGGCGAACATCCACTGTGCGGAAGCGTACTGGCAGTTGGGCGAGCTCGCGGAAGCGCAGGCGGTGCTGCGAAACATGGCCCCAGAGGCGGAGTCGGACGTAACGGTGGTCAAGCGCTATTGGGCGCTGCAAGTGCATGTCGCTATCGAGCAGCAGCAACTGGAGGAGGCATTCGAAATCGCCACCAAACGTCTACTCCCCCTGCAACGTCCCGCGACAGTCGTCGAGGTCCGGGGGTTCACCGCCGTCGCCGCGCTGCACCTGGCCCGCTGGGAGCAGGGGATCACCGCCGCCGGACGACCTGCCCAAACAGCTTGCCGCCGGCTATCGTCCGCAGCGAAGCTGTTTCCGATGTGCGAAGCCTCGGCGCTGTACTATGAGGCCGCCTGCCAGCGGCTGGCCGGTCGACCGACGAAGGCGCACGGGCTGCTGCTAAACGCTCTGTCCGTGGCGCACCGGCGCGGCGAACGGCGTGAAGCCATGCTCATTTGCGAGGCGCTAGTCCCGATGTCGTCGGGACACGAACGCGATCGGCACGACCTGGATGCCAAGGCGCTGCGCGCAGCGATAACCCAGAGGAGCTAGCTAGTGGAGGAGCCACGACTGGTATGCCCCGATTGCCAGGCCAATCTAGTGCTGCATGCACACGCCCATTTGTGCCGAGGCTGCGGCATGCGTTGGCCAGACGAGGATGGCTTCCCGAAACTGTTTCGCGAACGTGACGTGCATGCCAGCGATCGCTTCATGCGGCTGTTCTACAACGGCTTGCCGGCCCTTCACGATCCACTAACCCGCCACGTGTTGCCATGGCTGCAACGCGACTGCGATGAACCTGCGATGCGTCGCCAGATGCTCGCAGAGCTGGAGTTGGAATCCCTGGCCGAAGTTCCAAGAGGCGCTCCTGTTCACATCCTGGAAATCGGAATTGGCGCAGGGGCGAACCTGCCCTTTGTGGCGGAGTGCCTGCCATCCGGCCTGGATGTGGTATACTGGGGGCTCGATCTCAGCCGCGGGATGCTAGCCCAGTGCCGCAAGCGCCTACCCTACTCATCCTTGGACGTGCGGCTTTCGCTTGGCGATGCGCACAGGCTGCCTTTCCCGGATGGGTGCTTTGATCGGGTGTTCCATATCGGGGCGATCGCGAGCTACGGGCAACCACAGCGAGCCCTGGCCGAGATGGGGCGAGTTGCCAGGCGAGCAACGCCGATCGTCGTGGTGGATGAACAGCTAGACCCGCGGCGACGAAACAGCCTGCGAGACCGGTTGGCATTTCGGCTGCTGACCTTCTATGATCGCAAGCCGCGGTGCCCGGTCGACAAGCTTCCCCACACGGCCTCGGACATTCGCACGACGCAGCCGAGTCGCTTCTTCTATTGTCTCAGGTTTTCGATCCCGAGCGCACATTCCCGACCCTGAGAACCGTCGCCCCGTAACCTGCCCCGCCACCGACACCGACCATGAGCACGGTGTCGCCAGGTCGCACGCCCCGTTGGACAAGTTGGTCGAGACTGAACGGGATCGCAGCCGCGCCCGTGCTTCCGATCTCGTGAACCAGCTTGATGGCCTTGTGTCTCGGAACCTCAAGGGCATCCAGAGTTTGATCGAACATGGGACCGTTCGGCTGGTGGGGGAGTATCCAGTCGACATCGTGAATACGCATACCCGCCTGAGCGAGCGCCTGACGCGCCGCACCGACCATGTAGCCCACGGCGGCCTCGGCCATCGCACGGTTGCCCATCCCAAACCGCAGGGGCTCCATCGCTCCTGTCCAACGAGGGTGCTTCAAATACACCGTCAAGCCAGGGGTGGGATCGTTATGTAGACTGGTTCCCAGGACGCCGTATTCGGCCGAACCGGGCCCCAGAACGACTGCTGCAGCAGCATCGCCGAAGACGGCCAAGCATCTGCGGTCCTCGGGCGTCAGCATGTCGCTCAGGATCTCGACGACTACGACCGCAACCGGACCAAGCCCGGTAGCGACCGAGCGCGCCGCTACGTCGAGGCCGGATAGGAATCCAATGCAGGCGTTGTTGAGGTCGAAGCAATCGCACTGTCCAGAAAGGCCCAGTTCATCCGTCACCCGACTCGCGGTCGATGGGGCCAGCCAATCGCCGCCGAACGAGCTCACGAAGACGATGCGCCTCAAGTCACGGGCATCCATGTCGGCCGCCGCCAGGGCCTGCCGAAGCAGGCCGGCCGCGATCGGCGCGGAGCGGGTCTCTCGCTCAACACAATGGCGACGCACGATGCCTGCGCGCTCTTTGGCATAGCCGGGGTCGAGTGGAGGAATAGCCCTCGCGGCAACCTCTTCGCTAGTAATCGGGCGCCCGGGCAACATGCTGCTCGTGGCCAGCAATGAGACTGGTATCACGCCTTGGTTTCTCCTGTCGGCTCCGTAGGAGCACTGCTGGGCACCTGAGGCGAACCCGGCATCCCATCCTGCCTCGGCGCAGATACTGAGACTGCCTCCCCGACTGAAACCATGCCCGCAGGTGGCCGCAGACGCTGCGGAGCACGCACATGGGCGCGAGACTCCGTCACCTCAACAGGGGCACCTTGCCGACTCGCGGACAACTTGGACCACTGCGCAGTCACTGCCTCCAGCACATTGTCGAATTCCGGCTGACCCTCGGTTGATTCGCACAGGGCGCGCCCACGGAAGAACATCAGTGTGCGGACGAGCGGGTATGCCTGCTGGGGTGGATCATAGGTGATGTGGCCGCGAGACGACCAATCTCCCATATCGTGAAAAACGGCGCCCAGGCTCTTACGGAACTCTCGCAGACGCGCGATCGGGCCAGCCTGGCGAATGGATGGATCAAGCCCGAGCGGGCGAGGTAAGGCATTCATGGCCACCACCAGATCGGCGCCGAGCCATGCGACCAGCGGCGTGGGAACATTGCCTCCGACCGCTCCGTCCACGAAGACGGCGTCCTTGTCTTTCGTCGGCCCAAACAAGCCGGGCGCCGTGGCGCTGGCGCGCACTCCCCAGGCAACGCTGGCGTTGACCACCCGTTCGGCCTGCATCCGCGTTAGATTGGTGGTGATAGGGAAGTACATCAGCTCCAGGTCCGACAACATCGCGGCGTCGGTATCGCGGGAGATCATCATCTCCAGCGGAGTCATCGACACGATGGCGCAGCAAGCCAGTACGGTCATGGGCCAGCCACGATCGAGTAGCAACTGAAGCCCCCGGTCGCCGAAGGCTGCATAGTAGGCTCCCACAAGCGCTCCCGAGCTTGAACCGCAAATAATGTCGACCGGGACACCCTGCTTCTCGAGCGCCCGCAATAGCGCGATGTGCGCATAGCCCCAGGCGCCCGCCCCGCCCAGGGCCAATCCGATACGACGGTGCGACAGCGCGCGGGCGCAGCGCGCCAACCCACCGCGTGATACGCGGCCGTCCGGACCCACTTCGGCGCGCACCTGCTCCGGGTCTTGGCATCCGGTATGCCACGCGGGATGACGCGACCCGGGCCCCACGTCGATGTCGTGCCCAGTCTTCTGCTGGCTCAGCCAGTGCTTCCTCACCAGCAACCAATCCCGGGGGTCCTTCAACCCCAGCCATTCCGGCTGGGGTCGTGGCCTGATGAGCGCACACGCGAGGACGCTCCAACGATCGTGGCGAGGGCGTGCCGACTCCCGCGTCTGTAGCTCCACGAGCCGCAGGTACAGCGTGGGATCCAGTCCGCAATCCCAGTCACCGAGAAAGTCTGCGAGCTGCATCGCGAACTCGCTCGGCTGCTCGCGCTCCACCGCGAGGAACGAGTAGGCGTAGCGGGACGCGTACTGGTTGAGTTGCTGGCAAATCAGACGGTTCGCTGCGTTCGTATCCGACGGAACCGGCAACTGGAGCCGCGCGGGATTCCCTGGCCGAAGGCTCGGCTCCCCCGGACCCACGCTCACGGTGACGAGGAGCACGGAGTCACCATAGTCATCCACCAGCAGCTGGGCGAGACGCTCACTCAAAGCCGGCAGCGGCTCCTCGGGAAGCGGGTGCCCGAACCCGTCCCCGGCCACCAACATGGCGACCGCTGGCCATTGCGGATCCGTCAACGATTGTTCTGCCATGTCGACCCTCCCTATCTCCTGCGCGGCACCTACCCTATCCGCTCTCCCAGGAGTCACAAGGCGACAGCGCTAGAAAGTAGTGCCTGAACCGCACTCGCGATCCGACGCTGCGCGCCCAACAGGGCGCCACGATCCTCCGGATCGATGACGCCCGCATCCTGAAGATCGATGGGCTCGCCAATGTAGGTGGTGATCGGAGCGGGTAGCGGCAAAGCCAGCGGCCATATGCCAAACCCGACACCGAGCCATGCGGGCAATCCGGCCGGGATGCCCAGGCGCTTGCCCCAACGATAGCCGTCGTTGAAGCCAATGAAGCAATCGTCTGCACCATGGGAGGCGATCGGGACGACACGCAAGCCGTAACGCAGCGCAAGACGCACAAAGCCGACCCGGGTGCCCCAGTCCACCTCGTAGCGATGGCGAAAGGACCGACAACCCTCACGAATGCCCCCCGGCTGCACCGCGATGTGTTCCCCACGCTCGATCGCCTGCGCCACCTCAGGGCCGTCACCCGTCACAAACCCAAGTCCATCGGAGACCCACGTCATCAGGCGATTGGTGCGCACGGCACGGTGGGTCACGCCATGTAGCATGTAGCCGAGTCGGTCGTACACGCTTACAGAAAGCAGGCACTGATCGAGCGCGATCGGACGGCCATGGTAGGCCACGAGCAGCAGAGACTCCTCGCCATCGAGCCTCTCGAGCCCGTGAACCCGATAGCGATGGTAGCGCTGCAGGGCCCGCCAGGTGCCGAGCCAGGCCCTGAGAGCCGGATGCGGCTCAGGCATCGGACGGGTCGCGCAATAGCACGTCGACCATTCCCAACATCATACCGCCGCTGAAGTCGATCGTGGCACCATTGAAGTACTCCGCGTCCGGGCCCGCGAGAAAACTCACAACCTTACCGACCTCCTCCACGGTGCACATGCGCCGTGCGGGCATGAAGCGCTCGTGGGAACGTCTGATCGCCTCTAACCGCTCCTTTCCGTAAACGGCGGCCACGGCCGGCGTGATCACAGTCGAAAACTTGAGCAAGTTGACGCGGTACCCCTTGGGGCCGAGCTCGAGCGCCAAGGCCCGGGCATAGCCCTCCAGGGCGGCCTTGGTCGCCGCGATCAGTCCGCACTGCAGCACCAGCGACTCGTCGAGGGGGTTCGTCAAGCCGACGATCCGCGCCCCGGGGGCCAGCAGCTCGCGCTCCACCAGCTCCTGAACCCAGTAGACGAAGGAGTGGGCCATCACATCGAAGGTCTTCAGCATCTGGCGCGGCGCGAGGTGTCCGGACCCCGTGAGCTTTCCAAGTGAGGCGCTCGCAAGCGAGTGAACGAAGAGTTGGACGCTCTTCGGCCCCGCCACCTCCGCCAACTCTGCGGCCCCATCAGCGGCGGCTTCGGCCGCAGCCGCATCGCCGACCCGGAAGTGGGCGCGGCTGCCTAGCGCCTGGATGTCGCGCTGCACCTCGGTCGCTGCCTCTGGATGGTTGCCTCGATGGACCGAAAACACATTCAACCCGGGCTCGGCGGCGACCGCCTTCGCGATCGCGGCCCCTGACCCTACTGATGCACCCAGGACCACCGCCCATGGGCGGCGCGCGCCTCCTGCCGTACCTGCCTCATCCATGATGGGCGCGGAATGTACACTGCTGGTCATGACGCGTCACTCCGCCAAGGTTCCAACCCGCTCACCCCTCCTGGGGCGCAGGCAGCACGGCCGTCAAGAATGGTGCGCGTTTAGGCTCCCCATCTGGGAACAGAGGCTGCAGCTGACCAAGGGTCTCCGAGAGCTCGGCCGTGACGTAGCCCAGAACGCTCACGTGCGCGATGGCACAGGTAGCGTAGAAATCCTCCATCAGGTCGCTGACCGTTCCCAGGTGATCCAGGACCTCCTGCGCGTCACGAAATTGCTCGACCGCGTGGGCGCGCCGTTCGGACCGGTTGAAGTAGACGTGCATAAAGCGGCAATGACCGCGCTCCAGGATGCGGCCCCTCATGCGCGCGATCTCGCGCTCGAAATCACTCTCCTTGTCCGGATGCACGGACCACTCGACCAACAGGTACAGGGGGGGTTCTGGCCAACCATCGCTTCGATCTCCTGGCTCGGTAGAGACAGCGGGCACCATTTGTGACGAAGTGGCCCCGACAATTCGTCAAGCGGCCAACAGCTCAATCAACCAACGGGGCTCCGCCCCCGCCCAACGAGGCATGTGACCCAGGCCCTACCGGCAACCGCTGTCGCTTGCAGCGCATCCCCGGAGCGCGCCAGCGCGACCTAGCCCGGATCATTCATGACTACGACGCCGCCTCGCTTGTCCTTCGACTCCACAGGACTTTCGCCGCCCTAGCAAATACAGGCAGTATTCCCGTCGGTCGTCGAAAGCCCTGTGAAGCCGAATCCCAGCGCGATCCGACGCCGAAGTCATGAATGATCCGGGCTAGCGACCTTGTCCAGACGCATCCATTCGAGGCAACGCGATCAAACTTGACGC
>JAPPOR010000945.1 GCA_028817905.1 Myxococcales bacterium
AGCACCGCATCGGCGCGACTGCCAGCGACCCGGGCCATATCATCCCGTGTCTTAATGCCGCTCATGTGCACTGCTACCCGGTCGCTGGGAATCCGTGCGACAAGGCTCTGGGCGCGGGCGGGATCGACCTTGAAGGTTCGGAGGTCGCGAGCGTTGACACCGACGATCTCCGCGCCCGTCGAAAGTGCGCGCTCCAACTCCGTGGCGTTGGCTGCCTCAACCACGGGGGCAAGGCCGAGCAGGTGTGCTTCGGCGACGAGAGCATCCAGCTCGGTCTGCGACAGGGCATTGACCAGAAGGAGGACGAGTGACGCGCCCATCTGGTCGGCCAACCGGAGTTGTTCGGACTCAAGCACGAACTCCTTGAACAGGAGGGGCGTGCGCACAGACTGCGCCGCCCGACGCAGATCGAGCGGCGAGCCACCGAACCCCGGACCATCGCAAAGTACACTGATGGCGCTCGCCCCTGACCTCTCATAGGCCGAAGCGACCTCGGCGACGATCCCCTTGCGCCGACCGCGAATCACACCCGCGCTGGGACTTCTCAGCTTGATCTCCGAGATCACTCGCAACGGCTGCCCCGCCGGTCGCCGCAACGCCCTGACCGCCGCCACCCCTCCGGGCCGAGGAAGGCGGATCGGCTCGGTCGTCCCAGCTCGCTTCGCCCGAAACTGCACGTGGCGACGACGGCGGCGATTCTCGCGCCGCTTGCGCTCGATAATGCGGCCCAAAATGTCCATCTTTCACGCCCGGGTAAACGCCTGCCAGGCAGCCAGCTTGTGCGCGGCGGAGCCGTCGGCCAACGCTTGACGGGCCCGCTGTGCGGCGGCTTTGGGGTCGCTCTCGACGCCCACCAGCATCAAGCCCGCTGCCGCGTTCAGGACCACGGCATCTGCCTTCGGCCCACCTTCCCCAGCCAGGATCGCACGCGCGTCTCGCGCGTTGTCGGCAGCGTCACCACCCCGCAGGGCCGACAAGGGCGCAGCGCTCAAACCGTAGTCAGCAGCCGACACGGCGCGCTTGCGTAGCTCGCCTCCAGTTGCCTCGATCACCTGCGACGTGCCGTGCAACGACAGCTCGTCGAGCCCACCCTCGCCGTGTACCACCCAGGCCCGAACGTCCAGGTCCATGAGTGCCCGCGCCAGCAACTCCAGCTTGCCGGGATCGCTCACACCCACCACTTGATGGCTGGCTCCCGCCGGATTGGCCAGAGGCCCGAGGAAATTGAAAAGGGTTCGGATCCCCAACTCCGACCGCACCGGGACCACATGCCGCATGGCAGGGTGATGCGCGGGCGCAAACATGAATCCTATGCCGAGCTCATCGATCCCCTGCCCGATACGCTCTGGCGGCAGGTCCAGGCGAATCCCCAGCGCCTCGAGCAAGTCGGCGCTTCCGCACTTGGAGCTCGCGGCGCGATTGCCATGCTTCGCAACGCGCACCCCGCACGCGGCCAACACCAGCGCGGCGACGGTCGAGATATTGAAGGCGTCCGTGCCACTACCACCAGTACCACACGTATCCAGGAGCGGAGCATCCGAGCGAACGGCAACCCGCACCGCGTGGCGCCGCATCACGCGCGCTCCAGTCGCGACTTCCGTGGCACTCTCGCCCTTCATGCTGAGCGACACCAGGAAACCCGCGGCCTGCGCAGGCGTCGCATCTCCTGACAGCAACTGCTCCATGGCCGCTTCCATGGTCGTCACATCGAGGTCTTCTCGCGCCACGGCGCGTGCGATGGCCTTGCGAATCATGCGATCTCCCGTGGCGCACGACGCCCCCTGTGGGGCAAGCGCGCGAGAAAATTGTCGAGCATGCGATGACCATGCTCCGTCAGAAAGGACTCCGGATGAAACTGCACACCTTCCACCTCCAGCTCCCGATGTCGCAGGCCCATCAGCTCACCCTGGTGGGTCCAAGCCGTCTTGACCAGCTCGTCACCGAGGGTGTCCGGATCCACGATCAATGAGTGATAGCGAGTCGCAGTGAACGGACTCGGTAGACCGGTGAAAACACCATCGCCCCGATGCTCGATTGGCGAAGTACGGCCATGCATCAACCGCCCCGCACGCACCACACGCGCTCCAAATGCCTGGGCGATCGACTGGTGGCCGAGGCAAACGCCCAAGATTGGGTAGCGCGCACCGTAGGCTCTCAATGCCTCCAGGGTGATGCCCGCATCGTCGGGCATTCCGGGGCCCGGTGACAGCAATAGACCTTCCGGTTCGCGCGCAGCCACGTCCGACACAGCCAGCGCGTCATTCCTGAACACCTCCACGCGCGCACCCAGCTCTCCCAGGTATTGCACCAGGTTGTAGGTGAACGAATCATAGTTGTCGATCACGAGGATCATGGTCCGTGTCAGGGTTCTTACCCCGTCTCCGACGTCGCGTCACGGCTCTAGCCCGCATCCACCACCAAGGCACGTGATGATCGTGCAAGGGCTCGGCTTCGCGGGGCTTTCGGTGAAGGAGGCAATACTCGCTGTATTGTTGACTGAGGCGAAAGCGCTGCGGTGTCGAGCGGTTGTGCGAGGGCGCGTGATTTGGTGGTGGATGCGGGCTAAGGACACTCTTGAAGGGCACCCTCAACAACGGGCGCGTAGCCGCGCTCGGAGAAGAATTTCTTCATTCGCAAAGCGATGTGGTCGGCGTGATCTACGGGGGCGAAATGCGTGGCAGCCGGCAGCACGAGGTATTCGGCGCCGGGCACACCGCCCACGACTCGCTCGAGCGCCGCCCGAGAGGTCATCGGATCACGGCCCGCGGCGATCACCAGAGCCGGCACGTCGATGGCAGCAATCACCCTGGACGCATCGTGGCTTCCGAGCAGCCTCAGAGTCTCCAGATACCTATCGATGGAGAGTCGCTCAAGGTCGCTCACCAGCATGGTGAAGGTATCGGGATCGAGCGATTCCCCAACGATGCCGAGCCGTCGGGCCCAGGCATACGCCTCGGGCGACTCGAGCAACCTCTGCACAAAGCCATGCATCCCCGGCGGAATTCGCTCGACCAGCGGCAAGACACTCGGAAGGTACTTGGCCGGGAATGTGGCCTCGCTGCGCGAGCCCCAGGCGGTGCGGGCCCCGCCGGCGATCAGCACCAGCGACGCTACCCGCTCCGGAGCCGCTGCGAACACCTCCAGGATGACCTGAGTCCCCATCGACCAGCCTACGAAGGCCGCGCGCTCGATGCCCTCGGCATCCAGGATCGCGATCGCATCGCGCGCATGCCGCTCTGGAGAACAGGGCACGGTGCCCTGCTCGCAGAGCCCCCGGTAGTCCCATTGAAGGAATTGGTAGCCGCTCCCGAGCCGTCCCATCAACGCGCTCCACGCACTGCCCTGCGCCGCTAGCCCGTTGGCGAAGACAATCGCCCTGCCTTCACCGGTGGTCCTGTAGGTGAAACGGGCTCCATCGTCGGCCGCAATCTCTCGCTCCTTGGCTCCCGGGGTCCGCATGCGCGGCCCTAGCGTACACGACAAAACCCGACCGACGGTTTCGCTCATTCGATCGCCTGACTGCGCGAGCTGAAAGCGCCCGTCCCAAGGGCCGGCGTACGGAGCTTGCACATCCCACGTTCGACGACAACGCCCGACAGCCCGCCAAGAAAGTGTCTTAAGTATTTGATTTTACTAACAATTATATGACTCCCACGGGTGAGCTTGACACTCTGAGCGGCAAGTGGATACCTTGCCTAGCCGACTGTAACGAGGCGGTCGAACCTGTTGGTGGTACGTGCAGGTGCACGGACCGTTCACTGCCCAAGCTGAAAACCGAGTAGGCCTGCGAATGGCATCCCCGAGCAAGAAACCGCGCGATATCAAGAACCTGAAGGCTCGGCTGGGCCGAACCATAACGCCCGGCCAGGGCGGACTCCCACAGGGACCCGGAGGTATCCCCGGCCCCGCCATTGGGGGTTCTGTCCCACCGCCATCCATCGGCCGCGCACCGGCGCCCGGGGCCGGCAGCGTCCCGCCGCCAACGGCCCAGCCCGGAGCACTGCCGGGGGCTCGCCCCGCCTCACCGTTATCGGGTCCAGCGGCTCCCGGGCTGGGTCAACCCGTCGGGCCGGCGGGACCGCAGGCTGCGGGCGCTGCAGGGGCACCCGCGGCCGGCGGCCTTCCAGGTGCCGCCCCGACAGCACCTGGCGCAGGCCCTGCCGCGACAAATCCACTGGGCGCCCCGGCTGGCACCAACCCCCTAGGAGCGCCCGCTGC
>JAPPOR010000690.1 GCA_028817905.1 Myxococcales bacterium
CGTCCCATCGTGTGATGAACCCGTGGCCCGACGACAAGGCGTACAAACGCCACGGCAGAGCTGCTACCCCTGGCTGTCTTGCTCCGCGACCCCACTCGGAAGAAAAGAAAAAACGCCGCCCGGAGAGTCTGGACGGCGTCGGTATACACCGAGTGGTTGCGGGGGCACGACTCTACCACTGGGAAACTCGGTGCTCGTGGAGGAGTCGTGCGCGAATTCATATGGGAAAGAGGCGCCCCTCGTGCCACTAGCGAAGACGAAGGATGCGCACCGCGCCCCAGAACACGAGGCCGCCCACGGCGGTCCCCACCACGAGGTCCGGCCAGGCCTCGCCTGTCGCTGCGACCAGCAAACCGGCGAGCACGACGCCGAGGTTTGCCAGCGCGTCATTGGTCGAGAAGATCCAGCTCGCCTTCAGATGGACACCGCCTTCTCGGTGCTTTGCCAGCAGGGCCACACAGCTCACGTTCGCCACCAGTGCGACGAGCGCGACCCCGATCATCAGCGCCTCGACGGGCTCGCTCCCCATGATGACTCGCCGTGCGACCTCGCTGAGGGCGCCCAGCGCCAGCAGCATCTGCAGCCATCCGCTGACCCGGGCCGCCCGGCGTTGGGCTGCCACGGCACGCCCCACGGCGTAGAGCGATAGCCCGTACACCGCAGCATCCGCGAACATGTCGAGCGCGTCGGCGATCAGGCCCGTCGACTGCGCGACGAGCCCGAGCACCAGCTCCACGACGAACATCGCAGCATTGATCGCGAGTAGCTGCTTGAGCACCCGTGACTCGGCCGCGGGATCGGATGGTGCCGTCTCCGGTTCGGATTCGGCTTCCACCGAGCCGTCGAGGCGAACCCCGAAGCCGAGTGGCTCCAATCGCGCGAGGACTGCCTCGGCCGCCCCCACGTGCCGGACCTCCAGGCGGCGGTTCCCCAGGTCGAACCGAAGCCCTCGCACCTCCGGAACAGCATCCAGAGCCATGCGGATGATGCGCTCCTCGGACGGGCAATCCATGCCCGGGACGGCAAAGGTGCTTCTGTAGACTCCCGAGGACGACGACTCGCTCATGGCTTCGACCTCTCCCTTCGTACCACTATCTTCCATCCGGCGCGGGTGAGGCGGCCTCCACCCCTGGGGCTCCGAAGGTCGCGTAGATCGCAGGCAGTACCAAGAGCGTTGCGACGGCTCGCCGACTCCGGGCCACAAGCCTGCCTGATGGTGGCAACGAAAGCTGCCCTGGCGAGCACTGTGCCACCCTAGCAGCACGCCCATCGCCACCGCCTTGGTGGGCTTGAAATGCTGGGAGAGATGGCCGAGTGCGAGCACCGCCACCAGCGGCCCGCGAGCACCCAGTGATAGGCAAGCTAGTCAGAGCACGTCCACCAACTCCGACGCCGAACGCGCCCGCGCGGACGGCTACACCTCACCGTTTATCCGCTGTGCGACGGCGTCCACGCCGTCGAGCTGCACGGGCCCTCGGCGGGCGACGTCGAGACCGGCATGCATGGCGACGTCACGGGGCAACAGGTCTGTCGTCTCGAACGTCATGCGCAACAGTGCTTTGGCAGCAGGGGACCCCGTCATGGCGAGCCACAGGTCGCCGCCCTCCGGTTCCACGCGGATGTTCCAACGCAGGAAGGCGCAACACATCCGGTCACGACTGACGTGCTCCGCAGCGACCATCAAGGTGTCGCGATCCCCGGGCAATCGAATGGCGTAGCCGTCGTCGAGCTCGCTGACCTCGCGCGCCGCAGCGTAGAGCTGCTTGCCCACCTTGAGCCATCGCGCGCGCTCGGTCGCGGGAATGGCAGCGGGAGTGCACGCGACGGGCGCGCACGAGGGGGCTGGTCTGGCATCGAACATCGTCATCCATCCTTTCGGGCGTGGTCCTTCTCCGTGGACTCGGTTGGATAGCCAGCCTTGCGCCAGCCAAAGATGCCGTGGGGCATGAGCCGCACGTTGGTCCAGCCGAGTTCGACCGCGGTCGCGGCTGCGGCGTCGGACGCGGAACACTTGCGGTTGGCGCAGTAGAAGACGACGAGGGCGTCGCGGTCCGTTGGAAGTTCCGCTTCGGTGACCGCGTCGCACTTCACCCAACGGGCACCCGGTACGGGCCCTCTGTCGCGGAGGTCTCGCACGTTGGCGTCGATGAACGTCGCTGGTTGCGCCGGGTCCTCGAGCAGCGCATGGGCTCGCTCGAGCGAGAGCTCCGGGGGACCTGCAATGAGCGCGGGAGTCGGCGACGCGTCACTTCCCTGTGCGGCCGGCGCGGAAGCGGCGCACGCAGCGAGCGACAGTCCGAGAGCACCCGATGCGGTACCCAGGGCGCTCACGAGGCAAGGTCCTGACGCGAGTCGATGTGGGCGCCCCGATCGCAGCACTGCCCGTCCAATGCGCACTGGTCGCCGCAACTGACCGTGCCCTTGCGGCGGGTCCAGAGGGCAGTCGCACCCGCCACGAGCAGGAACGTCCCCACCCCGATGAGCAGGTCGGCGCCCGGTTGCACGAGCCCGCTCGCCCAGACGAGCCCGCTACCTCCGACCCCGGCCGCGACGAGCATCGGCAACGCGCAGCAGCCGACGCAGGCCAGGAGCCCGGCCGCGGTGCCCAGGGCTCCGGCTCGCTTGAGGTTTCCGAAGTGTGATCCAGTGCCCGATGCCATTTTCCGCTCCTTTTTCGAGATCCCGCATGCGGCGGGGATGCTCCACTAGGCGCGGCGCGGGCACCCGTGACCGGCGAAATCGAGGAAATTGAACTTTCCCGGTCACACCACCCGGCCTACCAGCCTATGGTTGGCTGGGGCGGTGCAGCAGCCGGGCGCCGGCCCTCGAGCACGGCCCTTGACCCCGCACCAACGCCAGCGAATCCACGACGCGATGGCCCGCCTCGCCGACGGCCACCGAGACGCCTTCGACGAGGTCGTGCGGGACCTGTGGCCCGTGGTGCGGGACTTCGCGATCCGGGGCGTCGGGCAGGTAGCCGACGCCGACGACGTGGCGCAGGAGGTGTTCGTTCGCATCTGCACGCGCATCTCGGACTTCGACCCGACACGTGATGGCGTAGCCTGGGCGCTCGGGATCGCTCGCTACGAGGTGATGACCCACCGCCGCAAGCGCCTCCGCCGCCGTGAGGTGCCGGAGCCCCAGGGACACCCCGACCATGGGGCCGGCCGCCCAGCCGATCCGGAAGAGGAAGAGGCGCTCATCCACAGAGACCTGCTGGCTGCCCTCACCGACGTGCTGGGGCGACTCGACGGGGCCGACCTGGTCGCGCTTGGGGTCGCCGACAGTGTGGACGGCGCTACCGCGGCAGCCCCGACCGCGAGTGCACGACGCAAACGCAAGCAGCGCGCCACCGCGCGCCTGCGGCAACTGTGGAGGTCCATCCATGGAAGTCCCTGAGCAACTGAGACAGCGGGCGCGCCGCGGCTACGAACGCGGTCGGCTCACGATGGCGCTTCGCCCCGTCGCCCCGGTGATGCTCGCCGCCGCGGCGTTGTCGTGGTGGAGCGGACAGGCCGACGCGTGCCTGTGCCTGGGCGTGGTGGTGGCCGGTGCCGTCACGGCACTTCGCTTTGCGGGCCGAGGTGGGACCGAAGCCGCACGCGATGGGCTTCGGGTCGGCGGCGCAGTCGCACTCACCGTCGTGGCGACGCTCGCACTCGTTCCGGCGTGTGACCTCGGGGCACTGACACGATGGTGCGGGCTCGGGTGCGGAGTCGTCGGCTTGGGGGCCGGCGTGTGGCTGGCTCGCCGCCTGCGCACGCGTCGCCCATCCAGGGGCACGTTGCTGGGGGCCGCAGTGGTCGCCGCCGGGGCCGCCGCCATGGGATGCGTGGGACTCGGCACCGGTGCGCTCCTCGGACTCGCGGGTGCCGCCGCCGCCGGGTGCGCTGCCGCGACGGCGTGGTGGGGAAGTCCGCAGCCACGGTAGAGCGCCGCTCGATGGCGTCCGACGGTGTCGTTCCAGGCTGGTGGAGGGAGCTACGATCTTCTGCAGCGCCTCGCGCATGTGACTAGCCTCTGCCAGCGCCTGACGGCCTGAGCCGACCCGCGGCATCACCACCCCGGCCGCGCGGCGAGCGGCCCGGGGGGGGCTTCCGCCCTCAGCGATCTTGATCAACTTTGTCACATGCTGTCTGACGGTCGGGGTGTCGCGCCACTGCGGCCCCTTGCGAAGACCAGCAATAGGATCAGCGTTGAAGTGGGAGGGCCGGCCT
>JAPPOR010000680.1 GCA_028817905.1 Myxococcales bacterium
AGGTCGCTAGGTCGCGCTGGCGCGCTCCGGGGATGAGCTGCAAGCGATAGTGGTTTGCGGTGGCGCCCGGGCCTCAACCCTCGTCGGGCGGGGGCGAAGCCCCGCTAGCTAAAGGGCCGGTGAGAGGACGAGCCGCAGGGCGGTGCAGCTCAGGACGAGCCGGTACAGGTGCACGAAGGTGCGGTCGTCTGTTCTTGCCAAGAGGTGGGTGCCTGCCAGCGTGCCCAGGGCGACGGAACAGGCCATCGTGCCGAGCAAGGCGCCATGGCTTGCGAAGGGGAACCCGATCGCGCCGAAGAGCACCAGCTTGGTCAAGTGACCCGCGCTCTGACAGGCTGCTTTGGTGCCGATCAGTCCGAAGCGGCTCAGGTTGAGCCGCAGGAAGAAGGGTGCGAGCAGTGGGCCGACGGCGCCGACCGTGGTTTGAAGGAAGCCAGCGGCGGCTCCGAGCAACAGAAAGTGCGTCCGCTCTGAGCCGGTCCGGCGATCCGGCAGTCTGAGCCATCCTGGGCGCCAGGTGGCGATCAGAATAAACACGCCAATGGCTGCCTTGAGTGCGGTGGGAGGTAGCTCGTGCGCCACGCCGAGACCCAGGTACCCCATCGGAAGCAGCAAGGCACAATACGGAAGCAGCAGTCGTACTTGGACGTGGCGGCGCTGGAGCAGCGTTCGCGAGCCGTTGCTGACCAGCTGAACGGCCCCGTGCAGGGGAATCGCCTCAAGCGGATCGAGGACCAGCAACATGATGGACAGCAGGGTGATTCCACCCGCCATGCCAACCATCGCCGACAGCGCACCCGTTGCGAAGGCGGCGAGCACGACCAGCAAGAACGCGGGTTCCCCGGGTACCATGGGTTCAAGATAGGCCAGACGGATGTATCTGTAAAATGCATAATAAGATGCATTTTCATGCATAATACGCATGTGGCTATCAACAACAAAAAGGCCCCCCGGACATGTCGTACCGGGGGGCCTTTTTGACCAGCGGTTGCTGGGTTCGGTGATGCGTTCAGATCGGGTTGCCTTCGTCGCCGGTAGGCACTGGCGGGGCGTCGCCGCACGACTCCCCGCTCTCGCTGTCCGAGTCGCTATCCGAGTCGTCGCCTTCTAGTGAATCTTCGTCGGACTCGCTGTCTCCGTCGGACTCGCCGTCCTCATCGGACTCGCCGTCCTCATCGGACTCGCTGTCTCCGTCGGACTCGCCGTCCTCATCGGACTCGCTGTCTCCATCGGACTCGCCCTCGCTGTCCGAGTCGCTGTCCGAGACACCGCAGCCACCTTCATCGGACTCGCTGTCTCCGTCGGATTCGCTGTCTCCGTCGGACTCGCCGTCTTCATCAGACTCGCCGTCTTCATCAGATTCGCCGTCTTCATCAGACTCGCCGTCCTCGAAGGTGGATTGCTGGGCGGTTTGTTGGGCCGTTGGCTGGGCCGCCTGCTGCGTGGCTTCACTGCCGTCGGAGTCGTCGTCTGCGTCCTCTTGTTGCTCACCTTCGTCATCCGACTCAACGCCACTGCCGGCCCCGCCCCGCAGGTTGGCGCGCGTGCCGTCCACCGAGCCGACGTCCGTATCGGTTCCGCAACCCATCCACACCAGCAGCGCCAGCATGGACAGCCAGCAACCTAGGGTTTTCGCTGTCATCATCATCCGTTCCTCCAAGAACCGACGGGCCCGCGCCCGCCTGCGATACCTCTTGATGGCGGCCGTGCTACGGAGCCTTCAACGCTTGGCCCATTTTCCTTGTCCGGCCCTTGCAACAGACGGAAAAGACTCACAATCCGGGTGGCGCGGGAGGGTCGCTTCTGCACACGAAGGGAAGCGGGCGTGCGCAGTGCAGATCACGAAAGCGCCCCTTGGCGTCTTCTTTCAGTGCGGCGCAGTCTTCTCCACATGCGTAGTCGTCCGGCTCGCCGGATGCCCAGTAGCGGAAGCTACTGGTGCTCTGCACATACCTGGCCTCTCCCTCCTTTTGTCGGTCGTTCAGACCGATCCACCAATCCTCTTCGTGCACATCCTCAGCAAGCGCCTGTAGGGCCCGCGCCTGACGCTTGCTATCGAGGAATGCCAACACGGCGCCTCGGGCGCGGCAGAACGCGGCCGCTTCAGACCAGCTACGGGGGAAGTCGCAGAGTGCGAACCGGGCGCCTTCAGCGGTCACTTCGCGACAGCCGCAAGCGCCGGTGTCGTCCGCGTGGCCGCTGCAGTCTCGGTCGACCCCGTCGCCACAGCGCTCCTGTGCCCCCGGATAGACTGCCGGGTCCTCGTCGTTGCAGTCCAAACAGCCGAAGCCATCGCCATCCCGGTCAAGCTCCTGCGAGCCATCCCAGCAGGAGAGCTGGCCGCGCAGGGTTTCGGAGCGGCTGGAGATAAACGCGCGCAGCTTGGCGCGTTCCTTCATTCTCCGCTTCTTTCCGTGTGGTTTTCGACCATCGCGACTGGCCGCCGCTTCGATTTTGGCACTTAGCTGATCGAAGAGGGCTGGTAGGTCGAGCTTGGCAAGCTTGTGGAGCGCGCTGTGCATGGTCTTGACATGCTCGAGCCGGCAGGTCGCGTCGGCAAAGCAGGCGCGCGCAAGCCGACCATGGATGTCGTAGGGTCCGAGCTCCCGCTTTAGCGCCCGATCCAGGCCCCAAGGAATCAGGCTCCATCGGCCGGTCCCACCGTCCAGGTACAGACGATAGTTGTGGCCGTGGCGATAGCCGTCGAAATCCCCCGTCCAAATGCTGGCCGCCAGAAAGCTGAAGAAATGCTCGCGATGTAGCAGTGCGCCATCGCCCTCTAGTAGGGTCATCGGCGGGTTCGAAGCCGCGCGGGAAAGCGCGCCTAGATGTGCACGCTGAGGGTCATCACCCTCGTCCATCTCCATGCCCCAGACGTCGCCGGGATACACATCGCAGCCGTAGTCGCCCTCGTACACCACGGTGGCCTTGGTGTCGAATGAGCGTGCGAGCAAGGGGCCGTCGATAGGCTCCACCAACGCGTATAGACCGAAGCGCTCTCCATTGACGAACACCTCCGCGTGGCCCACGTGGGGGGCCGGTGCACCAAGGGCGCGAAACACCCGGTAGGCGAGCTGCTCCCGCAGTAGCGTGGGGTCTTCCACCATGTTGTTGAGGGACAGCGTACGGAGGCCGGCCAGGCGCTGGCGCTTGCGGTACTTGCCGAAGTTGAGCTTGAAGGCCGGTTTGTCGGCCCAGCTCCGGAGTGAGCGGTGGCCCTTGAACCGGATGCCCACTTCGTCCAGCTGTCGCTCGCCGAGTTGGACCGAACCCCGTACGTAGTCCCTGGGCTCGCGAGCGAGCTCCGCCATCATGGCCTCGCTCAGGTGGATGTCCAGCCGATGGACAGTCCCCGACAGAAGTTCTTCTGTCGTGATGCCCTGCACCACCTGGGCCGGGTGCTTCTCGCCCGCGCTCGGGTCGCCGCTGTCAGGCCGGGAGCACGCGCAGAACACAGCCAGGGCTAGAGCGCTGCGCAATTGAACGGTTGCGCGAGGGCGCGTGGGTCGGTGAAATACCCGGGGGAGGGCCAACCGACATGATGCGGGGCTTCGCTGTTGCGAGCCAACCATTCGGCCTGGGTCAGCCTCGGTCATCCTGTCTGAACCGAGGATAACCCAGGCTGCTCGTGTGTTGGGGCCATCCATCGAGGGGCGCGTTAGTCGTCTTCGTCGTGGTCGTCGTCTTCGTCGTCGTCGTCGTACCAGAACGAGCATTGTCCGCCGTCACACTCTCCCCCGTCACAGTGTTCATCCAGGGTGCAGACCGCGCATCCGCCATCGTTGCATGGTGGACTCGCGTCGGGACAGCTGACGGCATCGCTGCATGCTTCGCAGTCCTCTCCGTCACAATCGTTCTCCGGCTCCGAAGGGAGATCCGGTAGCGAGGCATCCAAGGCCCCTGGCGACTCGAAACCGTCTGAATCTTCATGGGTATCCAAGTCCACTGCCTCATCCGTTGGCGCGGGCACGCTCGCACGGGGTGGCGGGGGCTCTCCAGCGGTTGCGCCCATGTCGGTCGGTGCGGACAGCTCGCCCACGACCCCCTCATCTTCGCAGGCGTAGAGCGCACAGCCACAGCTGAGCGCAACGAGCACAATCAGTCGGCTACCGCCTGGACCCAACGCGACTGCATATGGGGCTCTCAACTGCCCTGGCTGTCGCTTGTTGTCGGCCACCGGGATCCGCGCATTTCTGACGCGAACCCCGG
>JAPPOR010000072.1 GCA_028817905.1 Myxococcales bacterium
ATTCGGCAGCGACCCCAACGCCCCCTCCATCGTCGCGGGCTCCGGGTCGTCGCCGCAGGCCCCCAGAACGACGACCATGATCACGGCGGGTAGGACCCTGGCGACCCCTGCACGCTCAAGAATATCACTCATCACACACCTCCAATGCAGCACCCAAACCACCGGCGTAGGGCGGGCGCATGCAGGCCCACACCCGGCACGCCTGCGCCACACGATCCCCCTTCCGCAAAGGCGAATCCCTTCGCGACTGCTACGAGATTGTGTGAAGGCCGGGTCCAGATCGGTTTCCATGCGCGACAACGGTCCACGAGTACGCTGTGAAAGCACCCACTTGGCGTGAACCGGCCAGCCCTTGGATCTTTGGAAGACACGACCCCTCGGGATGCCAGCCCGACGCCCTCACCGATGGGGTATGGGACCTTTGGGCCGGGCCCCTGAAAGGTCACATCACCAGCGCGACGGCGCCCTGGATGGCGCCTCGGCGAAGCGCCTCGAGCGCCTCGTTGGCCTGGGATAGGGGGTAGGGGGTGACGTGGGTTTGGACATTGGACTGGGCAGCGAGGGAGAGGAAGCGGTGGCCGTCCTGGCGCGTCAGGTTGGCAACCGAGCGGATGTGCCGCTCGTGCCACAGCAACTCATACGGAAAGGAGGGGATGTCGCTCATGTGGATGCCCGCGCAGACCACGGTCCCGCCCGGGCGCAGGGCCTTGAGAGAGGCTGGAACCAGGGCGCCAACGGGGGCGAAAAGGATCGCCGCGTCCAGGCGTTCCGGAGGTGGCTCGGTGGAGGAACCGGCCCAGACGGCGCCGAGCTCACGCGCGAAGGCTTGCGATGACCGATCCCCCGAACGCGTGAAGGCATAGACCTCGCGTCCCTGGTGGACCGCGACCTGCAGGATGATATGGGCCGCGGCGCCGATCCCATACAGGCCAAGGCGGCGGCCGTCACCGGCCATCGTGAGGGCACGGTAGCCGATCAGACCAGCACAGAGCAGCGGCGCGGCCTGCAGGTCCGGGTACCCCTGTGGCAGAGGAAAGCAGAAGCGATGGTCGGCCAGCGCCCGGTCGGCGAAGCCGCCATCGATCTGGTAGCCGGTGAAGCGCGCCGTTTCACACAGGTTCTCCTGCCCACCAGCGCAGAACGCGCACCTTCCACAGGTCCAGCCCAGCCACGGAACGCCCACGCGTTGTCCGACCTCGATACCCATTACGCCGGTGCCGCATGCGGAGACTTCACCCACGATCTGGTGGCCAGGCACGATCGGCAGGCTCGGCTCGGGCAGCTCTCCATCGACCAAGTGCAAGTCCGTGCGACACACCCCGCAGGTCGAGACCTCGATGCACACCTGGCCCGCCTGCACGTCGCCAAGCGCACGCTCGACAAGCATCAGCGGCTCGCCGGGACGCTCCAATACCATCGCCCGCACGGTCTCCACGCCCATACCCTACGCACGCAGGGGGCCACAGGCCATCCCGCCGCCGGCCGCATCGGCAACGACTGCAGGCTGTCCGTGGGCCTTTAGAAACGTGTCCCTAGCCCGGATTATTCATGAACGCTGCGTCGGATCGCGCAGGGATTCGGCTTCACACGGCTTTTCGGCGACCGACGGGAATACTCTCCGTATTGGCTAGGGCGGCGAAAGCCGTGTGAAGTCGAAGAACAAGCGAGGCGATGCAGCGTTCATGAATAATCCGGGCTAGTTGCAGCGGAAGCGCGCAACGTGGGCGCCCGTCGGGCTATTGAAGGCCAGGGCGATCGTGCCAACGCCGTTGCGCGCGATCGCGGCGCCGTAAGCGTCCCCGCCGGGCCCTTGCACGACCGTGGTTTCACGCACACCCTTTGCATCGATGCGCACCAGGTGGATCTCGCGCGGGGGCCGCTTGCCCGGCCGCCTGGGAGCATCCACCGCAAAGTACAGGGCATCGGGGGCGCTCTCCGCAGAAACCGAGAGCGGGAGGTAGGCGATCCCCTTTACGAGCGCGCTGGGCGCACCGACTTTGGGCGCGACGTCGATCACGCCGACCGCCGTGGTGGCGGCGCTTCCGATCCCCGCGTAGGCCAGCACGGTGCCGAAGCCTGTCCGCGCAACCGCCAGTTGCGGCGGACTGGCGACCATCCCTACGGGCACGACCACTTCGCCCGGCCGGACCCCCCCCTGCGGCGTCACCGACACGCGCAAGAGCGGCGACATCCCATCGCGCGCATCCACCACGAACAGCTGCGGCGGATAGGCCCCACGCACGAAGGTCGGGGCCGTGGCCCCGAGCTGGGGCGGAGTCACGTTGGTCCGCGTGGGCGGCTTGCTGTCCGCGGGAACGAGCGCCACGTGGGTCCGCATGGGAGTGCTGCCCTCGGTATAGGCGATGAGCGTGCCAGCATCGACATGCGACACCGCGGGAGCAAAGCGGCTGTCGACGCCGCTTGCCACCGCCCGCAGGCGCCCCGGCGCGCGAGGGGAAGACAGGTCGATCCCCTGCATCCCCAGCTTGCCCGCGCCATCCACCACGGCCAGGGTCACGTGGCCATCATCCCGCGCCGCAAGCCCGGGCGCCGCCTTGCGCTCACCGGGGTGAGGTGGGTCGACCGTCATCGTCCGCAGCGGCTTCGGAAGGCCCTGCTCGGTCATGCTCACGACGAACACGCGCTCGCTCGGATCCCCACGATCATCGGCCGCGGGCGTAGGCAGGGTGTATCCGGCGACCACGAACTCGGGTCCCGCCACCGTGATCGCCAACCGCGCCGGCGTTTGCCACAGGCGTTGCGGCGGGGACAGGGGCTGACAGGGGCCACCACCTTGTACCGCCGTCGTAGGCCCGTCGAGCACATCGGCCTTCTCCAGGTCGGCAAGGGGATCCTTGGGATCATAGGCCAATGCCTCTTGCACACTGGTCGGCATGCCCCCAGAAGTGTCATCCGCCGAGTCGGAGGAGCCCTGCGTGGAGACAGGGGATGCTGGTCCAGGCGGCGAAGCACTGGGAGAACGCCGGGTGCCGACCTCGTCGTGCGCCCCACCGGGCGCGGGTTTCGCTTGCTGGGTACCCCGGGCCCGGTCGCCGGCTGTCGGGCGGCCGCTCTGGCCCTGGTCCAGCGCTGTCGGACGGCCGCTCTGGGACTGTTCCACCGCCCGCGGACCGCCGCTCTCCGCCGCGGGCGATCCATTGTGGCAACCGGCCGCGAGCACAACGATCCAGCGCGCCCACGACGCGGCCCCGGGGGTCATTCCTTCCAAAACGCCTCCACCTCATCGAATGTCCGACATCGGCGCGCAGCAGGCAAGCTTCGCAGGAACAGCTTGCCGTAGCCCTTGGCCGTCAGGCGCCGGTCGAGAATCGCAACCACGCCCCGATCGGTGCGCTTGCGAATCAAGCGGCCAAAGCCCTGCTTGAGTGTCAAGGCCGCCGCCGGAACCAAGTACTTGACGAAGGGCGCCTGGCCCTCGGCTTGCAGGCGGCGGCAGCGGGCCTGCACCAGCGGGTCACTGGGAACATCGAAGGGGAGCTTGTCGATCACCACCAGACGCAGCGCATCGCCTGGCACATCGACCCCTTGCCAGAAGGTGGCCGTCGCGAACAGCACCGCGTCTCCGTCGCGGCGAAAGCGATCGAGGATGCTCGCATGCGGCGCTTCCCCCTGCATGTACACGGGCGTGTGTAGTTGCGGGCGGCAGCGCTTGCACAGGGCTCGCATGGCCCGCAGGCTCGTGCACAGCACAAACGCCCCACCACCCGTCAGCCGGCACAGGGCCACGATCTGCTCGGCCGCGCGCTCGACGAAGCCTTCGGTGCGAGGATCGGGCAGGTCCTCCGGCAGGTACATGGCAGCCTGTGCATCATAATCGAACGGGGATGGCAGCAGCTCCTCATCGATCTCGAAGTCGATCCCGAGGCGACTCTTGATGAAGTCGAAGTTGCCACCGGTAGACAGGGTCGCACTGGTGAGGATCGTGGCCTGGCTGCGAGCAAAAAGGCGCTCGCCCAGCACAGGTCCGATGTCGATCGGGCTCGTTCCGATGACCACGCCCCGTCCGCGTTGGGCCGTCCATGTGACGTCCTGGCCGCGGCCGCCTTCGGCCACCGCCATGATGTCGTCGCGCAAGGCCTGTCCACGACGGGCAAGCTGGGCGACGCCCTGGCCCTCTTCCAGGTGCCCCTTGCACAGTTCGGAAAGGGCCTCGAGCGCGGCGTCGAGACCGAACAAGGGGGCCTCCACCCGCCCGGTGAAGGTCTCCGGAGGCAGTGGCACGCGCCCTCCCTCACCGGCTGCTGGCCGGGGTAAGGCCGCGAAGAACGCGCCCGCGGCGGCGATCAGATTGTCGAGTACCGGGCGCGACGTGAGCAACAACGAAGAGGCGGACAGGACCCGCTCGGCGTCCCGCACCAGCGTCTCGAGTTTGGCACTCGAGACGGATACCCCGAAGAAGTCCGTCGCGATGTCCTCGAGCAGGTGCGCCTCATCGAAGACAACCGCTTCATAGTCGGGAATGACGCTCGCCGCGAAGGCACCCTCGCGCAACGCCAAGTCGGCAAAGAACAGGTGGTGGTTGACCACCACCAGGGAAGCCTCACGCGCCCGGTTGCGCATCCTGGTGACGTAGCAGGCGTCGTAGTACTGGCACTTGGAGCCGACGCGTGTGTCGGAACCGCTGTGCACCTCGGCCCACAACGGGGAGCCCTCGGGAACGCTTTCTAGCTCGGCGCGATCGCCGGATTCCGTCCGCTCCTGCCAGGCGCTCAGGACATCGAGCTTGGGGCCATACTTGCCGCTGCCGGCGGCGGCGCCTTGCATGAAGGCGTGATAGCGCCGCAGGCAAAGGTAGTTGGACAGCCCCTTCATGCACGCGGCGTCGACCGTCTTGCCGAGCGCGCGCTCCAGCAGGGGCAGGTCGTGGTCCATGATTTGGTCCTGGAGCGCACGCGTGCCGGTCGACACGACGACCTTGCGCCCGCTGGCCAGCGCCGGGACCAGATAGGCGAGCGTTTTGCCGGTCCCGGTGCCCGCTTCCGCGAGTAGAACGCCGTCATGGGCGAGCGCCGCCTCGACCGCGCCCGCCATCCTGAGTTGCGACGGGCGGGCCTCGTAACCAGGGAGCGCCTTGGCCAGGGCGCCATCGGGACCGAGAAACTGGGCGGCGGACATCACGGCCCCCAGGTTGTCTCACAGAACGACCTGGCTAGCGCATTTCGCAGTCAGAGATGCCGCGAGCGGCACCCCTGACTGCGCATCGTTGCGCGTCGTGCCAGCTAGTTGTTGGGAGCGCCGGCGGCGATCCAGCTGCGGATGCGTTCGATCTCCTCGGCCGGCAGCGGCTCCCCACCCGGAGGCATCTGACCGCCGCACGATGGCATCGCCTCCTCAAGCTTCTCCATCAACAGGCTGGTGTCCGGATCGCCGGCCGTCACCCGCGAGCCCTCGTAGGACCCACAGGCGGCCGCACCGGGCGGGGCACCGACGAGGGAAGTGTAGGCGGTCTCGGCGTCCCCCATCGAGAGACTCGTGTACATCTCGAGCATGTGGCAGGGACCCATGCCCGCGCACTTGGGCATCAGAATCTCGGCGTAGATGGCGGCAAAGCTCTCGCCCGAGCCACCCCCCATCTCCGCTCCCATCTCGGCAGGGCCCGCGCCCATCTCCGCTCCCATCTCAGCCGGGCCGGCACCCATCTCCGCTGGACCAGCGCCCATCTCGGCAGGGCCAGCACCCATCTCCGCTGGACCCATGCCTGCGGGAGTAGCCATGCCTTCCGGCGTAGCCATGCCTGCCGGCGTAGCCATGCCTGCCGGCGTAGCCATGCCTGCGGGAGTAGCCATGCCTGCGGGAGTAGCCATACCTGCCGGCGTAGCCATGCCCGGCATACCCGCCGTGGGCATGGCGACTCCAGAAACGTTGTCCATACTGCCGCTATCGGACTCGCCGCAGCCGGCGATCACAAGCGCGACCGTACCGATCGCCGCTGCACATACTCTCGACATCTCGAAGCTTCCTTCCTCTGCGCCAGTCCAACCTGTGGACCCTAGGGATCGATGCGATACACACCGCCCATGCTGTTGCCGTTGTCCTCGCCGAAGCCGCACACTTGTTCACAGACGTTCACGCCACCCTGTATTTCTCTGCAAGCACAGGGTGCGACTCACCCGCCCAATTCACCACCGCGCCCGACAATAGCTCAAAGGGCGAGCGGATCAAACGGGGCCGAGCCGCGAGGACCAGAATCCTTCCACCGATCCCACGGTGCCACGGTAGCCCGTTGATTTGACATGGTTTTTGTCCGGAACGGTGCGAGTCATTCACCCGCCCGACACCGCAGCTTTCGCGTCAGCTGAGCAATGCCCCAAGCCTCGCCCGGAGCTCTCACCAACCCAAGCGTGCTGCGGCTAACCGCGGAACCCCGGGGGCTGCGTGCCCGGGCGGCGCGGACCCTGGGGCCGACCCCGGCCGCGGCGGAGCAGGTATAGACCCACGAGAAAGCCGCCGATGTGGGCGAAGAAGGCCGTCATCGGTCCCGCCTGGGGCACGCCCAGGGAGCCAATCCCCGACAGCAGCTGGAGCACGAACCAGAACACGATGAAAAAGACCGCGGGCAACTCGCGTACAAAGACCAGCACGATGACGATGATGACCGTCACGACCCGGGCACGCGGAAACAGCCGCAGATAGGCGGCCATCACGCCCGCGATGGCGCCAGACGCGCCCACCATCGGGATCAGACTCAGGGGATCGACCAGCGTCTGCACGACCGCCGCCCCGAACCCGCACACGACGTAGAAGCCGATGAATCCCAGGCGACCCAGGCGGTCTTCGACGTTGTCGCCAAAGATGTGCAGCGACCACATGTTGGCGATCAGGTGCATCCAGTCGCCGTGCAGGAACATGCTCGTCACGACCGTGAGCGCCGCGTGCGGAACGAGCCCCACCAGAAAGCGGGGCGTCATGCCCCACACGCGTACAAACATCTCGCCCTGGGCAGGTTCCAGGCTCACCTGAAACAGGAACACCAGCGTGTTGATCGCGATCAGAGCGTACGTCACCACAGGTGTGCGCCGCGTGGGGTTGATGTCGCGAACAGGGAAGATCACCCGGCCACCCTGGCATGTTTGCCACCGGACAGCGAATTGAGCTGCCGCCAGCTAAGGCGTAATATTTTAATAGTCGTGAGCACGCCTTGAGAGGGTTTACCGGCACACAGCGCTTCCAGGTGGAGCGCCAACTGGGTAGCGGCAGCATGGGTGCCGTGTATCTGGTGCGCGATCGCCGGCTCGGCGGGCTGGTCGCCCTCAAGACGCTGCTGCGCGTCGACGCCACCGGCATCTACCGCTTCAAGCGGGAATTCAGGGCGCTGGCGGATCTCAACCACCCCAACCTCGTCACCCTGCACGAACTGATCTGCGACGAGGGCCAATGGTTCTTCACGATGGAGTACATCGAGGGGCTCGATCTCCTATCGCACGTGCACGGCATGCGCAGGCGGCGCTACTCGGCCGGCTCGGCGGCCACACGCCCCGACGGCCATGTCACACCGCTGGAATCCCTCGAAGCCCACGTCGAAGGCCTGGAGCTGCTATTTCCGAGTCCACTCATCGATCCCCAAAAGCTGCGCAATGCCCTGGGCCAGATCATCTCGGCCGTACGCACCGTGCACGCGGCCGGCAGGCTGCATCGAGATATCAAACCGGAAAACATCCTGGTCGATCGCGAGGGCCGGGTGGCCGTGCTCGACTTCGGGATCTCCCTCGACCGCAAGCCGGACGCCCACGAAACCCTGAACAACGTGATGGGCACGCCCGCCTACATGGCCCCCGAGCAGGCCTTTGGTGAGGTATGCGAGGCGTCCGATTGGTACGCGCTCGGTATCGTCTTGTACGAGGCGTTGACAGGTCACGTACCCTTCGACGGAGAACCCAACCGCATCCTGCGGATGAAACAGGAACTCGACGCCGCGCCGCCGTGCGACATGGTCGCGAACGTGCCTCGCGACCTGAACGATCTGTGCATGGCGCTGCTTCACCACGACCCGACCCAACGACCCACCGGGGACGAGCTGCTTTCGCGCCTGCGTTGCCAGCCCAGGATCGCAGTCCCCGAAGTCCCCCGTCAGGCCCGCTGCTTTGTGGGGCGCGAGGGGCAGCTGTCGGCCCTGGATGAGGCCCTCGCCGCCACCGAAGAGAACAAGCCAGTGGTCGCGTTGGTGGAAGGTCCCTCCGGCATCGGAAAAACGACCCTGGTGAGGCACTTCGTCGCAGACATGGCGGAGCGGGATCGCGCGGTGGTGCTCACGGGGCGCTGTTATGAACGGGAGTCGGTCCCCTTCAAGGCGTTTGACAACATCATCGACACCTTGACGCGCTTCTTGCGCAATCTGCCCGACGTCGAAGCGGTCGGGATCCTCCCGCGCGATCTCGAAGCGCTGACGGGACTGTTTCCGGTGCTTCAGCGGGTCGATGTCCTGCGGCGACAGCGGCGACGCAGCGCAGCGGCCGACGATCCCCGGGAGCTGCGCGCGCGGGCCTTCGCCGCCCTCGGCGAGATGCTCGGGCGCATCACCGACATGCATCCGCTGGTGGTGTTTATCGACGATTTGCAGTGGAGCGACCACGACAGCACACGTCTGCTGACGCATCTGTTGATGGGCCGCCAGCGCCCGGCCATGCTGCTGGTGTGTGCGTACCGACTGGACACCAGCCAGGGCAGCTCCGCGGCCAGCCAGTGGCTGCAGGAGTTGGAAACCATCGCCGGGCTCGACGTGCGCAAGCTACCGGTCTCGGCCCTCAGCGGGGAGGCGAGCGTCGAGCTGGCGAGGCAACTGCTGGGACCGGACTTCGACGAGGGTGCACAGCGCATCGGTCTCGAATCCGATGGCAACCCGCAGCTCCTGTCCGAACTGGCGGCCTATGTGCGGGAGCGCACGCGCTCGGGCGCCGCATCGCGCAAGACCGCCGACGGCATGATCGGTTTCGACAAGGTGCTGGCGCAACGCATGCTGTCCCTCGCGAGCGCCAGCCGCACGCTGCTGGAACTACTCAGCGTGGCCGGACGTCCGGTCCCCGAACCCATGCTGACCCTCGTGGGGAGCTTCAACATCGACCTGAGCACGGCGCTGTCGGAGCTGCGGGCGGCCAAGCTGATCCGGGGCGTCACCGCCCACGAAATGCGTGCGGTCGAGGTCTACCACGACACGATCGCCGCCGCGGTGATCCGCTCCCTATCGCCGGAGGAACTGGCCGGCTGGCACCGGCGCCTGGCGGCTGCCCTGGAAGCCACCGGTGCGGTCGACCTGGAGGCGGTCACCGATCACCTGGTCGGAGCGGGCGAGCTCGCGCGAGCCGCTGTGTATGCCGAGCGGGCGGGCGAGCAGGCGGCTCAGGGCCTGGCCTTCGACAAGGCCGCTCGCCTCTACCGGCTGGCGGCCGATCACTGCCAACAGGCCGAACGCCGCCTGGAACTGTTGGAGCGACACGCGGACGCGCTGGCGAACACCGGCCGCCGGCGCGAGGCGGCCGATGCGTTTCTCGATGCGGCACTGCAGGCGCAGGGCACCCATGCGCGAAATCTGCGAACGCGTACGGGCATCCAGCTGCTTCTGAGTGGCTCGCTCGCGGACGCCATGCGCGTTCTGGAGGAGCCCCTATCACATATGAACATCACGCTGTTCGACGACCCGCAGCAATGCATCGCTCATGCAACCATGGGGATGTACGCCCTGCGCGAACGCGGGTTCGCATGCGACACGCAGAACAGCCCGATCGCGACCCAACGCGACCTGTCCATGCTCGCCACCCTGGACGGCATCATCCACGGACTGGCGGTCTACAGCCCCGACCAGCCCGCCCACCTTTCCGCGCGCTACGCCGAGGAGGCCCTGAAGGTGGGCGAGCCCCTTTCGGTCGTGCGCGCGTTGTGCTTGTTCGACATCTACTGCGACATGCCCATCTGTCGCCTGGAGCACCTGCCCAGCTGCGACGCCGTCGACACGGCCGAAACCCTGGCGCGGGCCATCGGAGAACCCGAGGCGCTCGCGATCGTCACCCTGGCGCGCGGGCTGCGCGCCTACGAAAACGGGCGCCTCGCGGAAGCCAGACCTTGCCTTCAACGCGCGGAGGAACTGTTCCGCGACCAATGCCGGGGGCGCGTGCACGAGGCGCGCCTGGCACGGGGAGCGCTCTGCCACATCGCCCTGTTGCTGGGCGACCAGGCGGACGGGGGAACCATCGATGCCTGGCTGCGCGAAGCGGACGAGGGCGGCGATGCGGTTACCGCCACACGCCTGCGTTTGCTCGCGAGCGCCCATGCACTGGGCCGCGAGCGACCGGCCGACTGCCTCGCAGCCCTGGAAACAGCCAAGCGCGCCGCCCAGGAGGTCGCGGGCCAGGCGATCGCGGGATCGCTCTTGCTGGTAAAAGCCGGCCACGACCTCTACGCCCAGGACATGGAGGCCTGTCGGAGCGCCATGGACGATGTCGACGGCTTTCTCAACACCCTGGCGGGCAGCCAACCGCTGTCGCGGGGAGAGGCGCTGCTCACCCGCGCGCGGCTGGGGCTGGCGGCGGCGGTGCTAGCTCCTGCGACGACCGCGGCGGACATGGTGGCCGAAGACCTGGCGCTGGTCGAGGCGCTCGACCTTCCCTGCTTCGACGACGAGCTCATGCTCCTGCGGGCAGCCCTGTGCATCGTGGACGGGCAGCGCCAGGAAGCGGCTGCCCACTGCCTGGAGTCGCTGCTTTGTCGCGACCTCGAGGAAGGACCGCTGCCCGCGGTCGCAGCGCGCGCCTGGGGGCAACGCACGGGCCAACGACGTCTCGTGCAGCGCGGCGAAGCGGCCCTGGAACGGCTCGGCATTCGCCACCCGGAGCCCTACACGTTTCTGCGCGCTCCGGGCCTGGCAAGCGCTCGCTAGGAGCGCCTGCCAGCCTTGCCGCATCTGTGCCTTTGGTGAGGCGCGGCGCTGGAGCGGCTGGCATCCGCCACCCAGACCCATACACGCTTCTGCGCGCCCTGGCTTGAGCAAGCGCGGGCCTTGCGGTGGGGTCGACAAAGGTTGGGATTCACAGCAACTTCGGCGACCAATCGAATACACGCTGCACCGGCGAGGTATGCAAGTGCAGCGTGCGAAGGCTGAAGACAGCGCCCGAGGTTGGAGAACCGCCCCGACTACGGGTCGATGCGGTACACGCCACCGGTGCTGTTGCCGCCGTAGCCGTTGCCTCCCAGGACGTAGATCTCGCCCGCATTGTCCTCGCCGAAACCACGCACATTCTCACCGACGGTTACCCCAGTGCTGTGTTCGTCACAGATGGCGGGCTGGCCGCCCTCCTCGCCCTTGTAGACGAAGGTGAGCAGTTCCGCGTCGCTCCAGTCCGCATAGATGTAGCGCCCCACCATGTCGGGGATGGCGCTGCCTCGGTACACGTAACCTCCGATCACCGATGGAGCGAACATAAGGTTAGGCCATTCGTACATGGCAGCCGGCAACCGGAAACTGCTGCAATCGCTGACGCGGCAATCGTCGCCTTCCTGAGACTTCCAGCCATAGTTGAAGCCCGCAACACCACGCGGCTCGACGTCGACTTCCTCGATCGCGGGACCTGTTCTAGCGCCAATGCCTTGCCCCACGTCGCCGATGTATAGATCGCCATTGGCACGATCAAAACTGTACCGCCAGGGGTTGCGGAAGCCCCAGGACCAGGTGTGCCCCATGTAGCCGTCCGAGATGTTCCCGGGCGCCGCCATGGGATAGTTGTCCACGTCGATGCGGAGCATGGAGGAATGGGAGGTGGACTTGTTCTGGCCGTGACCAGGTCGGTCCCCTTCGCCGCCGCCGTCACCCAGGCCGATATAGAGGCAGCCATCCGCCCCAAAGGCGAGCATGCCACCGTTGTGATTGTCGGCAAGCTGGTCGAGAGTCAGGATCTGCATGCCGGACGCCGGGTCCACCGAGTCGGGGTCAGTCATCACATATTCCATGATGATCGTGTCGCCGGACATGTAGTTAACGTAGAATTTCTGGTTGTTCTCGAAGTCGGGGTGGAACGCCATCCCGAGTAGACCCGCCTCAAAACCGGTGCGGACCGGCGGACTAGCGTTGGCCATGTCCAGCAGCGGGGCCGCCTGCATCTCGCCGTCCTTGATGACCCTGATCTTGCCGTTCTGCTCCACGACATACAGCCGCGTGGGGTCGCCGGGGGCCTGGTCCAGGTACACGGGGCCCCTGGCCTCGGCGATCTTCGTCAGGGTGATGGAGGGCGGTGCGGACCCGGGGCAGGGGTTGCCCGGGCTCTCATTGGGCTCCGGGGCACTGCAACTCTTTTTGAATTGAAAGCCGGTAGCGACACCGGGGTCCTGGTCCATCCCATCCGCGGGTTCGTCCATACCCGGTTCGCCCATGCCGGGCTCACTCATACCCGGTTCGCCCATGCCCGGTTCGCCCATGCCAGGCTCACCCATACCAGGATCAGTCGGCGTGCCTCCCGCAGGTGTCCCACCGGACGGCGTGCCACCGGCAGGCGTGCCCCCAGCCGGCGTGCCCCCCGCGGGTGTCCCGCCGGACGGCGTGCCGTCGGCTGGCGTGCCTCCGGTGGTGCCCTCGGAGGCGCCGCCGGTGTTGCCCGCGGCCCCCGACCCCTCAGACTGGCCCGCGGGGTTGGTGCCCTCCGTCGACGGCTGGGTCGAATCAACCGGATCCGGGGGACTGTCACTTCCTCCACACGCCGACGCGGTCGCCAACCCAAGGAGCGACGCGCGCAAGAACCACCACCGAATCATGCCAACCACCTATCGTTATCTGTTGCAACCAACACGGGTGGCACCCAGCCATCCGATCCGCACACGGCCCGACAATAGCTCAATGGCCCAGGGGATCAAGCTGCCCTCCCGGTGTCCGCAGGCTGCCTGGCGGCATGCTCCGGACCCTTGGGAAGCCATTCGATCGTCGCTAGTCGGGGGCCGATGGACCGTCAGCCCATGGACTGTCACCGGCCACGCCCCTGGAACGGCCAACTGGACGCTTCCGCTCCCGTGGAAAATTCGGCACCGGATTCGGTCCCTAGCGCGAACGCCTCCGAAGGCGACCCCTAGTCCGGTCATCGCCACCTGGTGAACAATCCGCGCCCATGCGCTAGGGCTAGGGGCACGAGCAAGTGTGTTCATTGTCCCGCGTGGTCGCACGTGCGTCCCGGCTGTCGCGCGAACGGCCGCTTCCGATCCGGTCTCAAGCGGGCAACCGTGCGCCTACACCGCACGGTGGCGCGCCCAGGGCGCAAGGCTTGCAGTCCACCCAACACGACCACTTGAGGCAGACGTGTCCTCGCGTACAGTTGAGCCGTTCAGCTTGGGTGTGGAGAAGGACAACAGGACACAATCGGTCCCCACGTCGATTTCCCAGGCATATCCCCCTTTGTGGACGGGACCCGCAGCTGGGACCGGTCCGCCTCCGCCAGCGCTACTGCTGCGGAGCGCAAAACCTGCCGATAGAACTGTCCGGGTTACATGAAAAGCCGGCCGGGCAGTCTCCGCGTCCCTGCCCGTCACACAAGACGAAGCACTGGGATGAGTAGCAAGTACCGGGTCGCTCATTGGGCAAGGTACAACAAACATTGGACTCCCCATTGGGCAACGTACAACTGGCTTGGCCGGCGTCGCCACAGCCCGCGCTCGGGATGCAAGCGTTACCAGAGCACCTATGTCGCCCGCCGCATTCGCTGCTGGGCGCCAGCCCCGTATCTACCCTGCAGGGGGTCCAGATGTACAGTCTCTCGCATCGGTCTTCATCGCAGGAAAACCTGTCGTAGTTGCTGGAAAGCAGCTGGTCCCCGGCCTTCTTCGGCGCGCCGATTTCACACTCCTCGCCGGGGCCGATCTTCCCGTCGCCGCAGACGACGCATTCGCCCTCCGTGCAGCTCGCGTCGCGGTCGGAGCAGTCCGAAGCGCTCAGACATTCCACGTCTCGGCAGGTCCCGCGATCGCACAGACCCGGGCTGTTCCTGCAGCGTTGCCCGCGCGCCTTGGCCTGCGCCCGGCAGCTGCCATTTCGGCATACGCCATCGTTGCAGTCGTCGTTCAAGTCCGAGCAGTGCGCGTCGCTGGTGCACTCGTCGCAGGCGCCCGCACCATCGCAGTACCCGGAGCCTTCGCAACGGCTTGACCTTCGCCTGGGCGACTGCTGACAAGCGCCCCCCGTGCACCCCGCCGTCCAGCACTCGCCGCGCGGGCTGCAGGCTTGCTCCCGTTCCGACTGGCCATCCTGGCTGCACACGACCAGCGTGTCTCCCCGACATGTTTCGGCCCCGGGTACACAGCGGTTGCAGCGACCGGCGAAGGCGTCGCACAGACCCGCGCCACAGGCGTCGCGGCTGGCAAACTCGGAGCCATCCGCGTTGCATCTGAGCAGGTTGCCCGACGCGTCGCAGGTCGTCGCGTTGGGGGTGCACACCCTCTCGGTGCAGGCACCGGCCGACGCCTTGCACAACGCCGCGGTCGCACACTGCTCTTTGTCGGTCCACTGGCCGCTGTCCGAGCACACCCTGAGGCGTGGTCCATCGCACGAGAATGCGCCCGGTGCGCACTGGGCACAGGTTCCGCTGTCGCGCCCCGTTTGACACAGGGCCGCATTCATACAGGTGTCGGACATGGCCGAGTTGCCGGCACCATCGCACCGGTGCAGGACGTTGCCCTCGCAAACCGACTCCTGGGCCCGGTTGGTGCAAGGCCCCATGGGCGATGCCATCCCGTCCTCCATGGACGACTCCATGGACGACTCCATCGGCGCCGCCATCCCATCCTCCATCCCATCTGACATGGAGCCCATCGCTCCGGCCGCAGCGCCGGAGGCATCCCCACCCATCGCATTGCCTGCAGCCTCGCCCGATGCCCCTGCGTTCATTGCGTCACCCGACGCCTCGCCCGATGGACCACCCTCACCCGCGTTCATCGCGTCGCCCGACGCCTCACCCGGTAGGCCACCTTCACCCGCGTTCATCGCGTCGCCCGCGCCGTTGCCCGACGCGCCCGTCCCGCTCGCATTCATCGCGTCACCCTCGGTCTCGCCCGACGCGCCCGCCCCGGCTGCATTGGTCGCGTCGCCCGCGGCCTCGCCGGTGGTCATCGTGGGGTCCGCCTCGGGTGTATGGGTGATACTTCCTCGATCTTCCATGACCGGGGACCCACCGTCGCGGCCCTGGCCAGGGTAGGGCACGTCCGGCACACAGGCGGACGCGACCGAAAGCAGGGCAATCATCCAAAGATTCCCAAAAGACATGGGACTCCGCGAGCTACGCACCATCGTGACCTCCTGAAGCGAACCGGCTTTGTGCCCCCATCGGCCCCATGGGCCTCGGGTTGCGATGGAATCGCTGAAATCGTTCGCCCCCATACTTCCCACGACCAGCCGAGGGCCAGGCCTATGACCCCTCACCGACGCCCACTACAGCGGTTGTCGCGATCTTGCCACCCCCAAAGAGCAGTATTGCCGAACCTCGGGCTGGCACGCATGGCCATCGGGAGTCACCGCGCCTTGGCCCCCCCGCCACGAGTGCTGGTCGCGAGCGGCAAGAACCCTCACGGCGACCACCATTGGTGGATAGCTCCCTCGAGGAGCTCGAGCCGCTCGCCGCGATCGAACACGCCAGCCGTGGCCATGGCCTGAGCGTCGGCCACGGTAAACCGCTTGGTCTCATGCGGCAGCAAAGGAGCGAGCGAATCGATCTCCAGAGGCTAGCCCGCATCCTTCAGCAATTCACGCGCCCTCCCACAACTGCTCGACTCCGCAGCGCTTTCGCCTCGGTTGACGACCTACGACGAGTACGCGTGAGGCAACTCCAGCCGCCCATCACTGCCCGGGAGCGCCGCAGGCGCGACCCTAGTCGCCTTGACGTGCGGCGCGTCCCGGCACGAAGGACCCGACCAAACTTGACTCAAATGCTCACGATCACCCCGGTCAAGGGGACTAGCGGGACCCGTACCAGTGGCGCAGGACTTCGGCCGCCGGCTTGCCGCGCGGCGTGTAGCCGTTGTCCGAAGGCCCGCCCGAGCCGAACCAGTTCCACACGTACAACCCGGCGAGCCACGGGTGCGCCTGCCATGCGCGAAACAGGGCGCGGTAGCAGCGTAGCTGAAGCTGGGGATCGGCCTGGCCGCGGGCGACGTGATCCCACGGGCGTGCGGCCGCGCCTACACGCGACGGATAGCCGACCTCGGTCAAGATGAACGGCTTTTCGACGCGGGCTGCAAGGGCCTCCAGCCGATCTCGCAGCGGTTGGAAGCCACGCACGAGCTGGGCCTCGCTGGGATCATCGGCGCGGCTCAGGGCCTGGTAGCCGGTAACCCCGATCAGGTCGAGCGCGTCCCAAAAGGCCACGGCCTCGAAGTGGTCCCAGTTGGCGGAGTAGGTGAGTCGGCCCGCAAAGACCGAGCGCACCCTTGCGATGAGCGCACGCCACCGGCGGGTCTGGTGCTCCGTGCTCAAGAGCTCACTACCGACCGAGAGCAGCTCCACACCCAGGGCCTCTGCAAGGGTTGCCTGGTGCATTACGAAGTCGGTGTAGGACCGCCACCAGGCGTCCCAGTCGGTCGGTGCGAGGGTGCCCCGCCACTGACCAGGACCGGGCTGGGAAAGCCCGACGACGGGCAGCAGGAACACACGCAGCCCCCGCGCATGGGCCTCGTCGACGATCCACCCGAGTAGGCGGTCACCCGGGCTCGCGTCAGGCGCGGGGCGCACGGACAAGGCGGAAGGGTTCGTCTGGAACCAGCGCACCACGAACTGGATGTCGCGCGCGCCAAGGGCCGCGATCTCGTCGAGGAAGACGCGATAGTAGCGCTTGCGCGCGCGGTCATCGCTTTCGCTGACGAACAGACCCAGCGACACGCCGTATTGAAAGCCGCCGGAACGTGCGAGCGGGCGCCCAAGACCGGCCGTGGGGAGCTCACCCAATTGCCCATCCAGGCGCTCAGCCAATGGCCCATCCAAGCGCTCAGCCAATTGCCCATCCAGGCGCTCACCCGGACGCTCACCCGGACGCTCACCCGGACGCTCACCAAGGCCCGCCCGCCCCGGGAGCCCACTGGAAGCACCCGCGCTGACTCCCTCCGCTGCGTCACCCACCGCGTCGCCAGCCGCCTCGAGACCCGCGAGGTGGTTGGGCGTGCGCACGTGCCCCGCCGACCAGGTACTACCCGAGGACTCGCTACAGGCAACGATCCCCAGGGCCGCGCATGATGCGAGCACCAGGATTCGCTTCGTACGCTTGGGCTTGGCTGGCTTGGCGGACATGGAGCGTCCTTCGCTGGACCCAACTCGCCATGCTGGGCAGATGGACCTGCTGTCGTCTCCGCTGGATCTTGTAGCACGCCGGGTTGCCCACCAGATGGGCGACCCCTTCCTTCGCCACCCGGGTCATTCGTTCAACTCGCCTTGGCCGTCCCTCCTCATCCACGCATGAAGCGGCCGGTGCACACCCCCTGCTTATTCGATGGCAGCCGCTGCGATGGGTCACCGGGCACACAGTGGACAGCAATCCGACATGTGGAAGGTCGCCATGCACCTGGCCAGGCGCCCCTCTACGGCCGGGCTTTCCAAGCATCGACACGTTCCTAGCAAGCGGAAATGTCCTGCAAATGATCGGCGTCGCGGACGTCGGCGAGCCCCCCCCGGGGGCTTCGCCGGTTGGACAGGAAGTGAGCTCCACGTGGTTCCTATGCGGACATGTACCGTGCGCGCAGGGACCAGCGAGCAAACGCGGAGGTCCGTGAATCGATCGGGCTGGATTGGTACAATATCAAGACCCATGCAAGGGCCCGACTCTCAGGAAAGGGTTTCGGTTGGCCCCGGTGCCGCCATCGAAGCGCTCGCGCACAGGTATACGTTGCAGCGCAAGCTCGGACAGGGGGGGATGGCGGAGGTCTATCAGGCAACCGACGCCATCACCGGTCGCGAGGTGGCGATCAAGTTCCTGCGCACCAGCATCCGGGAGGAAGCGCGCGGGGCGATCGTTGCGCTATTTGAACAGGAATTTCACGTGTTGTCCGAGCTGGCGCATCCGCGCGTGGTAGCTGCGTTGGACTATGGACTGGCGGGGGACACGCCCTACTACACGATGGAGCTCCTCGATGGGGGCGACCTGTCGGAGCTGTCGCCCATGCCCCCAGCGCGCGTGTGCAGCGTGCTTCGCGATGTCTGTTCGGTCCTGGCGCTCTTGCACTCGCGGCGTCTGGTGTATCGCGACCTGAACGCTCGGAACGTTCGGTGTACTGCCTCGGGGGATGCCAAACTGATCGACTTTGGCGCGATGGCACCCATGGGCCCCACGCGCAAGGTCGTCGGAACGATGGGGTTCATGGCCCCGGAGGTGCTCCATCAGGGGGTGGTCGACGGACGTTCGGACCTCTATTCCGTCGGTGCCGTCATGTACTACGCGCTGACGGGCCAGCGAGCCAACCCGGCACGCACAGCCGAAGAGCTCGAGGCGAGCCTGCGGTCGCACCTGGGTCTGGCGTCAGGGGACGGCGAAACGAAGGTCCCGGACGCGCTCTGCGAGCTACTCGCTGAGCTACTGCAGCCGGATCCGGCCTTTCGACCTGCGTCGGCCGCAGAGGTCATCGAGCGCCTGAGCGCAATCGGACAGCTTGAAGACGACGACCTGTTGCACGTCTCGGGCGCCTACCTCATCACCCCACCCCTGTCGGGCAGGCAAGAGCAGCTCGCGAGGGTCCGTACCCGCCTTGCGGCACTCCAGTCGGGTCGCGGGGGTGCCCTGCTCTTTCGAAGCGGTGCAGGCGCGGGCAGGACACGCATGCTCAGGGCATCGGGCGTCGAGGCCAAGATCTCCGGGGCGCTTGCCGCAAGTGCCGATGTCGGGGACGCCGCAACCGGCGACTACGGAGTCGCCGATGCCATCGTCGCTCAGCTGATCGAAGCCCACCCCCATGCCACAACATCGCTCGCCTCCCGCGCGAGCACCCTGGGACACGCCCTGACCAGCGTGCGCAGGCTCTATCCCGATGTGGAACTTCAGTCATTTCAGGATGCGGCCCATCGCCGACCTGCGATCCAGGCGGCCTTGCGTGCCTGGCTCATCGAGCTTTCGACCACCCATCCATTGGTGCTCCTCGTCGATGATACCAACCGCGTAGATGAGCCGTCTCTGGCGCTGCTGTCGCTATTGGCTGACGAGTGTGCCCGCGTGCCCATCCTGCTGATCACGAGCGCCGATACGGGTGTCGAGGGTGCCCATCGGGCAACGTTTGCGGTGCTCGCAAGCCGCAGCATGTGTTGCGAGTTGCGCAACTTGTCTCGCCGGGACGCTCGCAGCGTGCTCGCTTCGATCTTCGGGGACTCGGCACAGCTGACATTGCTGAGCGACCGGATCTTTGGCGCCAGCCAGGGAAACCCGGCCGGCATCTTTCAGCTCGCGCAGTTCGTTGTGGCGAACCGCCTCGTGCGCTATGAAGGTGGACGCTGGCTGCTGCCCAACAAGCTCGATGCGGAAGCGCTCCCACGGGATCTGGACGAGGCGACTGCCCGTGCCGTGGCGGCCCTGAGTCCCCTGGCGCGGGAGGTTCTGCTGGCGCTTTCCCTTTCCCACAGGTCACCCCTGTCACTGGACGGGTGTGTTGGAGCGGTCGAGGGTTCGGACCGGGCAGCGGTCATGCGAGCCCTCGGCGACCTGGTGGCCAACGACATGCTGACCGTGACGGGCACACGATACGGGATGAGTCGCCGTATCTGGGCCCAGGCCGCCAAGCACTGCACTGCAGCGGAACTGCACAAACGCGTGCATGCGCGCTTGGCAGCAACCGACGAGGAGTGCGCGGGACGTCCGCTGCTGCGCTTGCACCACCTCCGGTGTGCGGGCATGGAAGCGGAGGCGGTGGACGAAATGGTGGCGTTTTGCGAAGCGTCGAGCGCCCTGACCGATCGGGAGCCGGACGCGTTCCATGCGCTCGTCGCAACCCTTCCCAGCGGCTGGTACGAGCTGTTCGACTGGGCGATTCGGACGGCCACCATCCTTGGCAGGCCGCGTCGTGACGTCTATGCGATACGGTTTCGGCTCGCACCCCTGCTGGCGCTCGACCCCGAGTGCTCGTGGGAGCATTCCGAAGAACTCTTCCGGCAACTCCGCTACGATGTGGGGCTCGACCTCCACGAGGCCCTGGCCAGCGAAGGTCTGGAGCCAAAGGAGCGCTTTGAGCGCGCGCTGCGCGAGGCCCGGGCCCGCTTCGCGACGTCTTCAGATGGCGTGCTCGAGCCACTTGAGGCGCTGCGCCCCCTGGTGCAGATGGAGGTCGTGACCGCCGGTATGGTCATCATGCGGATGGACCACGGGCTTCTCGATGCACTGCCCGATCTCCGACCGGTGGAGGGCCTGGCACCCGCGATCAGGGTCGTCAGGCGCATGATGGATGCACTGCAGCACAGGATGTCGGCCCGCAGCGAACGCGCGGAGACGGTGTACAGGGAGGTGCTCGAGACGTTGGATGGACCCGATCGCGGCGGAGCCAGCCCGACCTTGGCGGCCTTCGTGCGCCTCGGGTTTGTCAGGGGCCTGGCGATGCTCGATGTCGTCTACTGCCGTGAGCATGCCCTGCAGCGGGCCGCCGAGCTGACGCGGGACCCGCTGACCGCGCCGAATGCGGATATGATCCGGATGCTGTTCTGCTACTTCGATAGCCGGCCGCGCTCCGCAGATGCCTTCAAGCGAAAGCAGGTGCTGTCTCGCATCGAGGCAAGCCCCATGCAGTGGCACGAGGGCTCTCACCTGGTCGTCGAGGTCGTGGCCCATCACCTGGCCCGCGACGCTGCACGGCTGCGGGACGTGCTGGTCGAAGCGGAAGCCTACGGTTCGGAGTTTCCTGGATGGCAACCCATGATCGCCTTCGCGCGGGCGGCACTGGCTGTGCTGCGGGCACAACACCTTGAGGCGGCCCTGATCCTGGAGGGCATTCTTCAGCATACGCGCGCCGGGCAGCACCAGCTATGGTGCCATCTCGCCGGTCTCCATGTGACGGCACTCACGGAAACGGGCCAGGTGGACAAGGCGCTGTCCTGTGGCGGACGTTACCTGGATCAAGCGCACGACGCCGAGCAGGGGACCAACGAGTTATTTGTTCGGGTACCACTGGCAGCGGCGCATCTGCACGCGGGAGATGCCACTGCGGCGCACCACGTGTTCGAGGCGATTGAAAGCATGCTAGAGGATCGGGTGACGGGTGGGCTGGTCCTGGGAACGGTGTGCGAGGTGCGCGCACAGATCGCGATCGCGAGGGACGAGCTTGAAACCGCACGCGACTACATCCGGACTGCGGAGATCGCCCTGCGCGCCGCGACCAACCGCATGGGACGGGCGCGCTGCGAACGGCTCTGGCGCGGCCTCGAGACGGTGTCGGGCGAGCACACCCACGGCTGGCAAGCGGGGGTCGAGGCCCTTCAGGCCGAACTCCGGTCCAAGGTCCTGCACGAGCACGGGGCCGCGATGGCGCTCCCCGACTGGCAAGGCGCCCTCATCTCGCTGCTGGTCGACGAGGCCCGGGCCGAGGGAGGTGGGCTGTTCATGTGCACGCCGAGCTCCGGGGCGCCGACCCTGGCCGCGTCGGTCGCAAGCGTCGATGCGGAGGTGATGGAGCGTCTGGCTGCAGATCACCTTGCGGGCTACGCCGAGCTCGTCACTTCATCGGGTGTAGACGAAGGCGAGACATTGGAAACGCACACCTACGCGGCCCCGAATGAACTGGTCCACAGTCACCAAGTGGTTGCCATTTCCCACGTGGATGCGAGCGTGCGGCAGATCACGGCGATCGCGGTCTTGAAAGGCGCCAAGGATGCGGTTGCAGACAAGCTGGTTGCCGCCATCAGTCTGTTGCTCTCAGAGGCGGGCTGCCAGAGCATGAGCCTTCCAGGGTTGACCGAATCGCTGTCGTCGTAAGGCGGCCGGTTCATGTCGCTGCCCGCGGAACCGGCGGAGTGGTCAATGTTGGGCGTCCAACAACGCCCACTCGCATTCGGCCCCCCCAAGGGGATTGGCGCGCGACGTTTGGGTGGCGGTCGGCTACGCTGGCGCCGTGCTCACAAAGCGTCCACGCTTGCCATCGCTCGCCGTCGTGTTGTGTGCACTGGGTTGGACCGCCACCGTCACCTGCAACGCGTACGCCGACCCAAATGATGCAGGCGTACCGGACCCCCCGCTCGGCGACCCGAACACCGCCACCCCGGTCGGCGAACCACCGCCCGCACCGGAG
>JAPPOR010000095.1 GCA_028817905.1 Myxococcales bacterium
CTAACCCACGCCCTCGCACAACGGCCGCGCGTGTGAGCCCCATCGCACGTCGTGGTCCCAGCCCGAGGACTTCCGCGCCCCAATTTCTCTGGCTGCCCGCAAGAATGCCCGGAACCCACCGTTCCAGTGTCACGTACCATGGGTGACCCTGCGATCGATGCCAGTCTCCAGGGGGCGACCGAGCCAGTTGCGGACCTCCCTCCCCGCGCCCTCGCGCCAGCTGGGCTTGCGGGCGGAAAATACGTCCTGGGTAGGATGCTAGGACGCGGTGGTGCCGGCACTGTCTATCTCGCCAAGGACAGGGACTCGGGCAGGGAAGTGGCCCTCAAGGAACTGAGGCGCTACGACCCTGTTCACTTGATGCGGTTCAAGGAGGAGTTCCGTCAACTCGCAGACCTTCACCACCGGAACCTCGTAAACCTCTATGAACTTGTCGGGGAAGGTGAACGGTGGTTCTTCACGATGGAGCTCATCGAAGGGTGCTCGTTCTACGACTATGCGCGCGGAGCCCGCGTCAACGAGTCGCAGGACCTGACGATCACGATGGACGCGTCGCTTGAGAGTGGCTGCGACTTTGAGCGCATACGCCAGGTCGTGCCACAGCTCATCGAAGGTATCAGCGCGCTGCACAGGGCGGGAAAGCTCCATCTGGACATCAAGCCGTCCAACGTGCTCGTCACCGAGTCCGGCCGCGTGGTACTGCTCGATTTCGGGCTGGTGCGCGCCAGCGCACTGGACGAGACCGGGCGGCCGGAACGGGGCGAGCGCCGCGCGGCGGGGACCCCCGCGTACATGTCCCCAGAGCAAGCCCAAGGCGATCCGGGCCTCGGTCCTCCCAGCGATTGGTACAGCGCGGGGGTGATGCTGTGGGAGGCGATCGTCGGGCACCTGCCGATCGACGGCGACACCCTACTCGAGACGCTTCAGCGCAAGGCGAGCGAGGACATTCCACCCCCGTCGCAGATCGTTCGCGGGGTGCCGCCGGAAGTCGACGCCCTGGTTTCCCGGCTGGTCGCTCGCGATCCCGCTCTCCGCACGCCAGAGTCGGCCCTGCGCAACGATCTGATGTCGATGCGGCCGAGCACGCCCGTCGGATCCGTGCGCCGGAACTCGGTCAAGGCGCGTCAGCGGTTCGTCGGTCGGCAACAGGAGCTGGACGTTCTTCGAGCGGGTCTGCAGACCGTGCTGGACGGGGCGCCCGCGTCGCTACTGGTCCATGGCATTTCGGGCATGGGCAAGTCTCAGCTCGTCCACGAGTTTGTGAAAGAGGCGGCCGACCAGGAACAGGCCATCGTTCTCAACGGCCGCTGCTACGAGCGAGAGTCGGTTCCTTACAAGGCCTTCGATAGCGTCATCGATGCGCTGGCTCGCTATCTGATGACGCTCGAGAGCTACCACGTCACGAGCCTCCTTCCTCGGGACATTCACTCCCTCGCCCGCCTCTTTCCCGTTCTGCAGCGTGTCCCGGAGGTCATGCACGCACGAGGCCGGCGCGCGGACCAGGTCGATCCACAGGGAATGCGCGCCCGAGCCTTCACCGCCCTAAAGGACCTCTTCTCGCGCATGGGCGACGAGCAGCCAGTGCTGATCCTGGTCGACGATCTGCAGTGGGGCGACGTGGACAGCGCGAGGCTGGTGCTGGATCTTCTCGGCCCCCCCGAACCGCCCCCGATCCTGTTCATCGGGACCTACCGCCGCGATGAGGCAGCAGGCAGCGCGTTTCTACAGGAGGTCCTGAATCCGACGGTTAGCGCCAGAGCGATGCTCGAGCTCAAGCAGGTCCCGTTGAATGCGCTGCAACCCCACGACGCCGAGCGCATGGCGCGGGCGCGTCTGGGAAGTCTGCACAAGGAGTATCCGGACCTGGCCCAACAGATCGCGCGCGAGTCGGAAGGCATTCCGATCTTCATCATCGAGCTGGCCCGATACCGCCGGGCACAGGCGCGCAGCCGCTCGCGGGACCTTTCCCCTGTAAGCCTGGACGAGGCCCTGCGACAGCGAGCGAGTCGCCTCCCGGACCAAGCGCAGCGGCTTCTTGAGACGCTTTCTGTCGCGGCGCGGCCGGTCGAGCAGTGCGCTGCACTGCAAGCCGCGAACATCGAACGAGGCGAGCGCGAGGTCATCGCGGCGCTTCGGTCGGCCAAGTTCGTGCGCACACATGGCACGCGGCAGATGGATACCATCGAAACCTATCATGACCGCATTCGCGCGGTGGTCGTCGAGGGGCTGCCGGAGGACTCCCTGCGGCAACAGCATCGCCAGCTCGCAGCGGCCCTGGAGAGCTGGGGCATCGACGACCCGGAACGCCTGTATACCCACCATTTCGGCAGCGGCGAGCTCAAGACAGCCAGGGTCTACGCACTGGCAGCGGCCGAGCGAGCAAACGACCAGCTCGCCTTCAATCGTGCCGCGCAACTCTATGACAGTGCTGTACGCCTCGGAGGAGGCGTAGCTGAAGCCGACCCGGCATTGCTGCGCAACTTGGGCGAGGCCCTTGCCAACGCCGGCCGTGGTGTGGCGGCCGCCGAGACCTTCCTGGCGGCGGCCAACGGGTCCGAGGACCGGCAACGCCGTGAACTCGAAGGCAAGGCCGCTGCCCAGCTCATTCGCAGCGGCCACGCCAGGCGAGGCATCGAGGTCGCCAAGCGTGTGCTGCGCGAGGTGGGCCTTTCCTATCCAGAGACATCGTTTGGAGCCAAACTTGCGATCATGTGGCAACGGACGCTGCTGGCGTTCACGCCAGTGCGGCTGGACGACCTACCGTCCCGACAGTCCATCCCACAGGGCCTACTCGAACAGCTCAGGGCATGCGGGGGAATCTCACGTGAGGTTGGATACTTCGACCCGCTTCAGGGCGCGCTGCTGCAGGCCACGTTCTTGAAGCTGGCGCTGCGATCGGGGGACCGTCAGCTGGTTCTGCAGGCGCTAGGCGGCCGGGCCCTGGGTATGGCGATCTTGGCTGGCACGGAACGCAGCGCCGAGATCGACGGCGCTCTTTGCCAGGTCGAGGAACTCGCGTCTCAGATCGGCACGCCGGCTGCAACCGCAGCAGCCCTGCTGAGCCGTGGCGCTTGCGCTCTGTACACCGGCCGCTTCGCCGATGCCGCCGAGCCACTCACCGAAGCGCAGCGGTTGTACACAGAGGAGTGTGCCACGGGAACCTCCTGGGAAAGGCATATGGCGGCCGTAACCCGCTATGTTGCCCTGCAGTTCACCGGCGACATCCAAACCATTTCGCGAGAGGCGTTCGCCCTCATGCGCGATGCCCTCGAACGCGACGATCGCTTCACCTCCGGGGGCGTCCTGATCTCTGCCTGTACGCACTTCCTGGCGGTGGACGAGCCGAAGCGAGCGCTGGAGATCCTCGACGCCAACCGGCAACTCGTCGCGAGCGAAGCCGTTGGACACATTCAGGTCGGCAATATGCTTCGGACCGTGGATGCCCACCTCTACATGGGCAACGGCGAGCGCGCGTGGCAAGCCGTCGAAGAGGTCTGGCCATGGTTTCAAACCTCTTTCACCGCCAGGTCCCAACTGATGCGGGTGGCCTCTCGCTTCGCCCGTGCCCGCAGCGCAATCGCCGTGGCCCCGAACCGACCGGAGGCGACGAAGGCAGCCGGTGGGTTGGCGCGCGACCTGGATCAGGACGGCACCAACCTGGCGCGATCGTGCGCGAGGCTGATTCGCGCCGGAATGGCTCACGGCCAGGGTGATATCGCCCAGTGCCTCGAGTTGCTCGGGCAGGCTGCTCAGGGATTCGATCGGGACGCCATCCGCCTCTATGCCGCTTGCGCGCGCTACCAGCATGGCCGACTGCTCGGCGGAACGGCGGGCCAGGCGGCCATGCAAGACGCCCATGACTTCCTAGTCGAGCGTGGCGTCCAACGCCCGGACCGATGGGCTGCCGTGTACGCCCCGCTGTGAGCTGAAACTTCCCTTCGGGAAGCTCCAGATCAAGTTCCTTGTTCACGGAGAGGGCCACACGGGCCCTTTCCCCCCGGCGGCAAGGCCGGCGGCCCCAGGGTCCTGAGAAACGCCGTAGGCGGTTGTCAGCCCGACGGACCATTTCATGCGGTTGGGGGGCAGGCCTCATGGCATGGCCGACCCTAGCTTGCTGATGCGAAGCAGGTTGTAGGCGGCTCCCACCATGTGTGCGGCCATCTGGGCTCTTCGTCTTCCTCGCAAAGACCTGCACGATCGGGCAC
>JAPPOR010000279.1 GCA_028817905.1 Myxococcales bacterium
GCTGACTCAAGGTCGCTAACGCTTCGAACCGCGGTTGAGTTGCGTCATGGCCGTCGACAGGCCTTCCAGGGTCAGGTGGTGCATGTCGAAGACTCCGCGCACCGTCTGAATGGTGGTGCCTTCCCAGTAGTTTGGCGGCTCCGGGTTGAGCCACACGCTGTGGCGGAAGTATTCCTTGAGCATCAGTAACCAGCTGATACCCGTCAATGACGATCGATCGGTAGCGGACAAGGCGCCGCCCTGACGCATGAGCTCGTAGGGTGCCATGAGGGCGTCGCCTACCATCACGAGTTTGTGGTCGCGGCCGCACTCGTGCAGCAAATCCGTGACGTACATGGGTTCGTCGAACTTATCCGTCCGATACACGCGGCCGTACACGCAGTTGTGGAAGTAGTAAGTGCGCAGCTCCTTCCAGTGCGTCGCCTTCTTGGTCGCGCTGAAGAGCCGCGACATCATCTCGACGTAGGGATCCATGGAGCCCCCCACGTCCATCATGAGAATGACCCGAGTATTCGGTCGGCGGGGCGGGCGCGTGCACACCTCGAGCTCGCCAGCGTTGCGAGCGGTTTCGTCGATCGTGCGTTGTAGGTCGAGCTCTTCTTCGCCTCCCTCGCGGGTGTAGGCCCGCAAGCGTCGCAGGGCCATTTCCATCTGACGCACATCCAGGGTGACGTCACTGCGGTAGCGCCGGTACCGCCGCGCGTCAGCAGACTGAATTGCGGAACGCCCCCCGCGGGCATCACCCTTGCCGCGCTGGGAGCCCTGTCCCTTGCGGCCGTCCTGGTTCTTGTCGCCGTCGCCCTGTCGAGCCCGCCAACGATTGCCCGGCTCGCCTTGCTCGCCTTCGCCACGCTCTCCGGCCTGCTCGAAGAGCCGCTTGATCTCTTCCGGATCCAGCTGCTCCGCAAGCGCCCGCTCTTCGTCGGTCAGGTCTTCCCACCGCACCTTTGCCTGCTCGAGCCACTGCAGCAGCTCTGACTTGAGCTTCTCGAACTTGCCTTCGACCCCACGAAACTCCGCCAGGAACGCCTGGTCGAAGGCGTCCAGGTGCCCCTCGTTGTGCACGAGAAGCGCACGAGCCACATGATAGAAGCCATCGAGGGAGTTCTCGTGGAGGCCGCGCTTGAGCGCGTTCCCCAGGGCGATTGCTTCCTGTGCCCCCACCGGCACGCCGTGCTTGCGCAGCCGATAGATGAACGGAACGAACATTTGGATCGCGGGTTTGGATGTGGACATGCCGATACCTACCGGTGGGCGATCTAGGGCTCTAGCTGCGCCAACGGGCGCCGCCGCTCAGCTGGTCGGCGTATGCAGCAAGGTCCTGCTCCTTCTTCAGCAAGGTACCCAGAAATGGCAGGTTCTTGTCGAGCGTGACATCGCGAACACCGAGGGATTTGAGCATGTGGATCCAATCGACCAGCTCACTGGTGCTGGGTCGTTTCCGCATCCGCTGCATGTCTCGAATTCGATAGAAGCAGTCCATGGCCTGCTTCACCAACTCCTTGTCGATTCCTGGATGGTGTACCTCCACGATCCGCGCCATTAGGTCGCGCTCCGGGAAGTCGATGAAGTGAAATACGCATCTGCGCAGAAAGGCATCCGCAAGTTCCTTCTCTGCGTTGCTGGTGATGATGACGACCGGGCGCTGCCGGGCGACGATCTCCTGATTGGTTTCGCTAATGCGAAACCTCATCCGGTCGAGCTCGTGCAGTAGATCGTTCGGGAACTCGATGTCTGCCTTGTCGACCTCATCGATCAGCAGCACGACACGTTGGTCGGCGTTGAAGGCCTCACCCAGGGGGCCCAGCTTGATGTAGCGCCGAATGTCCTTGACGTCCCCGTCTCCAAAGCGCGAATCGTAGAGCCGCTGCACCGTGTCATAGTGATACAGTCCCTCCTGCGCCTGGGTCGTGCTCTTCACATGCCAGCGAAGCAGCGGCATTCCCAGCCCATCGGCAAGTGCTTCGGCGAGCATGGTCTTCCCGGTGCCCGGCTCGCCTCGCACAAGCAGTGGCTTCTCCAGCGCTAGCGCACAGTTGACGGCGGCTTCGAGCGCTTCGCTTGTCAGATAGCTCTCTGTCCCTTGGAACCTGAGCGGTTCATCTGCCATGGTGTCCTGTACTTCCTTTCTCGCGCGCGACCGTGCACGCGAGGGGCGCCTTACGAAGCGCAATCCAGCATGTGGTTGATATCACGACCGGTGCGCGGGCTCGGTCCACCTCACGCCCAGTACACATTGATGTATACTACGATCCCGTCGCCAGTGAAAGTGCCGACCTCCGCGCGGGGTATCGTCGACGGTCCGGGTCGGGCTGCGGGCTTGCGTCCAGCTCCGCAACCCCATAGGGGTAGCCCTGTGATCGGGCGAAAGGACGCGGAAAAACCGGCCGCGAGGCGCGCAGGTGCCACCTCACGTCTGGCCTGGATTGCTGGGTGGTTGCTGGCGAGCGGCTGCGGGAGTTGCAAGGAGTCTGCGCAGTTGCAGGTTCAGACACCGTTTCCGCACACACGCTGCCTGGCTCGGGATGCGCCGGAAGGACGGACCTGGCAGGTTGGGGCCCTTGGCTTCGAGGCCACGGGGCGCACCCTAACGATCTCGGGCGCGACCGAGCCGGTCCGCCTGGCCGCGTTCGCGGGACCGGGGCTCGCGGCTCCTCCGGCCTCGCGGGAGCTTGCGGCCCTGATGGCCCACGAGCCGACGTTGGCCGTGATGCTGGGTGGGCTTGGCGACGACGATGCCAGTGCCAGCGAGACCCTGAGGGCCCTATCCGAGGCTCCCTTTCCGACGCTCTTTGTGCCCGGTGGACGGGATGATCCTCGGCGTCTGCAGGCCCTGCTGTCGATGTTACCCGCTGACGGGCAGGCACGTGTGGTTGACCTTGCTGCGATGCGGGTGGTGCAGGTCGGGGACCACCAGCTCATCCCGATCGCAGGTGCCGCCGATGGGCGGTATGCGCTCAACGGTCACTGCTGCGGGTTTGCGCTTGCGGACTTGCAGGCGGTGGCGGCAGAGCTGCCAGACTCCAGTGGCAGTCGGTTTCTGATCTCGTGGCAGGCGCCCGGGCGGGGTGGACCCCACGCGGTGGCCCGGACCGCCATCGGACTCGACCTTGGTAGCGACGACCTGGCGGAGTTCTCCCGCCGCGTAGGGGCGGCTGGCGGCCTATTTGCGTGGCCAACGGTTCGGGTGGCCGTGCCAGTCACCGCCGACGGGCAACGCCTGATCGAACCCGGCCAACCCGCTCGGGATCTCCGTATGGTTGTGCCGCGCCTTACAGGTCCGCCCATGGTGACCGACGATGGTCGCCGCGCTCCATCGGGATTTGCTCTACTTGCACTCGATCGAGAGGGGCTTCGTCTCCTTGAGCTGATTTGACTTCGTTCGACGCCTGTACAATATTCCGTCGCCCCCGAGGCGCGATCGAGCCGCTTTCCCCACTTGTCTCATGTCCGAATTCACCTTTAATATCAACGAGATAGGAGATGAGTGTAAGGAGCTCTCCTGGCCGATCCAGGCAGCCTGGGTCGAGTCCGAGTTGGCGGGTTCGGACCTGCGACCGGACCGGGCCGCTGGGCCCGGTCTGTTCGAGTTGCGGGTGCAGAGGACTGGCAGTGAGCTGCTACTGCAAGGCCACGCGGCCGCCCACCTGCTGCTGCCCTGCGTGCGGTGTTTGGAGGATGCCCCGTTTGCCGTGTCCGTCGATCTGGTCGGGCTGGTGAAGACAGAGGGTTCCGTGGGCGGTTCGCCAGACGAGATCGATGATGCGGAACTCGGCCGGGATGTCCTGGAGGGCGACGTGGTCCGATTGGACGGCTGGTTGAGGGAGCACATCGTGTTGGAGTGCCCGATGCGCCACGTTTGCGGAGACGATTGCAACGGGCTGGAAGTTCCGGCACACATCCGTCCGCCTGACGATTTTGGCGAGGAGCGAGAGGGTGTGGATCCTAGGCTCGCCCCGCTGCTCGAACTCAAGGACAAGGTCCTGCCCAACAAGGAGTGATCCGTGGCTGTTCCCAAGCGTAGAACCACGCGCGCCAAGCGCGACCAGCGCCGCGCGCAGCACGACCGCGTGCTGGCCCCGAACGTGAATCCATGCCCGAACTGTGGCGAGATGATGAGGCCGCACCGGGTGTGTCCGTCCTGCGGACACTACAAAGGGCAGAGAATCTTTGAGATGGAACCCGAAGAAGCGGCCCAACCTCCGGAGGAGACCCCGGAGACGACAGCCCCCGAGGGCTGAACTTCGCTCCAAGCGGGCCGGCGGCCCCCTCTGGGGCGAGGTGCCCCTCTGGGGCGAGGTGCGCCGAAGCATGTCGGCTCCGATGGCATGTTCACCGATGGTGTAAATCGCAACGCGGCATTGCTTCTGGCGGGCACAGGGGTGACCCTCAGCCCGCTGGCTGCGGCAACGCGCGCGAAAGGAATCGATGGATCGCAACATCCCGGCGTCACGTATTTTGGGGACTGGGCACTATCTTCCGTCGCAGGTGTTGACGAACGATGACCTGGCGCGACGGGTAGACACGAGCGACGAATGGATTCGAAGCCGGACTGGTATCGGGCAGCGGCACATCGCCGCGCCCGAAGAGGCTTCCAGCGACATGGCGGCCGCCGCGTCTAGGCTCGCGTTGGAGGCCGCCGGCCTCTCGCCCAATGATCTCGATGCCATCATTGTGGGGACGATCAGCCCCGACAAGCGGATGCCGGCCTGTGCGGTCTACCTGCAGCAGAAGCTGGGCGTGACCAATAACTGCCCGAGCTTTGACCTGTCTGCGGCCTGCGCCGGGTTCATCTATGGTCTAGGAGTGGCGGACGCCTTCATTCGTGCAAGCCAATCACGGTACGTGCTCGTGGTAGGCGTGGAGCTGCTGTCCCGCGTCATCGATTGGCAGGATCGAGCGACTTGCGTGCTGTTTGGTGATGGGGCCGGCGCCGCAGTACTTGGGCCCTCCGACGGCGATGGTCGCGGCATCGTGTCGACCCATCTGTACAGCGATGGTAGCAAGGCCAACGACCTGCACATCCCGGGGGGGGGGACGTTGATGCCCTTTTCCGCCGAGGTGCTGGAGCGCCGCGAGTACTACGTTCGGATGAACGGACAGGAGGTGTTCAAGTATGCGGTGCGAGCCATCTCGCGGGCAGCAGGCACAGCCATCGAGAGCAATGGCCTGACGCCCAACGACATTGACTGGGTCATGCCGCATCAGGCGAACAAGCGCATTCTGGACGGTGTTCGGCAGCGTTGTGGCGTGCCGAAGGAGCGCTTCTTTATCAACATCGAGGAGACGGCCAACACCAGCAGCGCCTCGGTTCCGATCGTGCTCGACCAGGCGGTGCGCTCCGGCCATGTGCGCCGCGGCCAAAACTTGGTGTTTTGCGCCCTAGGCGGTGGCTTTTCCTGGGGCAGCGCCCTGGTTCGCTGGTAAAGGACAGGCACAGACGGCGTGGAGGCGGGCATGTTTCGACTAGAGGACAAGGTGGCACTCGTGACCGGTGGTTCGAGGGGGATCGGTCGCGCGGTGTGCACGACGTTGGCAGGCGCGGGCGCCCACGTAATCGTGAACTACCAGGGCAACGAGGCCGCGGCGGCCGAGACGCTGGACCAAGTGAAGGCAGCCGGTGGGCAGGGCGAGATTCGCCAGTTCAGTGTGACCGATTCGAACGCCGCGGATACCGCTATTCGGGACATCGCCAAGGCCCATGGGCGGCTGGATATCCTCATCAACAATGCCGGCATCGCCATGGACCAGCTCTTGCTCCGCGTATCCCAGGACGAGGTAGAACAGACCTTTTCGACCAACGTCGCGGGGGCGATCTACTGCGCCAAAGCGGCCATTCGGCCAATGATGCGCAAAAAAGCCGGTCGCATCATCAACCTCAGCAGTGTGGTGGCTGAGCTGGGAAATGCCGGTCAAGCGGTGTATTCGGCGTCCAAGGCTGCGGTAATAGGCTTGACGAAGACGCTGGCTCGGGAGTACGCCTCGCGCGGTATCACCGTCAACGCCGTGGCGCCTGGGTTCATCGACACCGACATGACTTCCAGCCTGCCAGCAGAGATGAAGGAATGGATTGTGTCTCAAACACCGCTTGCGCGGGTCGGAACGCCCGAAGAGGTGGCCGCAGCGGTGCTGTTTCTCGCCAGCGACGAAGCGGCCTATGTCACCGGTCAGGTGCTCAGGGTCAACGGTGGCATGTACGTGTAACGAGTAGTACGTAGTTTCCCCGTTCGGAGGGTTTGGATGGACATCGCGGAGAAGGTCAAGGAAATCGTTTCGCAGCAACTCGATGTGGACATCGCCGAAGTCAAGGAAGGGGCGCAGTTCATCGAGGATCTGGGAGCTGACTCGCTCGCCATCGTTGAACTCGTGCTGGCCTTCGAGGAACAGTTTGAGATCGATATTCCAGACGAAGACACGGAGAAGATCTCGACGGTCGGAGACGCGATTTCTTACATTCAGGAGCATATGAAGTAGGTGCGGCAGCGAGGTGAGGCGCAGCCGTGGCTTGGCGTCCTGGGCGCGTTTCGTAGGAGAAGGTGCGCATGCGCAGGGTAGTGATCACTGGGGTGGGCGCGGTTAGCCCGTGCGGGGCCGATGCGGCGAGCACCTGGGCGGCGGTCCGCGAAGGCAAGAGCGGCATTGGGCCGATCACCCTCTTTGACGCGTCTCAACACGCGACCCGCATCGCTGGTGAGTGCACGGACTTTGATCCGGAGCACTACATCGAGAGGAAGCGCCTGAGGGAGGGGGCCCGCTTCATTCAGATGGCTGTGGCCGCCAGTCAGCAGGCGGTGGATGATGCCGGGTTCGAGCCGAGCGACGAGCTCAAGGAGCGCACCGGCACCTTCATCGGAGTCGGGATCGGAGGGCTTGATCTAATCGAACAGCAGGCCAACGTCCTGACCACCAAGGGGCCCAGGCGGGTCACTCCCTATTTTATTCCCTCGACCATCTCCAACCTGGCCCCAGGTACGGTGTCCATGCGTTTCGGCTACAAAGGCCCGAGCGTTACGACTACGAGCGCGTGCTCTTCGGGCGCGCACGCCGTCGGGGAGGCCTGTCGCTGGATCCAGCTCGGACGCATGGAGGCAGCGATCGTGGGCGGCGCGGAGGCTTCCATTACAGGACTCGGAGTCGCTGGCTTCAACTCCATGCGTGCGCTGTCCAAACGCAACGACGAACCCGAGAGGGCGAGCCGGCCGTTTGACCGTGATCGCGATGGCTTCGTGATTTCTGAAGGCGCGGGCGTGATGTTGCTTGAGGAACGCGACGCAGCCATGAAGCGCGGCGCCAGGATCTATGCCGAGGTTGTGGGCTACGGGGCCACCGCGGATGCCTATCACTTGAGTCTGCCCGCGCCGAAGCACGAGGGGGCCCAGCGGGCGATGCGTGAAGCACTCCATGACGCCCGCCTGGATCCTCGGCAGGTGGACTACCTGAACGCGCACGGTACCTCCACGCCGGCGGGCGATATGCTCGAGCTTGAGGGCGTCTCGCATGTATTCGGAGAGCACGCCAAGGACGGCTTGATGATCTCGAGCACCAAGTCGATGACCGGTCATCTGTTGGGCGCCGCCGGCGGTTTGGAGACCGTGCTGTGTGCCCTTTCGCTGCGTGACGAGGTGGTGCCCCCGACGATCAACCTCGATGCGCCCGATGATGGTACGGAGGGCTACGACCTAGTACCGCACGCAGCCCGGAACCACCGGCTCCAGTATGTGCTCTCCAATTCGTTTGGCTTTGGTGGCACCAACGTGTCCTTGATTCTCCGTCGCCATGACTGACCCCCTCACCATTGCGATAGCCAGTGATCACGCCGGCTTGGAGCTGAAGCGTCACATGATCGACGCGGCCGAGCAGTGGCGTGTGCAGCTTTCGGACCTCGGGCCCGCCGACATGACGTCGGTGGACTATCCCGACTACGCTCATCTGCTGGCCCAAGGGATTACGCGTGGGACCTATCGCCTGGGAATCCTGGTTTGCGGCACGGGGCTCGGCATGAGCATGGCTGCCAATCGTCATCCCGGCGTGCGTGCCGCTGTGTGTACCGAGACGTTTGCGGCACGCATGGCGCGTCAGCACAACAACGCCAACGTGCTTTGCCTGGGTGCCCGAGTGGTCGGCGTCGGCTTGGCTGAGGACATCGTGCGCGAGTTCCTGGCCCACGACTTCGAGGGTGGCCGTCATGCTCGGCGCGTAGACAAGATCGAGCTACCCAGCTAGTGCTCATGCGGGCAAGGGCACGCACCCCTTCCCGCATTGGAACTGGCTAGCAAAGCTTGGTCCGGAGCTTCCTGAAGGGCAGTGCCGGTCAGCCCTCACTCCAGGTCGAAATCTTTGCAGAAGACGATGGGGACCGTCGGGTCCTCGTAGTAGCGCAGGCGATGCTCGCGGGTGGGGTAGCCATGGGCACAGGTCTTTGTTCCACGTTCGAACAACGCGCAGTGTTCGCAGGTGAAGCGCAAAACGAAGCGCTCGCGCTGTTGCCGGAAAATCGCGGTTTGGGGAACCTTCATGGCTAGCCGAAGTATGCATCCATGACTGCTTGCATCGCTATCACGTCGGCGGCGGCTGCGGTTTCGCGAATCGAGTGCATCGCCAGTAGGGGATTGCCGACATCGATTGTTGGTAAACCGAGTCGGGCCGCCGTGATGGGTCCGATCGTGCTTCCGCAGGCGAGATCGGCGCGACTGACGAACAGCTGCGGCACGACGTCCGCTTGCTCACACAGCCCGCGAAAGCGGGCCATCGAACGCCCGTCGCTTGCGTAGGCTTGGGAAACGTTGACTTTGATGACGGGTCCCGCTCCTAAACGCGGGCGGTGGTTGGGATCGTGCTTGTCCGCGTAGTTGGGATGAACCGCGTGCGCCATGTCTGCCGAGATCAGCATCGACCTCGCGATGGCGCGCTCCAGTGCGTCCCCCTCAGGCGAGCGTGCTCTGGCCAGTCGGCCCAGCACGTCGGATAGGAACGTCGAATGCGCCCCTTGGCCGCTGCGGCTTCCGACTTCCTCGTGGTCGTAGAGCACGATTCCGCGGGTCCGGGCGCGGGGACCTGACACTCGACAGAGGGCTGTTACAGCCATGTAGCAGCTCGCCAGATTGTCCAGCCTCGGTGCGCTCACGAACTCGTTGCGCAATCCGAACATCGTCGCCGGTTGTGTGTCGCACAGGCCAAGGTCCCAGCTGTGGAGGCGGGCTTCGTCTGCCTCGACCCCGGCTCGCTGGAGTACTGAACATAGGGTTTCGGTCAGGGACGGTGCGTCTTCTCCCTCGAGCCCCATAATCGGAGGCAGGTGTCGTTGGGGGTTGAGTTTCAGGCCCTCGGCGTTCACGTTGCGATTCAGGTGAATCGCGAGGTTGGGAATTCGGAACATAGGGCGATCGATGTGGACTAGGTGGGCCCCGTGCCCACGATCGGGCCGCTCGACGAAGACTCTGCCGGCAAGTCCCAAATCTCGGTCGAGCCATGTGCTCAGTAGCACACCTCCGTAGACCTCGACGCCCACCTGGAGATAGCCATGTGCGATGGATTCTGGATTTGGTTTCAACCGGAGGTTCGGCGAATCGGTGTGGGCCCCAATCAAGTCGAAACCAGCGTCGGCCGGCGCCCCCGTGCCCACGTGGAAAGCCGCCAAGCTCGCATCGTTCCGAGTAACGAGATACTTTCCATCCGGCGCGAGCTCCCAGCGATCCCCTTCGTCGAGGGGTTGGTAGCCGTGCTCTTCTAGCAAGGTCCTGGCCGACGCAACCGCGTGGAACGGTGACGGGGATGTGTCGATGTAGCTCAGCAGCCCAGAAACGAGGCGGTCGGTCATGCCCGGCATTGTAGCCTTTCGATGGTGGGGAACGATAACTGCGTTCACACGTAGGGGACTCCGCTTGTCGGAAGAGGTGCTGAGGTGTTTTAAGGACGTCCGACTTTCGGGTTGATCGGCACACGGGCGACCCGACAGGGCGGAAATCGCATCTGGGTGGGCCCCCGGCGGGGTCGCATTGCACCAGAAAAGGAACCGGTGACGATGGGCAGTCTCACAGCACTCCTAGTAGCTACCCCTATCTTTGGTCTTTCCCTACAAGTACCCGGCATGCATCCGGCGCCTGACCTGTCGCTCCAGGTGGCGGCGCGGCTGTCTGCTTCGGCGGGCAGTGGGTCCGAGGCCGAAGAGGTCGAGGGTGAGAGTTATGCCGAACAGATGAAGGAACGCAACGGCCTCGCCGACCTGCACCGACCATTCGGCATTGCGACCTGGGGTGCCATGACCGTCACGACGGTTCTCGGATTTATCCAGTACTACAACCTTTACGGTTTCTTCGCGAACCAGCAGGACAATCCCTGCGTCGAGGGCTCGGCCATCTTCGGCCAAGGGCAATGCTGGGGCACGCCATGGCTGCATCTGGGGGCGGCGAGCGTGACCACGGCCCTCTACGCCACCACTTTCACCCTTGCGTCCCTCATGCCGGACCCTGACAACCTCGCCGAGGGACCTGGCGAGTTCGCGTCGACCCTGCGGCTGCACAAGCTGCTGCGTTGGGTCCATTTCGGCGGAATGGTCGCGCAGGTGGTGCTCGGCATTCTGGTTGCGAACAGCAAGCTCATAGGTCTGGACCGAGCGAACGACTACGGCACCCTGCAGGCGCTAGCAACGGTGCACCTGGCCAGCGGGCTGGTTAGCTATGGCGCCCTGACTTGGGCAGGTGCGCTGATGACCTTCTGAACGCGGGGGGGGCGGTGTACGTTCTTGCAAGCTCCACCTTCGGCGGTCGGGAACGCATGGTGAGTCGAGGCACGGGGTGGTGCCGGTGAGTGACCGCTCGGGTGGCAAAGGTTCTCTCAGGGCGGACTTTCTTCCCTTGCCAGCGATGGCCGCAGCCCGCTACCATCGCCATTCCTCGACTGCAAAAGCCGTGAGATCGCAGAAGGTTGAGGCAAGCAGGGAAGCGTGGCGCAGACACGAACTGACATGTTCGTCCACCCGCAGGCTGCCTCCGGGGAGGCCGAGCCGGCGGGCAAGCTGAAGCTGTCGCATTACCTCGGGACATTGGAGTTTGATCCCGACGACAGGGATGCGCTCGAGGGCGTCCGCGAAGTCGTCGAGGCCGGCGACGAGGAGCGTCTGGGCGACAATCCGGTGCGGTTGCTGGAAGTCGCCCGTCGCGGCCACGAGCAGCGTGCGGAGTACGCGGCGGTGGCGGGCCTCATCGAAGCAGAGGTTGCTCTACTGGGCAGTGACGCCCAGATTCAGCGCTCTTTGCTCAAGGAACTCGGTCGCATTCGCGCAGAGCTCCTGCTCGAGCCTCAGGCCGCGCGTGAAGCATACGATCGTGCGCAGGCGATCGAAGTGGACGGGGAAGTCAGCGAGGCGATCAAGCGACTCGAGCAGTCTGCGGGAAGCTGGCAAAAGTTCGCCAAGCGCTTCATTGAAGAGGCCGGCAGCGCCACGGAGCCCTCGCTCAAGATGTCGCTGATGCTGCGCGCAGGATCCCTCGTGTGGCAGTACAAGAAGAGGGGGCGGAACAAGGAAGTCGACCGGATCTTCAAGGCGGCGTTGGAAGTTGACGGCGCCCACGTGCGTGCTGTTGAGCTCTATGCACATACGCTGCGACAGCGGGCCATGTGGCCAGCGCTGGCGGAGCTGCTGCTCAACGCGGCGGACGCGGCGACCGAAGGCAGCCAGGCCGCCAACTTCTACCTGCACGCGGCGCGTGTCTGCCATCGACGACTCGATGACGCCAGCCGGGCCGCAGCTTGCTACGAGCGCGTGCTCGACGCCGAGCCGTCCCATGCCGAGTCGATGGAATTCTTGGCGCAGCACTTCACGGGTGAGGAACGCTGGGACGATCTTGCCGCCCTCTACGAAAACGCGTTGCGTGCTCGGCAAAAGCTCGAGGTCGAGCAGGCACTCTTGCTGCAGATCAGCATGGTGCATTGGAGGATGCGCGAGCGTCCCGACGCAGCCGAGCCGTACTTCGCGCGCCTTCGTACGCTCGACCCCGCCCACTCCGCCGTGCTGGACTTCTACCACACGTATTGCGATGAACACGGGGATGTCGAAAAGCTATTGGACGTCCTATCGGACGCCCAGCGTGTAACGCAGGACGTCGAGCTCAAGCGCAGGCTCGCGATCGAGATCGCCCAGCGCGCGCAGACGAGCCCGGGGATGACGGAGCGGTCGATCGAAGCGTGGAAAATGGTGCTGCGCGTCGACCCGGGGCATGCCGAGGCCTCGAAGATTCTCAAGGAGCTCTACGCCAAGTCGAACAAGTGGAATGCCCTAGTCGAGGTGCTTCGCAACGAGATCGATGCGGTCGATGCGGACGATACCGAGCGCAAGGTGGGCCTTCTGCGTGAGCTGGTCGTTGTGTATCGCGACCAGCTCAGCATGGATGGCATGGTGATCAATACACTCAACGCCATCTTGAAGTTGGTCCCTGGCGATCGGCGCACACTCACCGAGCTAGCAGAACGCTACCGTGACATGGGTCGCTGGAACGATCTGATCACGGTGTTGAGTCAGGAAGCGGACGGGCTGTCGGACATTGAGGAGCGCGTACAGATGTATCTGGAGGCGGCAGGACTCTGGATCGAGCACTTTTCGAACTATAACCAGGCCTCCCAATCGCTGGAGAAGGTGCTGGAACTTCAGCCCGAGAATGGCTCCGCGCTGTCGCAGCTCAAGGGTATCTACGAACGCAAGCGCGCTTGGAAGCCCCTATTCGAAGTTCTGAGGAAGCAACGCGAGGTCGAGAGCGACAAGATCGCTCGGGCCGGGCTGGCGGCAGCGATGGCGCGGCTTTCGACGGAACGGCTGCACCGTCACGAGGACGCCATCGCTCTGTGGAAAGAAGCGGTTGCTGACCATCCCGACGAACCAGGCGCTCTCGAGGCGCTCGAAAAGATCGCAGAACGGCAGAAGGATTGGGACACACTCGCGACCGTGATCGAGCGTCAGCTCGAGCGTGAGTCCCGTCCGGAGGTCAAGGTCCGCCTGCTGACAAAGGTCGGCGCGCTCCACGCCGATCGCAGGAAGCACCTCGACGACGCGAGGCATGCCTGGCAGCGCATTCTGGAGATCGACCCCAAGCACGGCCGAGCGCTCCGCAACCTGCGCGACGCACTGCTGGACGCTGGCGATTGGGATAGCCTTGAGGCCCAGTATGCTGCGCTGGGCGATTGGGATGCACTCGTCGATGTGCTGGGGTCTGAGGCCGACAAGGCGCAGGATGCCGCGACCAAGGTGACCCTGAGTCTCCGGGCTGCGCGGGTGTACGAGGAGGAGATTGGTGAGCCCCAGCGTGCGCTGCGGAGCTACGAGCGTGTGCTCTCGGTCGAGCCAGACAATGAGCGCGCCGCGCGAGCGCTACTGCCCCTGTACGAACGCGAGGAGAAGTGGTCCCGCATGGCCGGCGTCACCGAACGCCTCATCGAGCACCTGCCCGCCGAAGCGAGTGAGGAGCGCCTTGCGCTCCTCTCGCAGCTGGTGCGGATTGGTTCTGACAAGCTTCGAGACGGGGCGTCTGCGTTCCGGCATGCGGCACGAGCCTATGCCCTGTGCCCGACTGACGAGTCGGTGGTGGAGCAGCTGGAGAGCGCCGCTGGCGCGGCCGCCGCACACGACCAGCTCATCGCGTTGTACCTGGAACGCGCACAGGGGCTATCGGGCGACGAGGCGGTGGCCCTGCGACTGCGGGTGGCGACGATCGCCAACGATCGGCTTGGGCAGACCGAAGCAGCCGCCGCGCAATACCTCAAGGTATTGGAGGCCCAGCCAGGCAACCGCGATGCTTTGCTGGCGCTGGAGCGCATGGAGCGCGCTTCGCAGAATCATGATGGTATCCGCGCTGTGCTATTGCATCGCCTCGAACACGGTGGCGAGGTTGTAGACCGCTTCGAGACGTTGAAGGAGCTGGCCTCCATCGAAGAGCAGCAGCGCAACGATGCCGAGGCGGCGGCCGCTTGCCTGCGCCAGATGGCGGAGCTTGAACCGACTGATCCTGAGGTGCTAGCCGCGCTCGACCGGCTTGCCACCGCGGCCAACCGGCACGACGAGCTGGCCACAGTCCTCGAGCGACGCATCGACTTGGAGGATGACCCCGCCGCGCTTCTGGAGCTCAATGCCCGCCTGGGTCAGCTGCACTTGACGCGTCTGGACAACCCCGACCTGGCCTTGCTGGCGTACACGGATGTCTTGCAGCAAGAGCCTGCCCATGGGCAGGCGATCTCCGCGCTGGAAGGCATGCTGGAGGGTGGTGGTGAACAGGCGAGTGCGGCCCTGGAGGTGCTTGAGCGCGCCTTCGAGGAGACCCGGCGCTTCGACAAACTCGCCAAGGTGTTGGAGCAGAGACTCGCCGAGGAATCCGACGCGAGCATCCAGCAAGAGCTGCGCCTGAGGTTGGCCGACATTAGCGCGTCGGAGCTCGGCGACGCGGCCGGGGCGTATAGTGCACTGGAGGCGGCTTTCGTCCAGCAGCCGGACGACCGTGACCTGTGGGACCGTCTCTCGGAGGCGGCGGGCGCGGCCGGGCAGCAGCGGGCTCTTGCGCACGCGTTGGCCGTGCCTATCGAAGCGGGCACCCTAACATCTGCCGACGCGGTCGATCTTTGTCGCCGGGTCGCGGAGCTGCACGACGAGATTCTGGGTAGTCCCGAGGACGCGGAGCCATTTCACCAGCGGGTCCTCGCAAGCGAGCCTCTGGACGGGCCGGCCTTCGTGGCTCTGAAGCAGCAATGGACCGAGCAGGAGCGCTGGGAGGACCTTCTCGGGCTGTACACGCGGCGCGTTGCCGAGACGGTCGACGCAGATGACAAACTCGAGCTGCTACTCCAGATGTGCTTCCTCTATGAGGAGATCCTCGATCGCTTGGAGGAAGCCATCGAGACCTATCGGGCGGTCGTGGAACTGCATCCGGACCATGTACCCGCGCGCAGAGCCCTGGAGCGTCTGTACGAGCAGACCGGGCGTTTTCGGGAGCTGTCCGAACTGTTGCGCGAGAACCTGGGCCGTGCCGAGGGGCCTGACCAGGTAGACATCATGTTCCGTCTCGGGCAGCTATACGAGGCGAAGCTGGGAGAGCCTGAGTCCGCAGTCGACCAGTATGAAGCGGTGTTGGCGCAGCAGCCGACCCACCTTCGTTCGCAGAATGCGCTGGCCGGTATGTTGACCGTCCAGGCGCTCAGGCAGCGGGTGGCTGCCACCCTGGAGCCCTTGTACGAGAGCCAGGGCGCCTGGCCCGAGCTAGCCGGTGTGCTGGAGATCCAGCTCGAGCGAGGAGAGGACGGTGGGTCCCGCAGCGACTTGTTGATGCGCATCGGTGAACTCCAGGAGAGCCGGTTGCGAGACCCGGAGGCAGCGTTTGCTGCGTACGCACGCGTAGCCGAAATGGACCCGGCGGACGAGCGAGCGCGCGAGGCGATGGCGCGCGTGTCCGAAGGCCACAGCGAACTCCTAAAGAAGCGGGTCGAGGTGCTCTCCCGAGCCGCTGATGCTGCAGAGGGCGACCGCTTGCTGCAGGGGGAACTGCTGCTGGAGCTGTCGCGCCTGCTTGATGAGTCCTTTCAGGATCCGTCTGCGGCGGAGCGTGCCTACGAGCGTCTGATCGAGCTCGATCGGGACAACGAGGAAGTTGTGCTTGAGGCGTGCCGGGCGCTAGAGCGAATCCATATCGCCAAGGGGGATCACGTCCGGCTGGCGCAAGACCTTGAGCGCCAGCTCGAGCTCGACCCCGACGAAAGGAACCAGCGGGCGCTCCTAGCCCGGCTTGCGGAGCTCTACGATGGTCCGTTGTCGCAGCCGGAGCAGGCGATCGCGGCCAACCGGAGGCGTCTCGAGCTTGACCACCAGGACGAGGACGCCATGGCGCGTCTCGAAGACCTGTTGGCGCGGACTTCCCAGTGGCAGGAGTTGGTCGAGGCCTTGCAGGCGCGCGCGCAGTTCGTACAGGATGAGGACGAGCGGCGCGAGTTGGGGGTTCGGATCGGTCGCCTCTTTGAGGAGCAGCTTGACGATCCGGCGAAGGCGATCGAGGCGTACACCGATCATCTCGCTAGTTTCGGCCCACAGCGCGACGTGCTGAAGAGTTTGTGCGCATTGTACGAACGTACCGACGCGTTCGTGGAGCTACTCGACGCCCTTGCCGAGCTCGAGGCGCTCGAAGAGGACCCTCTGGCGAGGGCCGAGCTGGGGTTCAAGACGGCCGAGGTGCTGCGTTTGCAGGCTGGTGAGCCCGAACGGGCCATCGAGTACTATGAGCGTGTTCTGGAGGAGTTTCCGGAGCACGCGGCGTCGCTTGCGGCGCTCGATGAGATCATCGCGAGCCAGGACTCGGCGCTGCGACGCGATGCCGCCCGGGTAGTGGCTCCGCGCCATGAGGCGGCTGGCCGCTTTGTGAAGCTTCTGGCCATCCTCGATGTACAAAGCGAGGTGGAGGAGGAAGAGGAGCGCCTGCTGGCGCTTCGCCGCGCGGCCGAGGTCGCGGACAGCGAGCTCGGTGAAGCTGGGCAAGCGTTTGGGTATCTGGGTAGAGCTATCGAGGCGGGCGTCAGTCATGAGGACCTTGGCCTGATGCTTGAGGACTACGACCGGCTGGCAGGAGCTTCGGGGCGCTGGAGTGACTTTGTCGGGCTTCTGCGGCGGATCGCACCTGAGGTCTTGGATCCGGAGGTGCTCGCGCATGTCCTGCGCCGGGTGGCGACGGTCGGCCGCGATCAGTTGGCGGACAACACCCTGGCACGCGAGTACTTCGAGAAGCTGCTCGCGGAGCAGCCGGAAGACGGCGAAGCACTCGACGCGCTCGAGGCCCTGACCTCCGAGGCCGGTGACCACGCCGCCGTGATCGAAGTGCTTCGTCGCAAGGCAGAACTCGCATTCGAACCAAACGTGCGACATCGACTGATGGCCCAGCAGGCGGACATCCACGAACGGATCGGCAATGGCGAGGCGGCCATCGAGGTCCTCGAGGAACTCGTCGTGGAAGCGCCGGCCCCTGAGTCCTTCTCAGCATTGGAGCGACTGTACACAGCTGGCGCGCGCTACGAAGACCTGGCGGCCTGCTATGAGCAGCAGTTGGGCCTGAGCACGACGACTAAGGCCGAGGCGGTGCAGCTACGCTATCAGCTTGCAAAGACCTGCCATGAGCACTTGAACGAGACCCATCGGGCGCTCGACTTCTTGCGCGATGCAGTGACTGCCGACGCGAACCACCGAGGAAGCATTGAGCTACTGGAGCGCCTGTTGGCCGAGCCGGGCGAGTATCGACCCGTGGCCGCAGAGATTCTCGAGGCTGGCTATCTGGCGCGCATGGAGTGGCCCAAGCTTACGGGTGTGCTGGAAGCTCAGCTCGAAGAGGAGACCGATGAGTCGCGGCGCAAGCGTCTACTGCTGCGGCTGGCTCAGATCTACGAGGACCAGCTCGAGGACTACGACGGAACCTTTGAGTTGTACGCGCGTATGTTCTCGGAGGACCCGCGCGACGAGGACAACTGGGAGACGCTGATGCGCCTTGCGCGTGTCAACGAGCGGTGGGAACGCCTGGGCGAGGTGCTCGCTGGGCCCTTCCGTGACGACGAGGTTGCGGACGAGCAAATGGCCAAGCTGGCCAAGGTCACTGGCAGCATCTTCGACGAGCGCGTTTCCGACATGGCCAAGGCGGCTCACTTCTATGCCCTGTCGCTGGCGTTCGATCCGACTGATGTGTCCGCATTTCGCGCGCTGGAGGCCGCCTATGAGCGCGGCAACGACCGAGAAGCGTTGCTCTCGCTGTACGCCCGGCAAGCGGACGTTGCCGAGTCCGACGAACAACGGATCGAGCTCATGCACAAGCGGGCGCACTTGCTTGCCGAAGGAATGGGCGATCGCGAAGGGGCTGTGACCGAGTACCGGCGCATCCTCGACATCTCACCGACCGATCCGGAGGCAGGTGATGCGCTCGACAACATGCTTCAGGCGGCTGGCGATCATGCCGGGCTGGCCGAGCACCTGCGCAACCGTATCGACTACGCTGCGGATGTCACGGCAGCGACTGCGCTCAAGCTACGTCTTTCGGATTTGCTTCGGACCAAACTCGACGATCTGGACGGATCCATCGATGTGCTCGATGAAATCGTGCAGATGGACCCGCGGCAGAAGGCCGCCCTGGCTCGGCTCGAGGAGCTGGTGCAAGGCGAGCACGCTCGCGAACGCCTGACGCAGATCCTAGAGCCGATCTACCGGCAGCTCGACCAGTGGAAGAAGCTCATTGCTGTGCACGAGGCGCAGCTGGAGCTGGGCGACGACCCGGCGGAGGGCGTGCGTCTGCTGTCGGAGGTGGCCTCGCTACACGAGGAACGGGGCGGGGACGCCAGCCTTGCCATGCATGCATTCGGCCGCGCGCTTCTGTTGGAGCCCGACAACGAAGAAGTTCGCCAGCAAGTGGATCGGCTGGCCGGCCTTCTCAATGCTTGGGATGCGCATGTGGAGACCTATGAGGCGGCCCTCAAGAGGACCGAGGATCCGGGGACTATCAGCACGCTTCTGTTGACCATCGCCCGTGTTCAGGACGAGAAGCGCAGCGATGCAGCAGCCGCCATTCGGGCATACGAGCGGATGCTTGAAAACGACCGCGAGGATCCGACTCCGCTCGATCCGTTGGAAGGGCTGCAAACCATGGTCGGTGATTGGCCTGGCCTGGTGCGTGTCCTGGAGCGCAAGGTTGAGCTCAGCATGGACGTCCTGGAGCGGGGCGAGCTCCTGCGTCGCATTGCGGCGATCTACGATGACCTGATGTCGGACCGGCAGCAGGCGGTCGCGAGCTACAAGCGGGCGATCGAAGAGGACGATGCCGACCAGCTCTCGTGGGAGGCCCTTGATCGACTCTATACCCAGATGTCTGCTGCTGAGCCGCTGGCTGGCGTTCTAGCGCGCAGACTCGAGCTGGCTTCCGATCCTACCGATCGCATCACGGTGGGGCTGCGGCTCGGGGCGCTGTACCATCACCACTTGCACCAGCCCGACCAGGCGATCGAGGCGTATCGGCATGTGATGGACGACGACCCACGAAACGGGTCGGCGATTGCGGAACTCGCCCAGCTCTATGAGCGACAGGGGATGTGGTCCGACTTGCTCGAGAATCTGGAGCAGCAGGCCACGATGATGGACGAGCCGGTCGCCAGAGCGCAGACCCGCAGCCGCATGGGGCTCTTGCTCGAGCAGGAGTTGAGCGACGCGCAGGAGGCCGTGGCGCGCTACCGGGATGCCCTTGCCGACGATCCAGAGCACGAGTCCGCGATCAATGCATTGATGCGGCTTTCGGTGCAGGAAGACCTGCATTCGGACATCACCGAGCTGCTCGACACGCTGCTGCGCGACCAGGGGCGCTACGCGGAGCTGATCGAACTGAGCGAGCAGGCGGTCGGTTCGATGAATGACCCGTTCGAGCGTCGTGGCGAGCTCGTGCGCATTGCCGAGCTGCAGGAGCAGGGCCGGGAGGACAAGCCGGCAGCGCTGAACGCCTACGTGCGCGCGCTGGCCGAGGCGCGGGCCGACGAGGAATTGCAGGGCGCTGTGGAGCGTTTGGCCGCAGAGCTCTCGGTTTGGGACGTAGCCTACGACAGCTTCTTCCGGTTGGCCGACGCGGCGTCGGATCCAGAAGAGGCATCGGCATTGTTCCGGCGCGCCGGACGCATTGCCGAGCAGGAGCTGGCCGACGATGGGCGCGCGATGCGCGCCTTCATCGCATCGTCGGAGCGTGACGACGATGCCAGTGAGACGCTCGTGGACCTCGACCGCCTGTACCTGCGCAACGAGCGTTTCGAGGACCTGCTCGACGTGTTGGAGAGGCGCATCGCTGCCAGCGGAGACGTGAAGGAGCGCATCGAACTGCTCCTGCGACTCGGAGAGCTGCGCAAGACCCGTTTCGCAGATGCGCAGGGAGCGTTCGTCGCCTATCGAGAAGTGGTGGAGTCCGACCCGACCGAGGCACGCGCGCTCGAGGGATTGCAGGAGGTTGGTAAGGACCCGCTGCTGGCACAGGATGCGCTGGATATCCTCGACGATAGCTATCGCCAGTTGGGTGACATGCGCAAGGTTGCCGAGTTGTACGACCTACGGATGCAGTTGGCGGAAACCGACAGTGAGCGGGTGCAGATGTTGTTGGAGGCGTCCGGCGTGTGGGAGCACGAACTGGCCGATGCTGCCCGCGCTCAGCAAGCGCTGATCGCTGCGGCGCGCCTAGACCCTGCAGACGAAAGTATTCTTGCCGATGTAGAGCGACTCTCAGAAGCCACAGGGGACTACGAGCCCTTACGCGGGCTCGTGGAACAACTACTCGAGTTGGGTGGTGTGGACGGGCACAGACGCGTCGAGATGTGCGAGCGCGCGGCTGAATGGTATCGGTCAAAGCTCGAGAGCACGGCTGGTGAGGAGCACATGTTGCGGGAGATTCTGGCAGTCGAGCCGCAACGCACGGAGGTGCAAGAGCGGCTCCTTTCAAGTTTGCGGCACCCCGGTCGTGAGCGGGAGACAGTCGATGCGCTGCTCGCTTGGGCCCGCAGTGAAGGGGACGCATTTGTACGTGCTGACCTGCTGCGAGAGGCGGCGACGCTTTCGGAGGAGGCGCTTCAGGACATGGAGGGCGCTGGCGAGTGCTACACGGGGGTGCTCGAAGCGGACCCCGATGATCTGGCAGCACTGGATCAGCTCATCCGGATCCGAGCGAGCCAGGAGCGCCACCGCGACATGGTCAGTTTGCTCGCACAGCGCCTCGATCGCACCGTCGAGCCCGAAGCACGCACCGTCATGCAGTACCGCCAGGCCGAGGCCTACGCCGGTGCCCTCGGCGACAGTGAGCGGGCGATCGCTGTGTATCAAGAGATTCTCGCGAACAGTCCGGAGGAACTGGCTGCATCGGTCGCCCTTGAGGCCCTGCTGTCGGACGCGGGGCGGCACGCCGAACTACAGACCCTGCTCGAAGCCAGGCTGGAGTTCGTGGATGCCCCGGACGAACGGGTCGAGGTCCGGGTGCGCCTGGCTACTTTGGCAGAGCAGCAGTTCGGGGACCGACGGGGCGCGATTTCGCAGCTGCAGGAGATTCTGGCAGAGGAACCTCGTCATCCCGCTGCTGGCGCCGAGCTGGAGCGGCTGCTGCGTGCGGCGGGGCGCCACCAGGAGCTCGCTGAACAGTTGACGCGACGGGCGGACCTAGCTGCTGAGGACGGGCGAGTCGACGCCCAGGTGGAAGCGCTGCGCGAGCTTTCGGCCGTGCGCGAGGGGCCCCTGTCCGATGTTCCCGGCGCCATCGACACATGGCTCGACATTCATGGGCTGGTGCCGGAGGACACGGGAGCAATGACCGCTCTCGGCCGCCTTTGCCGGGCAGAACAGCGTTTTCAGGAGGCGGCCGATTTTCTTCATCTCTTGATGCTCCAGCAGTCGGGAGGGGAGGCGTTGGCTACCGCCCGAGACTTGGCTGAGCTTGCGGAGCAGAAGCTTGAGGACTTTGCGCGCGCGGAGGCGACGTGGCAACAGTTGTTGCGGCAGCAGCCTGGCAGCGCCGACGCACGAGCGCAGCTGCGCGCGTTCTACGAGCGCACCGGCAACCATGCTCGCGTGGTTGAGATCCTGGTCGAGGAGGCCAAGCAGGACTTGCCCACGGGGGAGAAGGTCGCGGTGCTGCGGCGAATCGCTGGTCTCTACCAGCAGGAACTTGGCGAGCCGGCAGCGGCGGTACCTTTCTTGGAAGAGGCCACCAAGCTGGTGCCCGACGATCGCGATGTGCTGCTCGCCCTGTGCGACCTGTACATCAGCGCGGGCCGCGAGCCGGATGCAATCCCTGTGCTGGAGAGGATCATCGAATCCTATGGGGGGCGGCGCGCAAAGGAGGTTGCGCTCTACCACCACCAATTGGGCAGGGCATTGGAAGGGATGGGTCAGATAGACGAAGCCTTTGCACGCTACGATGCGGCGTTCAAGATCGACCTGACCAACCCGGCGATCTTGCGCGACTTGGGGCGGGTGGCAATTCAGCGCGGTGACTTCGATCGGGCGCAGAAGACATACCGTGCGCTGCTGCTGCAGAAGCTAGGGCCTGCCGCCGGTATCACGAAGGCTGAGGTGTACTTTCATCTAGGCCAGGTGTCCTACCACCAGGGCGATCAGACCAAAGCGCGCGCCATGCTCCAGCGGGCGATTTCTGAGGCTGGCCAATACCCAGAAGCCGAAGAGCTGCTCTCACAGCTGGGCTA
>JAPPOR010000349.1 GCA_028817905.1 Myxococcales bacterium
GCACCCCCGATGGCCTCGAAGCCCACGCCAGTACCCAGGGCCTCGCCTGGGTCCGCGGCACCCAGCTCGCCAAGGACCTGTTCGTCGCCTGAGCCACATCGGGCGGCAACGACGGTCCAGTCCCGGCTCAGGGGCTTCCTGCTGCCCACCGCGCGCCCGGCGGCTCAGCTGGAAAGGCGCCACACGCTTCGTCTGCGGAGTGCGGGCTTTGCCGACGTGCACTCCGTCACGGCCTTTCCAGCATGGGGGAGCTGTGACGACACAGCGTCCCAGGGCGCGAGGGCCGCCCTCCTCCTTCGTTGCACTCCATTCCAACCCGACGAAGCAGGTGTACCGGCGTACCCGTCGACGCCGCCGCCCGTCTGGTCACCCATCCGACGACCGAGGCGACCATCAGCGGCATCTTACGCCTACGACGCTGGTATCCGAAGTCATAACATGGATGTCCTGTCGACCCGGTCGACCCGGTCGTTTCCCTCATTGGGTTCTTTGCCAGCGCTGCATCCAGCGCACTACTTCAGTTGGCTGACAAAGGAACCATCGACGGTACGGAGGTTCTAATCTCTGGCTTAGTGGGCGCCGCCCAGGCACGAATCGGTCTTGTGACCGGGACGGCAGCACAAGCAATGGCATTGGGAGCGGGCGCGTCAGTTGCTCAGCTCTTCATTTCGGATAGCGTCTCAAACAACGCATACCATGGCTGGCCAGAGTACCTGACTGCCGCGTTGTATGGCTTCTTGGGTGGCGCTATCGCGGGCCCCGGCAAGATCCCCAAGGGAAGCATCTACTTCTCCGAGAGTGATCTATGGAAGGCGGTCCAACAGGTGAGTCTACGGCAGAAACTGAACATTTTATTGGGTATGCGCTCGATCTTGTCTAATCTGGGAGCTGCTCTCGTAGCGAACACTCCCCTTCCACCCGCCGAGGCGAACGACCGCGGCGACCTCCGTACGCCGCGCCGCCGCCGTGGGCTCCATGGGGGTGGTGGCGAATGCTATCGTGACTTCATGGTCCCGACGTACTGTGTAGATGGAACCTGAAACTGAACTACGGTTTGACCGGATAGTACTGGCCCCTGCGGTACCCGCGCTTGTGGTATTGGGTAGCACGATGGTCATTACCGCCCTTTACGCTGTAGGGGTCCTAGCGATCGAGTCCACGAGAGATATCGATACTCAGGGCGCATACGACTTTGCATACTTCGTTCTTGCTGCTGGCTGTTGCGCCGCTCTTCTTCTACTCGTACGGCCATCGCTCCGCGCATTGCGGTGGACGTTTCGCTTCCGCGTTCCTTGGATTCGAGTTCGGTTGTGCGGCGAGAATGGTGAGATTGAGATCGTGCTATCTTCCCGACGGCAAAACGCGCGAGTTTCGGATGCAACGGTAACGTTGTGGGCTCTGAACGAAGAGGGAGAGGAGCGATTCCTAATACCTGTGCACATTGCAAGCGGAAGCTCTGCAGGATCATGCCGCTTGCTTGCTCGACTGGACGGTGCGATTGTGAATGCGCTCAAAGGCGGGCGGAGAGTTCGATGTGGAGTTGCCATCGGCCCCAGGTCTGAAGAGACAGAGTGTCTACTAGAAGCCAAGGGTCTTGTAGCGGGGGAGTAGTCGGGCATGGGCATGTCGTGCGGCGTGGCGTGCCGTGCCGAGAGGACCTGCCTGTGCCGAAACGATCGTGCAGCAGGGCCAGAGCGTCACGGTCACGGTGGTGGTCACCGACAACGTGTCGGTCAGCGAAAGCCGCGAGCTCAGCGTCGACTACCAGATCCCGTTTGGGCTGAACTGCAGGAGCTGGGTCTCCGAGCAATGGAACTATCTCGTTCGTCGATACAATCTCCAGAGCAACAGAACCATCAATGAATGCCGCTAGCAGGAGAGATGGGCAGGGTCGCTTGAAGATGGTACTCGCGGGGCTAGCCGCGATGGTTCTCCTAGTGGTTGGAGTCGGCGCCTTTGTCATGCATGGTCTCAAGAAAGCCGCGATGATGCCGCCTGGCGCACTGACTCGCTTTCGAATCGATGGGATCGAGAGCGAGCTTCGACGTCATTACCGTACCGCAGGTTCGTTTCCGGGGGAGATTTCTGAAATTGGGCCTGAACAACGTGAGCGGATGATTGATGGTTGGGGGCGCCAACTCGTCTATAGGCGCTTGAGTGCGACTGAATGCGAGATCAGGAGTCTTGGCAAGGACGGAATGCCAGGTGGAACGGCCGATGCGGCAGATGTCGTCCTGCGCGTCAGGGCGACGCACTGACCCCGTTCTGGGGCATGCTGGCATGGCGTGCCGAGAGGCTCTCCCTGGGCTCAGGTTGGGCGCAGCCCATGGCGGCCCCGTAGAGGGTCTGGCAGTGCGGTGATCGTCGCGAACCCGGCTGTGAAGATACCTGCAAGCCCGGATCGGATGTCGTTTATCCAGTGGCGGCACCGGATGGACGGACCGGTGCGTCGCCTTTGTCGTTGCGGGCCTCGATCGCTGTCGATCTGTAGGAGGTTGCTACCCGCTGGCGGTGGCGAGCTTGGCATGGCGTGCCGAGAGGACCCGAGCTTGGCATGCCGTGCCGAGAGGACCTGCCTGTGACCCGGCCGGACGCAGCCCATTGCGGCTCGGCATGGGGTCTGGAAATGGGGTGGACGTCGCGAACCAGGCGCGCGAAGCCGTCTGCCACAGTCGTGCCGAGAGGACCTGGCTGTGACCCGGGCGGGCGGCATGCCGTGCCGAGAGGACTTGGCTTTGACCTGGGCGGGGGCAGCCGATTGTGGGCGTGCCGTGCCGTGGGGCATGCCGTGCCGAGAGGACCTGCCTGTGCCCATGGGCGCGTCGAAGGGATCGGTCTTTTGCACAGCCTTGGCGCCCATGAAGGAGCGACCTTCGGCGGCGAGATTCGTGGCTGCTTGCACTTAGGCTTCGCGAATACGTACAACAACACCTACAACTTCTCCGATCCGAGTGGAGAATTCTCGCTTCCAATACTCCTGACCGTCGCAACCATACTCTTCATCTACGTCTCCACTGCGGCCTCCACGTTCGTTCTGTACGTCAACTACCAGGCCAACAAGGCGTCGCGTGACGCTCGCGACCTCAACCTGCAGCAAGACCCGAACATGATCGAGGGCCCAACCGACGCTATTCGGCACTGTACCTCGTCATGCAGGTTCACTAGAATGTACGGATCAGACGCAGCGTCGCTCATAGTGCTTTCACCTGAGCTATCACGTCCCGGTCATGCGCCAGGCCCGCGCAGCATCGACTTCCACAACAACTGCGTCGGCAGACGTCTGGCTGAAGAGGGGGGGGCCGAGTGTCTCATGAAGTGCCTGGATGCGCTGGATCGAGGAGAACTTGCGATGCAATATCCTGATGGCTTTCCGAACGCGCAACTAGGTCCCCTGCGCGATCTTGAAGAAGGGGTGCCTGACGGCCGGGCGGATGCCGCGAAATGCCATGACTAGGAGGACCTCGAATGCCGTCGACAGGCTTTTCGTCGCATGTTGGGTCTATGTAGGTCTGGTCCAGCTGTGGTTCGTGACCGTAGTTCTTGGCCGCTCATGCCTATGGGTCCAGGGATGCCCATCGTGGGTTGGCAGTCTCGAGTCCCGGATAGACCCCACAGAGCCTGTCATGGTTGTTGCGCTCGTCCCGATCTGGCTGTGGCTGGGGTGTGCATTGCGAACTCTCCCAGGGGAGCACGCCGCTGGATGCCTCTTCTGGTCAGCGCCCCCATCTTTGCTGCAGAAGTCCTTCTATTTCCTTTTGCTCTGGCACCGATCCAAACGAGCGCAGCGTCAGTCGTTGAGATTGCCTTGTCGCCCGTTGTTGCGGAAATCGAAAGCCATATCGCACAAAAAGGTAGACCGCCACTGAGAGTCAAGACGGAGCCAGGGCCGGTGGGCGTCCTCGCTTGCCAGACCATCAAATACGAGTTTCCTGCGATGCCGACATCGTCGGGACGAACAGCGGAGTGGCGCCTGCGCGTCAGGTGCCAGGACTGGAGCAGGCGAAGTGAATACGTTTACCCCTCGACGGGTGAGTATGTAGGCCTTCCAAGGGCCTTGCTTCCGAAGAGTATGGAGCATGTTCCCGCTCGCGTGATCCCGATGGACTAGCGGCTCCGGGCATGCCGTGTTCCCTCGATGGAGACCGCGTGAACGAGGATACCCTTTCCCCGCAGGGCCCACGCCAGGCAATACTCCATGA
>JAPPOR010000359.1 GCA_028817905.1 Myxococcales bacterium
GAGACATCGGTGCCACCACAGCGGCTACGACCACCGGTCCCTCCCATGGAGCGATTCTGGGGCGTCTGTAGGCACGTATGGGCGGCGTCCTCGAGGGCGGCCCGGGGCGCCTGGCCCGGCACGGCCTGCCCGCTCGGCGGTCGCCCCGTACTCCCAGACGCGCCGCTCGATCCAGGGCTCGGTCGCCCGCTACGAATGCGCAGGTCGCGCAAGGTCAGGTCGGGGCCGGGTTGTTGCACGATCATTCCGATCGCCGGCAGGCCGGATCCTCGAGCATCCCCACCGCGAACCGTCAGGCCCTCGAGTAAGGTCTCTTGCTGTCCTGCATTCGGAACCAGAATGGCAGCCCCTTCGGGGACGGTCATGTCCGCCGGGGCGACCACCACGACCTCCAGCCCATCGGGATCTCGTGCCCGAAAATCGCGCCGGTAGCCCCCATGCACGCGAACGCCATCGAGCATGACCACACGCTCCGTGTAGGTCCCGGAGGCGATGTAGACATCCCGCCGCACGGCGTCGGTGGACAGGGAAGCGGCTGCCCTTCGAACCCCTTCGCCAATCGTTCGCAGCGGTTCGGTCGGCGAGCCGGGACCCTCGTCGTCACCGTCTACCGCTACATAATAGCTGGCCAGCACATCACCATCGGCACCGTCGCAGTTCTCGTCGAGCTGACCCCGCGCACCCGGACCCACACCGTCCTCGGATGCCACCACGAGACATTCGCACCCCGTGTCGATGCGGCCGTCCGCATCGAGCCGATCCCCCAACTGAACGCCATCGCGGCGATCTGGACAGCGCACCACGCAGGTGGGCGCGAACGGATCGCCACCACACTCAAGCTCGGGCCCTGTCCCGGTATCCAGCGTGCAATTGATACCGCACGCCCCGCAGTGCAGGTCATCGCTGTAACTGCCGAGCTCACCGATGAAGGCTTCGTCGGTCAAACCATCACAGTCATTGTCGAAACCGTCGCAAATCTCCTTAGGAGGCACACAGGGGCCCAGCCGGCCGCGCTCACAAGCCTGGCGGCCTGGGCAATCGGGCGCATCCTGCAGCGCGCAAGCCCGCTCGAAGCGATCGTCCTCGCCGCACACGCAGCCGCCGCCATCCGGTAGGCACACCTGCCCGCCCCGATCGTCGCGCCCGCAGCGAAAGCCTTCGGAGCAACCATTGCGGCAATCGGTCAGGCACCGGTTGTCGCCGCCGATCGGCGCACAGCGCGCCCCTTCGAGCACGCCACATGATGCGTCGTCGACACACGGTAGGCACAACCGCTCGCCCAGGGGCGCGCAGCCTCCGGTCGTCGATAGGCCAAAACCAGGCTGGCAAGCGACCGCGGAACAGCTCGCGACGTCGTCGCGAACCACGCAGCCCATCTCGGTCGCGTTGGAGCGCAAGGAATCGCACCCGCGACCGCAGGCGCCGCAGTGCTCAAGGGAGAGGTAGAGCCCCGCATCCCCTCGAAAACCCTCGTCTACGCGGCCGTCCCCGTCCGTGTCCCGCCCGTCGCAGCGCTCCTGCGGCGACCCTGCATCCGGCGGGCTGGAGGGGGGGCCCAGGATGGAGGTGCGACCGCCACACCCACCCACCCACACCGCCGTGACCAGCGCAGACAGCCAGATCCTGTTGCGAGTCGAGTTGCCGGTCAAGTTGCCTAGCGTTTCGAAGCGGCCGCGCTTCCGATCGGGGACAGGCGCTTGCGTCATAAGCATCCGAGTCAAAACGACCATTGGGCTCGCACGGCCGCTTCCGCGCGTCGGTGCGCGATGGGGCCCTATGGTATGCTGCCGCGGCTGCCGTTGATCATAGCGCAGTCGAAAGGACCGCGAAGGAAAATGGCCGACTCCACGATCGTGACCCTCCGCCTCCCCGAGACACTGGTCGCCCGGGCCGACGCCCTGATCCCGCGGCTACGGGATGACGACCAAATGATCATGGTCGGTCGCGTCTCGCGCTCGAATGTGCTCCGCTGGGCAGTTCTCAAGGGCCTGGAAGCACTTGAGCGAGAGCACCCACAACCGGCCAAGACCAAGTCAAAGTCCAAGAAGACAACGCGCAAGTAGGTAGCATGGGCCCCCGTGGCCGATGAAGGCGTCCCCACGACGTGTCTGCACAAGGCACATCTAGCCGCCCATGGCCGCCCGGAGCACCACCGGTGCGACAAAGTAGCGACCTAGCGACCTTGTCCAGACGCATCGAATCAAGGCCACGCGATCAAACTTGACGCAAACGTCCGCGAAACCCTGACTCAAGGTCGTTGGCGGGGCTCCGCCCTGCACCATTTTGGACGAGGCATGGAACCCTGCGGATTCTGATGACAACCTCTCGACGAGTCTGCATGAGGCAAATCCAGCCGCCCATCACTGCCCGGAGCACCGCGGGTGCGACCTAGAATCCTTGATACAACGCCAACAAAGAATGGTGACCTTCCCAAACTCGACTCATCTGTACACGAAGATCACTGGTCAAGGCTTCTAGAGGCTATCGAGTGCCTGCTGGAGCTCGCTTCGGGCGTGCTCATCGCCCTGCCCGGTGGCCACCGCAAGACCACGCTGCAGAAAGCCGCGCGCCCGCTCGACTTCGCCCACCTGGGCGGCGATCTGCCCCGCCATCAGAAACGTCGGCACGTACTCGGGAAAGCGCTGTTCCACCTCGGTCAGTGCCTCAAGCGCGGTCGTTAGCTGTCCCAGGGAGCGCAGCTCGAGCGCCCGGGCATAGAAGATAAAGGGATCTTGCGCGCCCGCAGCGATCTTCTGCTCGAGCATCTGCAGCCGCCTGTTGGCCCGTTCATCACTCATGTTCGCTTACCACTCGCAACTCTGGCAGGTTTCGGTATCGCTGGGCGTGGTCGAGCCCATAGCCAACGACGAACACGTCGTCGATCGTGAAGCCTAGATAGTCGATGGGAACCGTGACGCGACTGCGCGCAGGCTTGTGCAGGAGCGCCACGAGTTTCAACGAGCGCGGCCCGCGCGTGCGCAGATTGTCTAGCAGGAATCGTAAGGTCAGGCCGGTGTCGACGATATCCTCGACGATCAGCACATCGCGTCCCTCGATGGAATGGGAAAGGTCCGCAGTGATCTGCACAACCCCGCTGGATTCCGTCCCGTCCCCGTAGCTTCGGACGCCGAGGAAGTCGACCGTCAGCGGCAACTCGATGGCTCGGATCAGGTCGGCAGCGAAAACAAAGCTGCCCTTGAGAACGACCACGATCACCGGACGCCTGCCAGCGTACTCCGAGGTGATCGCTCGACCCAACGCCGCCACCCGCTGTTGGAGGGCTTCACGACTGATGAGCACGTCTGTAGGTTCTGTAGTCATGCTTCGGTCAGATGTCGAAAAGGTTCGAAGCGCTGCGAGCCGCCCACACGATGGCGGTCGGATATGCCTGCAACGACAGGACGCTCGCCGCCGCCAAGAGGGAGAGTAATCCCAAGGTACGCACGGGCGCCACGACGAACTCGATCGGCAACCCGCGGGCGAAGCGCCGCACACCACCGAGCACCAAATCGAGCACCAGCAGTCCAAGGAAGACCGGCGCAGCCCAGGTCACAGCCCACCCCAAGGCGCGCCCGAAGGTGCCCCCAACGAGCCGGACGAGCGCCGCCGCCCGTGGGACATCGAACGGGCCAAAGGGCGGGATCTCCCTGAGGGTATCGACGAAAGCACCCAACAGGAGTCGATGTCCCCCGAAGGCGAATAGGGCTGCCAGGGCGAGCGCGCCGTACAGCCGTGCGAAGGCATCGCAGGGCAGGGGCGCCGGGCGCCCCTCGCGCAAGCGATCGAACCAAGCGCCGACCCACACAAGGCCGAGCACCGGCGTGGCGGCCGCGAGCGCAAACGCCATCCCGACAAAAAGCTCCCGTACACCATCGGAAAACGACAGCGATACGGCCGCGCCTGTCGGCACGGACGAAAGCGGCCACAGGCTCGCGGCCAGCAAGGCCGAGATGGCGACGCTTGCCAAGACCCGCGGCTGGCGCGCGACGACCGCCGTTATCAGGAAGCAGGTCGGCCATAGGCGCGCCGCCACCAGGATCCAGACCGTGGCATCGCCGGCGGACAGCCCATCGACCGGGTTCATGGCGAAGCGAACCGACACGCCGGCCCGGCTTCATCGGCAAGGCGTGGGTGATGGATGCGGGCTAGGGAACACACCCAGGGGCTCACGACAACGCTCCCATCACATCGCGGGT
>JAPPOR010000558.1 GCA_028817905.1 Myxococcales bacterium
CCCCAACCCGTCGCCGATGGTGTGACTTACCACGCTGAAGCACCTGGACCGCCGCCTCAGCCAGTCCATGAACAGGCGCCACCCCAGCCTGCATCCGACTACATTTGGACCCCCGGTTACTGGTACTACCTGAACGGTGGCTGGTCTTGGGTAGGCGGGGTGTGGCTGCCCCCGCGCTACGGATACGTGTATGTTGGCCCCCGCTGGGTGCGCTCTGGACTCGGCTACCGTTTCATCGTCGGGGGATGGGCTCCTTTTGGCACACGCTTCGTAACGTACCCGCTTTGGCACGGCAATCTCTATGGTCGCTATCGATATGGCCCACGTTTTCGCTCGGGCCCGCGCTTTCGCCCCGGTCCACGTTTTCGCGCGCCCACGCGGTCAGGTCGCGCGACGCGATCACGGAGGGCACGCCCAGCGCGAGCCTTTCGCACACGTACGCGCAGCGGGCGCGCCCGCGCAACGCCGCGTGGGCACCGTTCACGGCCGCGCATGAGCCGGCAAGAGCGCAGCATGCGAATCCGTGCACGGCGACGCCTCCGGTAGTCGACTCGCCGCCAGGATCGCCGACCATCGCGCATCACCGCCGAGCTGGCGCAAGCGCGCCGACTGCCCGCCTTTCGCATCAGTGGACTCAATGCGCAAGGCGGTGCGATCCGCTCGGAGTCTTCCCGAGCGTCCCAAGCGCAGCGTCGGCCGACCGTCAAGCTCTGGCCGCCGCTTGTCAACCGGGACGACGTGGAAGGCCCTCCCCCCGCTGGCGTCGCGCCATGGCGCGGGTGGGTCACCTGTGGTAGGCCTCCGCGTCCTATGCCCAGGTCCCTCGATAGGCTGGCCAAGAGTGCTCGCACAGCGATTCAAGCAGTCGTCCAGATCCACGCCTACGGCTTCAACCATGCCTCCGTCACGTCCATCCTGGATCCCCGTTATCCCGAACCGGGAAACTGGCGCGGCTCGGGCTTCTTGGTCGATATCCCCGGCGAAGAAGGGCTCATCCTCACCAACGCGCACGTCGTCAGGAACGCACTGCGACTTCAAGTGATGTCACCGGTGACCAGCGATGAACTGTTCCATGCGGAAACGGTTGGCCTCGTCACGTCACTGGAACCGGACATCGCTGCGATTCGGCTAACCGAGGACTCGTTGACCAGGTTCCGCGACATGACCGCGGGCGAGGTGCCCAAGTTGCCGCTGGGTGACTCTGACACCGTGGAGCGTGGGCACCAGGTCAAGGCCATCGGCTATCCCTTCGGCATGATGGAACCGAACGTCTCCGGAGGCGAGATCTCAAACTTCATCGCGGGCGACTCCGAGTACCCGGAACGGCTTGTCACGAACGCGGCTATCAACCCAGGAAACAGCGGTGGGCCGGCGGTCGAAGCCGATGGGTCTGTGCTCGGACTCAACACCTCCGTGATCGCTGACGCAGACAACATCGGGTTCATCACGCCCGTCGAATGGGTCCGCATCTTGTTGCCGCAGCTTCTCGCCGGTGGGGATGCGAAACTCGCAGACGTGGCCGCGTACCTCCAGCCCAACTCGCCCGAAAACGCGGACCACCTCGGACTGTCCGAGCCGATGGGCCTTATCACCATGCGTGTGTTTGAGGGAGGAATGCTGGCGCAGGCCGGCCTCGAGCGCCTCGATGTACTCACGGCTATCGATGGCGTTCCCATCGACCGCTTCGGCAATCTACGCCGCGGCCATGGACGGCGCAGGAGCATCTACGACGCGGTTCGAAATGTCCCTGTCGGCGAGCGCATATCGCTGGAGTTCGTGCGCCGAGGTAGACGGGAGCAAGTCGAGGCTCTAGCTGCCCCGCGCCCGTTGATCGACGTCCCCTCGCGCCCGGTCGTGGCGGACCGCCACTTCGTCGAGCTGCAGGGACTTGTGATCCAGGAGCTCAGTCTGGAGATCGCAAACGCCATCGGGAACCAAACCGGGACCGACTACCTCGCATCGGTAGAGGGAAGACCGAGCCCGAGCCCCCGATTGGTCGTCACCTTCGTGATGCCTGGTTCGCCGGGGGACGAACTGTTCTTCTCCCCCGGGACCATCATCGTGCGCGTCAACGGCGAGCCGGTCGGCAGCGTGAACGAGTTGGTCGCAGCGGCTGGGCGCTGCGGAGCCACACTGATCGTCGAGACGCAGCTTGGCGGCCTGGGCACGTTCCGCCTGAGCGAGGAAGAGCAAGCCGAGATCGCGGTCAGGCGCCCGCCGGTTGGCTAGCCCTTGCGCTAGGGTCCTGCGGGGCCTGCACTTCGCCCTCCACCGCCCGCGTGCGAAGAGCCCGTCTATCGAGCTTTCCTGACGCCAGGCGCGGCAGGGGAACCTCCTCGAGCGTGATTTCCGTGGGCACCTTGAAGGCCGACAGGCGGGCGCCAATATGGTCGCGCAGCTCCTCCTCCGTCGTGCGCCCCGCCCATTCAGGCCGGAGCAAGACGGCCGCGGCAACGCGTTCACCGAGGCGCTCATCAGGCACACCATATACCGCCACCTCGTAAACGGCAGGATGCTCCGTGATGCAGGCCTCCACCTCGGAGCAGCTAATGTTCTCGCCGCCGCGAATGATGATTGCCTTGGCGCGATCCGTGATGAACAGGAAGCCTTCGTCATCCACGTGGCCCAGGTCACCGGTGTGAATCCAGCCGTCTACCAACGTTGTGCGCGTAGCTTCCGGTCGATTCCAGTAGCCCCTTATGGCAGCAGCGGTCTTGATGCAAACCTCGCCCGTCACCCCCTCGGGCAACCGTGTGCCGTGGGCGTCGATGATCTTGACTTGACACAGGGGTGCAAACGGACGCCCAACACTGTCGGGCCGTCGCTCGTACTCCGCTCCGCCAATCCCGGTCCCAATCGCGTTGGTCTCGGTCATGCCATAGCCCAGGCCTGTCTCGACCTTGCCTCGACGCTTGATTTCTCGGGCACGCTCGCGTGGCTGGGCTGCACCGCCAGCCCCAAGGAACACCAGGCTGCTCGTGTCGCGCCGGGTGAACTCGGGGGAGTTCACAATGTCCCATGCCATCGTGGGTACACATTGGATGTGCGTCACACGCTCCCGCTCGATCAGGCGCACGGCCTCGTCCGAGTCCCAGGCCCGCATCAGAACCAGCTTGTACCCGCTGCGAAACGCGGGCAGCAGCATCGTATTGGCTCCGATCACGTGAAAGAGCGGCACGTTCACCAGCACGCAGTTGCCAGGGTAGAGTGAGGCGACGGTCCTTTTCCTGGCCGCGGGGCTGCGAATGAAAGCAATGAGCTGTGCCTGCCGCGAAGCGTCCAGGTTCGTCATCGCGCGGATGACGCTGAGTAGCTCAAACGTTAGAGTAGAAGTGGCAACCGCCAGATGGGTCGAGACCGCCCCTTTGGGCCGCCCTGTGGACCCCGAGGTGTATAGAATCGTCGCGTCATCCTGCGGGTCAACCTCGACCCTCGGCATCTCGACAGCCGGGCCCACGGGGGCGTCCGCGATCGGGCCGCCAAGCATTTCCTCCATGTCGGCAACACCGGGAGCAAGCCGGCCCTCGGCGCGGGTAACCGCAAGCCTGCACGGCGGGGACTCGCCAAGCTCGCTAAGTCGCACGTAGCGCTCCCAATCAACCAATGCCACCCGACTTCCTGAATCCAGTAGTCCATAGCGGAGCTCGGGCCCGGTCCACCAGGAGTTGAGCGCAACAGCAACGGCACCGATAGAGGTTGCCGCCATGTAGGCAATCGGCCACTCGGGGAAGTTGCGCATGGCGATGGCCACTCGGTCGCCCTTTTGCACGCCGAATTCATCGATCAACCGACGGGCCAGCCGCGCTGCGCGCTCGTGCACCTCTGCAAAGGAGAGACGCTCGCGCTCAAACACAAGGAACGTTTGGTCGGCGTGTACCTCCGAAGCGGCAAACAGCCCCGGCACCGTCCTGGGGCCGTGCTTGAAGACGTGATGCCGTACGGCGCCAACCTCTATTTCCTCGAGTTCGTAGAGCGAACCATGATCCAATAGCGTGGCTACGGCTCCCTCCCGTGTAAACGGTTCACCCGAAGCTACTGTAGCCATGAAGCCTGACAACGGGTGCTTACGTTGGTCACTACGATCAACTGCTCTCCTTTGGCACGAACACAGCCTCGTGCGTCTCCCGCCGTAGGGTCCCGCTATCGGGCGCCGTGGGTAGGCGCTCTCACCGGCCTCGGTGAAGAGCCCCTTCGCTACAGTTGCGTCCGAGCTACCAGTAACCCTGCGTACCAAAGATAGTATACCGAAGTTGCCCGCACTCTGTCACGTGGCAGCTCCCCCCACACTGCCCCATACCTTGCGGGAAACGTGCGCGAACTCTCTAGTTAAGTTAAGCCTTGATATCGAGCAGCGAGCTTGTGAGCTCGTCCTCCGCCTGCAGCGTGCGCACGTTCGCCCGGAACGCCTGGACAGCACCCAGTCGCTCGACCGTTTCGGCGACGATGTCCGTGTTGGACCCAGAGCGCAGACCAGTCGCCTCGGGAGCGGTCTTCAAGGGCTGGGGCGCCCGGTCAGGACCGTGCAACTCGCAACACCGGCCGGCTGGTCGCCGCGCAGCTGGTCAACACCCACTTCCCTGCGGGCCTCGAACCCATCCGTCTGAACGTTGGCCACGTTCTCGGCCGAGCGCGCCATGCGTCGCTGCGCGTGGAGCAACCCACTGCCAGCGATGGAGGATACTGGACTCACGAAATACTACTTACCCTGCCTACCGTCATCGGTCCCAGCGGGCCCGAACTTGAGCCCCCTGCTGCATCACCATCCCGAAGCGCCGCTTTTTTCTTCGCTTCGCTGCCCCTGTCCGGGATCCGGCGGGTCCAATTGTGCGTATTGCAGGAAAACACCGACATGGGAGGCAGACGATGCCGTTGACTGTGCAGGCGAGCGTGGACGTGTTGAGCCGAAACGGACGAACTACGCAACAGTGGTCATGGTGCCTACTCATATCCAGCACGCTGCTCGCGCTGTGCGGCTGCGCCAGTCAGACGGACAGCCAGCAGCCGGAGCAGAGGTCGATCGGATGGTCGGGAGCCCTCCTGACGCGGGCCATCAACGAAGAACCCATCGTCACGTCGTACATGGGAACGCAAGGTGGTTCTGGCAGCGCGTGCAACACGCCCAGGGAAATGCTGGTCTTCGAGCCCAGCGATGCGACATCCGGCGAAACGTTCCCCGTCCTGACGTTTACGATCGGCCTCAATGGCGACCACGCGGCGGTCGACGCGGTCACTGTGGCACGCGAAGCCGCGCGGCGCGGCTTCGTGGCCGCTACCTTGGACTATGCGAACGACCAAGTCAGCTGCGCCGCCGTCGACCAGCGCGCCCATTGTGCCTTCAACGCGAGCCTGAACAGCAGCGCAATCGCCCTCCTGTGCGAGCGCCCACTTGCTGACTGCTCCCGGGGAGTAGCCACCGCCGGCCACAGCCTCGGCGGGGCGTTGGCAGTGCGCGCCAAGAACTTCGACCCGCGGGTGCGAGCGACGTTCACGATCGGCACTGCCAACGGCAACAGTTCGGCGGCCTGCATGAACCCCGGTCCTGCCGACGGCGGAACCACTGATCGGGCCCTGCGCAACCATGAGTGGCGGCTCTACGCCGGCGAGACCGAGTTCGCGGAAAACAACGCCACCACCCGCAACACCGTGACCGGCCAAGACTGCACGGGCGGCGCCGGCACGGTCGACTGCCTGCGCGCCGACGGGTCGGGCTGGTACCAGGTGGCGAACACAGAAGTCGCGGACAATGTGGCCGACCACTGCTACCAACTCACCGGCAACGGCGTGTTCTTCTTTGTGCCGGTGGTGCAAAGCTGCGAGGCTTCGGCGATCGATCCCACCTTCCTAGGCGGGCGAGAGCCCTGGTCGCTCGGCCCGGCCATCGACTTTCTGACTGGACGGGTGGATCCACCCGCCAACCAGCTGCCACCGGACACTGAGCCAGCCCCGCAGCCAGCACGCTGTGATCAGGGTGTGTCTGCACTGGAGCAGTTGAGCAGTGGGCGGGTGACAGCGGATACCAATCCGTTCTTCGGCTCCCAGCTCACAGTCCTCCGGACGGCAGGTGCGCCCGCGGACGCCCAAGGCTTTCTGTTTGTCCTGACGGACCCAAGCGATCAGCAGGCGGCATTTGAGTTCCTGGTCCAGACACTGGAGGGGATAGAAGTCTCGCTGCGCGAGACATCTCCCGGTGTATTCGAACTATGCGAACCGGAGGACTTCCCCGTAGTTGTCGTCATGGGCCAATAGCCAAGGCCGGTTCATTGACCACCTCCGCTCAGTCTTGGACATTGACGGCGCGTTCGCCTCGCAGGCAATTTCAGTGAGTATTCGGTCATCGCGGTCGGGTGCAATCCCGTTCCAGGCCACCCTGCGCTGTTTTCGGGTCGCGCGATTGTTGATATTCCGGGCGCGCGCGCCATGCAGCCCCTGAGATTCGCCCCTGCCCACGATACGACTCCGACGACCACCGCTCGTTGCCTGGTACTGATGCTCGCGATCGCAGCAAGCCCTGCTGGCGGTTGCAAGCGCCCGTCCCCAGGGGAAACCAAGGCCCGGCTCGCGCGGGCGGTCCAACCCCTGTGCCCGCTCTGGGGAACCCAACAGCTCGCAAGCATTCGGCTAGGGGCCGCATGCCCTTGGCCCATCGACTCACAGGGCAAGCGACCTTGCGCCATCTCCCACTATGTCGGAGACGACGCCCATCCGCGCACCGTGCGACGGCTGTCCACGGACGACCGCGGCAGGGTCACCCGGTACAGTGATCACGTAAGCGAGCAAGTGGTCGAAGCCGGCCGCTTCCTCTATGAAGATGAAGCCACGGCGACGCGCGTTCATCTGTTCACCAACCGCTGCGAAGATCCGGCCCCGCAATTCGTCCGTACCGACGAGATTGCCTTGGACGACGGCCTCATTTCCACGGTCCGGGCCGGTCAACGAAAATGGACCGTGCGTTACGACGTCAGTGACAGCTGGTTCGACCCGGACGCCAGGGTCGAGGTTTCGGGACCTGCCGGGACGCTGCAGTTGCATCTGGATAGCCACGGCAATGTCGAACGCCGCACCGACCCCACCGGCACCGACTTTGCGACCGCACTGTCGGTCCGCGCGGGCCGCGTAGCGACGGAGCGCGTCCCAAGCGCGTTCCCCGGGCGACATGCAACAGCCCGCTATCGATACGGGACCACCGGCGAACTGATCGAGATCGCGTTCCGGGCACCCGGCGGCCGCAGCCAGCGCTACGTGATGCACTACGCGTGCGATCAGGAGCCCGCGTGCGCGCCAGGTTCCGAACGGCAGGGACCCATGCGGTCAGGCTGGTTCGCATTCGATCCCAGTCTGGAGCGCTTCTCGCCCCGGAACTGCACCGAACAACACCAGCGCAGTCCACGTTTGTGCGACGCCGTCGCGCAGCTGAGTGGAGGCCTCACGGTGGAGTGCTGTCGCGCGGGACCGGGACTGGTTGCGCTGGTCATCGACTCACCCATGACGCGCGAGCCGGTCGCGTCCATGCGGCTCGAGGGCCCAGGCGACTTGAACCTTGAGTCCGCTACTTGCACGCGCAGTCGCGAAGCCAGCCGTACGGCCTGGCGATGCGACTTTCCCCGCCCCGCCGTTGCGGCGCTCCCCGAAGGGCCGGCGCAGGTGTTTGTGCTGGCAACCAGCGGCCAGGCGCTGCTCAAGGTTGCAATCGAGACCGGGGATTTCAAGCTGAGCGCCGAATAGCGTCGCGCGCGATAGTCGCAGATCATTCGGTAACGCCGACAACAGGTGCCTCTCCCAGCAGGCGATGACAGAGTCATGACAAGAAGCGTCATAAGCGGCCAACGCATGACATAACGCGCCATTCGTCAGGTGAACTGTGGCAATCATTTCCACAGGTTGCGGACGCCCTCACAAAAATGTGAATTCGCACCGAAACCGTTTGCGCCGGTGGAAAATCTATACGAATCTGCTCACAACTTGGTGGGTACGGCACGGTGTGACGCCGTGTACAGTGGAGGTTAAAGCGATGCGTCAAGTCACGCGATGGAACATGGCGGTAGGCCTCGGAATGGCACTTGCGATGGGAGCCGGATGCTCGGGAGAAACCGCTGCCCCGACCGGCACCGGCGACGGGAGTCTCGCAACGCCGTCGGCGGGAGTCGGCGGCAGCAGCAACACCCCGAACGCAACGCCGGCAAGCAACAGTCAGGCGGGTGGCAACTCGGTCGCCGCACCAGCGGCCTCCGGGCCAGCCGTAACGGGACCCGATCAGCAGGGCGATATCGCGAATCCAAGCGGCCCGACCCAAAACACCCCGGACGTGGTGGTGACCCCAGAGGCGCCGGCACCCGGCGTCGCAGCGGTCCCGTGCGCAGTAGACCGGGTGGTGAAGTCCAACTGCGGCAACTGCCACGGCGAAACGCCCATCGGCGGAGCAATGAAGCTCACCACGCACGCCGACTGGCACTTGATGTCCCCGGTGTACGACAAGACCAAGAAGGTCTACGAAGTTGCGCAGATCCGCATCAACGATGGCACGATGCCCCAGGGTGGACAGCTGGCCGAGCCGGACCTGGCGACCTTGGACACCTGGCTGGCCGGTGGGGCACTCAAGGCAACCGCCGACGAGATGACCTGCGGCGCAGAGCCGGAGCAACCAACGACCCCGGTCGACGACGGCAAGGCCTACGGCGACAACTGCGACAAGCCGGGTGCGTTCGACCCACTCGTGGCGCGCGAAGGTGAAGAGTGCTGGGATTTCAAGGTCCACGCACCCGGTTCCTTCGACAACAAGTTCAGCATTCAGACCGGCGAATCCTACCACGAATGGTACTACGACATTCCGTGGCCAGCGGACCATGTCGCCACGCGCTTCGGTAACAAGCTCGACAACACGCCCGTGCTTCACCATTGGCTGCTTTTCCACAGCCAGGCGAGTCGGCGCCACGGCGACGTGGTCCAGAATGTGCTGGGAACCACCCTCGGAACCAACGCCCAGCTGCTGGCTGGCTGGGCCGTCGGCGGTTGCACGCAGGAAAACCCGGAAGGCGTGGGCCTCCACCTGCCACCCCCGAGTGACGGCATCATCATGGTGCAATGGCACCTGTACAACACGACGGGTTCAAGGACGGAGGACGGCAGCTCCGCCCAGGTCTGCACGATGCCCAAGAGCTCCGTGGATCACGTCGCGAGCATCACGTTCCTGGGAACCGAGAACTTCAATAGCATCGTCGGAATGCCCCCGGGCGAGAACCACTTCACCACGGAATGCCGGAACAACTCGGGCGGACCGATCACGATCATCAACTGGACGCCGCACATGCACACGATCGGTAAGAACATGAAGACGGTCTTGCGGCGAGCCGATGGCTCCGAGGAGACCCTGTTCGACGAGCCGTTCCAGTTCGACTACCAGGTGGGCTACACCGTGCGGCCACCGTACCCGGTGGTCGCCCCGGGCGACACGCTGGTCACCACCTGCAGCTTCTTCAATGACAAGCCATTCAACGTCGGCTTCGGCGAGTCCACGGACACCGAGATGTGCTACCAGTTCACCGCGTCCTATCCGGCGGGTGCATTGGACAACGGCACCATCAGCCTGATCGGCGCGACGAACACCTGCTGGTGATAGTCGCCCGGTAGGGCACCCCTCATCGCAAGGGCCGACTCCCCTCCGGGGCGTCGGCCCTCGCGTTTTAAGGGCCCTACATCAGCCCGCGCGGGACGTTGCCGGCATCTCCGGCGCCGCCCTTCGTCGCTTGCGCGACACGCTTTGCAGTTCCCCCCCGGTATGCGGGAAGGAGCCCCAGCGCACGAGCGGGGCCTCCCAGGTCCATTGTCCTGGCGCACGACCCGCGCTAGTTCCGCCGCGGTTGACGCGTCGCCAAGCCGAGAACGACATCAAAGACTTGAAGAACGCGCTGCAGCCGATCGGCTATCTGACCACCACTTTGTAGCGAACGCCTTCCGACTGTTGCGCATGCAGTTGCCTACCGCCTGGTGTTTGCGCTCCGGCGGGAAGTCGCTCAGGTGACTCTGACAAGCTGCGGCTGGGTGTCGCCCAGATGGATAGGCGGCGCGACCGCTTGATGAACGTCGCCGCGGGTCGCGCGTTCGGTCCGACGCGTACTCGTCAGTCTTCCGCGTTCATGCCCCTTGGCCGGCATTTTCGTGCGGCTACGTGACCGGCTAGCTGCAACGTAGACTCTCCGCGCACGGGCACGGGCACGAAGCGTGTCATTGCGCTAGCGGGCCGCGTAGTGCCCGAGATCGCCTCACCTCACCTCCTGTGTCTCAGAATGGGCCGCGGAGCCCAGGACACCACCGCGATAGCAGGAACACCCAGCGGCCCTCTCCGACCGCGGAACGCGGTCGCTAGCTCGGATCGTTCGCGACCGCGCGGGGTCGCGAATGATCCGGGCTAGGGCGACACCTGTGACCCATCAGGCGGACGCGCTGGCCAACTAGAGAGGCGCTGTGGTCCGACCCCGGACCGCCGCAGGTCTCCCCGCTCGATGGCGAGGGCCACCTTGACCATCGCCGTGAAGACCAGCGCGCCAGTGCACCAGATTCCGAAGGACACCAGGGTCTCCACCAGCGAAGGGGAGTATTCAACCAAGTCCCCGGCGGGGGAAGGGATAAAGCCGGGAATAATGAGTCCCATCCCCTTCTCCACCCAAACGCCGACAACGACCATCGCACAGGCGGACATAAGCCAACGGGGCCGACTGCGCAGGCGCGGCGCCCAAATGATGCCCATGGCAGACAATCCCAACAGGAGCCCTCCCCAAATGTAGGGGGCCAGTTCTGCATGACCATGAAGGCCGAAGTACAGATACTCCGCGGACAGGGCGTGGGCGGAATCGGTATAGAACTCGCTAAACAGCTCGCATCCCAAGAGAAAGTAGTTGAGCGGCAGGGTCAAGGAAATGATCCGGCGTAGATACTCGATGACCGATGGCTGAACAGGAAAGGCCCCAGTTCGACGGACGATGGTCAAGACGATGATCAGCAGTGCCGGGCCGGAAGCGAACGCACTCACCAGAAACCGAGGAGCCAGGATCGCCGTGTTCCAGATCGGACGACCTCCCAAGCCGCTGTAAAGGAAGGCCGTCACCGTATGGATGCTAACCGCCCACAGAATGGAAAGCAGGGCCAGCGGTGTGTAGTAGATCCGACTGGGCCGACGCCCGAAGTAGCGCTGGTAGAGCACATATCCGGGGATGTGAAGATTGAGCAGCAGATATCCGCTGAGCACGACCACATCCCAGGCAAGAATCGATCGAGGGAAGTTCAGGCGACCCAATCCCGGCAACATGTGCATCAAGCGGTCCGGTCGACCCAGGTCCACGATCACGAACATCAAGCACATAACGATCGCGCTCACCGCCATCAGCTCGCCGACCAGGACCACCTCCTTGACGTCCTTGCGCCCATACACATACGTCGGCACGACCAGAAGAACCGCAGCCGCAGCGATGCCGACCAGAAACGTGAAGTTCGCGATATACGCCCCCCAGCTGACCTGGTCGGTCATATTGGTCACGATCAGTCCCTCGCTCGCCTGCTTCGCGTAGCTCAACGCACCCGCCACTCCGCCGAGGCCCAACAGGCAGAGCCATGCGAGGTAGGTACGGGAGCCCGTAAACGCGTGGCGCAGCATGGCGCCCCAATACTGGAGATAGGCGAGCATCGTTCAGTCGAAGTAGTAGTAAACGCGCGGAACCGTGTTCAGCTCCTCCTTGAGCACGAACACGCGCTTGTTCTTGATAATCTGGGCAACCTCGCTGCTGGGATCATGGAGATTGCCAAACTTGCGCGCCCCGGTGGGGCAAGCTTCTAGGCATGCTGGATAGTGGCCCTTACGTGTCCGGTGAAGGCAGAAATGGCACTTCTCCACGACGCCCTTCTTGCGCATGCGGTTCGAGAGATAGCCCTGGTTCGGATTGATGTCCGCGGCCGGCACGGAAGGGCTCGCGAAGTTGAAGCGCCGGGCTTCGTAGGGACAAGCCGCCATGCAGTAGCGGCAGCCAATGCACCAGTCGTAGTCAATCACCACGATCCCGTCTGGCTCCTTCCAGGTCGCTTCAACTGGGCACACCTTAGTGCATGGGGGGTTGTCACACTGATTGCACTGCATCGGCAGGTACACCTTGCCCGGCCTTGGAACCTCTCCCTCGTAGTACGGGTCCCCGCGCTCGAGGTTCATCGTGCCGCGATCAAGCTCGATGACCTTGATGTACTGCATCGCTGGCTCACGGTTCTGGTTGTTCTCCTGAACGCACGCATGGACGCACGCCCGATTGCCATTGCAGACTGACAGGGAAATGCAGAAGGCGAAGAGGACCCCCTCTTCGGCTGGGGGATCTTCGATCCGAACCTCCCGCCCGTAGGCCTGCGACGAGCGCCTCTCAATCCGGGCAAATACATCGTGCTTGTCCTTCTCGGACATTTCCTTGTAGTGCTTCTGAAAGAAGCCGTCCCAGTCCGTCTCTCCGCAACCGGTTGCAGCCCCGGCCGCAGCCACACCGGTCGTAGCCAGCCCTGAGAGAAAGCCGCGCCGATCCATGGGGCGCTCTAGTCCCGCACGGGTGCACGCTTCGACGCGCTCTGCGTTGCGATCGCGGCCTCCTACGACCGGCAGCTTCAACTTGACCGATCGCCGGGTCATCGGTGCCCACCCTTCGGGATGCCGCGCGGCGGAAAGGTGGGGCCGGGCAGTGCTCGGGATTGCGGGACGGCCGGCCTGTGCGGATTGTGGCAGTCCGCGCACGTGAGTCGGTACCGGGTATCACGCCAGCTCCCGACATGCTTTCCGTGCGCACCGAAGGACCAGTCTTTGACCTTCTCGCTGTGACACTGACCGCACAACCGGTGCGACTCGTCAAAGCCAATCCGATCGTCACTGAACAGCCTGAGGCGATTCATCGCGCGCACGTCATGACACAGACCACACCGGGTTCCGCCATCGAAGTGCTCGACCACCACATCGGAATGTGGCGCCCTGCTCCGCCCAACACCCTGCGCAGAAACGACCTTGTCGTGGCACTGGCTGCACGGGAAGTCACGGAGCTTGCCCTCGCGCTGGGCAACGACCACCCTGGCCCGTTCCTTGGTGGGCGCGGCGGAGGGCAGATCGGCCACTGCGGGATCGCCGCAAGCAGCGACCAAGGCACCCAATGCTCCGAGAGTTGCAGCGTATCCGGGTAGCACGCCTCGCCTCACTTAGCGTAGCGCTGTTGGAACTCCTTGGCCCGCGCCTCCCGCCGGGAGCGCTCCTCATCGCTCATCTTGCCGAGGTACCAGCGATGTTCTTCGCTGTTGAGCACCTCGTCGAGCCCTTCCGAAAGAGCCTTGGATGCAGCCTGCTTGCCTGCGTCACCGGATCCCTCCCCCTGCTCGATCAGGTGCTCAAGCTCGGGGATGAACTTGCTATACCAGTGCTTGGCGAGCTCATACGTACCGTGCCAATGGGTGTAGTCGGGACCTTGCATCGAAGCAGCATGGCGTGCCCTACGCCCCTCGTGATGCCACAACTCGAACCAGATGAAGTCGATCTTGTTGGCAAACTTGATCGGCTTCATGAGCGGCTTGGCCAACGCCATGAGCTTGAGCCCCGGGTCGGCGAACTTCACATGGTACTCCTCGATCAGCGCGTCGTACTGAATGTAGAAGGAATCGACGTAGGCCTGCGCGTGACAGGCAAGGCACACGTCTTCCATGTTCTTGCGACGCGTCTGCCAGCCGACCTTGGCCCCGGGAAGCCCCATCTTGGCATCCGATACCTCGGGGCGAATCGACTTGGCAGGGCGATTGTTCCAGGAGATGCGCATGCCCACGTCGTGGGTCACCGGCTGGGTAGCCGTCGCCGACATGTGGCAAGTCGCGCACGTCGGCGCGGCATGGTAGTCCTGCCCCACGACCCACTTGTCGTTGGTCATGTTCATCATGTCCAGGTTGGCGCGGAATGCGATACCGTGCTTCGACTCGTTGTAGATCTCTATCTGAGGGTGGTCCGGGCCCATGTGACACTTGCCACAGTTCTCCGGGTGCCTGGCCTGGGCCGCGGAGAAGCGATGTCGACTATGGCAGGCCGTACACGAGCCTCGGCTCCCGTCAGGGTTTAGGCGCCCTATGCCCGTGTTGGGCCAGGTCGCCGGGTCGAGCTTGCCTTCGTCCAGGACCTTGATTTCGCTTCCGTGACACTGCCAACAACCGTTGACCGCAGCGGCGGAGATCCCATCGGGAAACGCCGGCGTTTTGAGTCGCTTCGTGCCCTCGACAACCTCGGCCAGCACGTTGTCAAGAGATCCAAGAATCCGCCCGCCCTGGCTGTGGTGGCTGGCCGCAAACTCGGCCGTTTCCTTCGCGTGACAGGCCGAACAGTCCTTGGGAGACACGATCGTCGCGATCCGTTGCCCGTAATGCATAAAGGCATCCGTGTCATTGGGATGGGCCTGGTGACACTCGAAACACCCTACCTTGGCCCGGTAGTGACGTGAGGAACCCCACTGCGCAACGACGGCGTGGCTCATCTTCTGGTGGCATGCAACACATTCGCGCGACTGCTTCGACAACTCGGTCGGCAGTCCCGCACTCGCCTTGGCACTGCTGACCAGTAGCCCATCCGCGGTTCCCGCCCGCGGCTCTCTTTCCACGATCGGTTCGTCGCGCTTCGGCTCAGATGAGGAGCAGGCGCACGTCAGCACAATACCGACAAGCGCGACTGCGCCTGTGCCCGGGTGACGGTTCCAAGTCAAGCGTGCCTCCTCCCTGAGACCGGCCGCTACATAGGCGCGGCACCACGCAGCGCAAGCACCCCTCCCAAGAAATGCTGCAGAGTACGCACTTGCAGGACGGCAGACCGTGCAGGACGGCAGACCGTGCAGCACGACGAGGCCCCCGGGGGGCCAGCGGCCCTGCATGTGGCGGTGGGCGCTGTACCCAGGCCCGACCATTCACTAACCCACGCGCCCTTGCACAAGCGCCCGACTCCGCAGCGCTTCCGCTTCAGCAAAAAATACGGTCTGGCATTCCCTCCTTCACCGAAACCGCTGCGAAGCCGATCACTTGCTCGATCATCGCGCGCTTTGGTGAATGATCCGGGCTAGCCCGTTGGCTGGTCATCGAAGACCGACATGCTCGCCACATCGTGATATGGCGACCGTGGAGAAAAGCCATGAGTCAGCGCAGCCCGGAAAAGCTCAAGCAGAAACTTGTCGCCTTCGCAAAGGACTTTCCCTTCTTCAAACTGATCGGATTCGAGCTGGTCGATTTCGGACCCAAGTGGTCCACTACGCGCATCGAATGCCGCCCCGAGTTGAACAACCCGAATGGGGTCATGCACGGAGGCATGCTCGCCACGCTGATCGACGCCGGCATCACGCAGGCCATGCTCATGACCGACGTCTACCAAGAGGTACGCGACACCAAGGGCAGCATGACCTCGGTTGACCTGCGTGTTCGGTACCTGCGACCGGTCAACCGCGGCTACGCCACGTGCCATGCGGAGATTACCCACTTGGGCAGGCGCATCGGACACGCAAAGGCGGTGGTCAAGAACGACGACGGCAAGGAGGTCGCCCTGGGCGACTCTATTGTGATCATCACCCAGGGCAGCGGCTAGCTAGTAGCCAGTTCTCATCCAGGAAACGGCACGCGGTCTTTCCCCCGCGCGGCTAGGCCGCCAAATATGAGCCCACCCTTTCCGCCTTCCGCGGGGTCGCGCCGCGTCGGATAGCTGGCGAGCAGCGAGGCCACTGAATACTGGCGGGTCCCGGCAGCGAAGCGACGAGAGCGGACCACCGGATCGATCGCCTTTTCCGTCTCTCTTCGCATACCGAAAGGATTCGGTTCCTCGTCGAAAACCCGGGCAATGCCAGGCTCCTGGGTGCCCCCTGCCGAGCCGCCGAGAGCTGCGCAGGAAAGTCTGTCAGGCATGGTCCGGACCTGCGGCACGATGGGCGCTTGACCGCACTACGCGCCACCCACATCCTGCCACTTGACGAAGCGCACTCCGGTGCAGAAAAGCTTCGAGGGAGCGTTGAATGGTCGACTCCAGGTCTTCGCGAAGCGGTTGGGTTGGCGCCGCCGCGGTGCTAGCTCACCTAGCGATCGCATGCGGCTCATCAGGCGACACGACACCGGCGGCGAATACGGGTAGCCTCGGTACGGGCGCGAGTAGAGGGCCAGCGCCGCCGAACGGTGGCGTCGGTCAGCAGACGACCGGTACCCGGGGCGCCGACGTGGCCCCCATCCCAGACCGAGGAATGCCTGGCCAACCCACGGCAGGGACGGGGCCAGCACCGGCCGAGCAGGCACCGGCCGACGAGCCAGCACCGGCCGACGAGCCAGCACCGGAAGAACCCACTCCGGCCGACGCGCCAACAGCGGTGAACCCACCTTCGCCGGCCGACGAGCCCACGGAACCCGGACCTTCGGAAATGGACGAGGAACAGCTCGCGTTGAACGAATGCGGGCTCGATACGGGCTGGGCCGGGGACGAGTATTGCATTCTGCCCCCGCCTCCGGACAAGGGCTTCCAGGTTCACATCGGGCCGGAAGACTATAGCAACCCCGACCCCAAGTACGTGCTCCAGCCGGGCGAGGAAACCAACCTAAACTTCCCGGCAGTGTCCGGCAACACGGACGACGTTTACTACTACTACCGCCAATACCGGCTGCGTCCGGGCACGCACCATGCAATCGTAAACGCCACAGGCGGGGGCTTTGAGGGTCGGCGGCTCGGCGGCTCACAAAACCTTGCCAAGGACGTCCCGCATCTCAACCGCGTGCCCCCCGAGAATCAGGGTGTCGGCATGCAGCTTGGGGCACGGACACCGCTCTCGGTCAACCTGCACTACATGAACTCGACCGACAAGCCCATCATTCAGGAGGCGTGGATCAACTTCTGGTACAAGGACGAAACCGAGGTGACGGAACCCGCCCAGGAGATGTTCGCCAATGGCGGCGTAGGCATGGCGATCCAGCCCGGCGAGCACACAGTGCTCGGACCCTACGCCTGTCCGATCACCACGCCGGGCAGACTGCTAAGCATGTACGGGCACTACCATGCCAACAGCGTTCGCTTCAGCGCGTGGCGCGTCCGCAATGGCCAGCGTGAAAAGATCTACGAGGCCTACGACTGGCACGACCCTCCCGTACTCGAGTTCAACTCAGTTGTGGAGAACTCGCCCCCTGAACCGGACACGCTACGATACGGCGGATGGAACGGACCTCTCGATCTGCAGGTCGGGGACTCGCTCGAGTGGGCATGCGAGGTGCGCAACGAGACCGACAACGTCCTGCGCTTTGCCAACGAGTTGTACACCGGCGAGATGTGTATCCTGATTGGAGACGCCGTTGGCCCTTCTGTCCGCTGCACCCATTTCTAGTTAGTAGCTACTCCCCGAACAGGGCGGCTCGCACGCGAGCTGGCGTAAAGGGCGTGTCCCGCAGACGAATACCAGCCGCATCGAACACACCATTGGCGATGGCCGCCGGCGTAGGGCCGGTAGTGGCCTCTCCAGCACCGAGTGACGGCTGGTCGGGCCGGTCGAGCAGGACCACGTCAACGGGCGGCACCTCGTCGAAACGCAGAATGGGGTACTGTTCCCAGTCCAGGGTAGTGATGCCTTCGGCATCAAAACCGACCTGCTCCTTCAGGGTCCAGCTGGCAGCCTGGATGAAGCCACCCTCAAGCTGATTCTCAAGCCCGTCCGGGTCGATGATCTGGCCTGCATCGGCGGCGATCACGGCGCGCAGCAGACGAACCGCGTGACTCGCCAGGTCAACCTCCACCTCCACCAGCAGCGCCGCGTAGCACTTGTAGTTTTCGTAGCGCGAGAAGGCCAGACCCCGACCGCGGGGACGTCGCGAATCTTCGCCGCGACCTTGGGGTGGTCCGGCGCGTTCGACGCACGCTTCGAGCACCGCCCGGGCGCGCGGGTCGCGAAGATGGCGCAGCCGCAGGGCCACAGGATCGATGCCGGCCGCCGCCGCCAACTCGTCGAGCATCGACTCAGCCGCGAACACATTGCCATATGCGCCCAGGCTCCGCAGAGAGGAGGTGCGCAGGGGAGCCTCGTTGGACAAGTGCTTGACCACGCGTGGTGCCGGAAAATCGTAGTAGGGGTCGGCATTGCGGTGGATCCCAGCCTGGGGCCTCAGGAACGGGCGCGGGCTGGGCGCGGGCAGCGGCTGGGCCTTCTCCTGCGCGGCCAGCAACGCAGACCGCTTGCGGGACGGAAGTGACCTCCCCATATGGGTGCTGCTGTACACGTCGTGGCTCCAGGCGATGACACGCCCCTGGCCGTCAACGCTGGCTTGCATGTCGACGCGCATCGCCGGCCCATAGGGCTCATGGGCATGTTCGTCCTGACGAGACCATATCAGCCGCACATGCCTCCCGGGCGCCGCGCGCGCGCACAGGACAGCATCGAGGGCCGCATCATCACTGCCATTGTGCCCGTAGCACCCCGGCCCCTCGACGTGAATCACCCTCACCTGCTCCGCGGGTACTCCGACGATCAAGGCGATCGAGGGTGCCAGTACAGCAGGGCCTTGGGTCGAGCTCCAAATCGTGATCGCACCGTCAGCGTCCGCTCGAGCCACCGCAGCAGAAGGGCCGATGGAGCCGTGCATCAGGTAGGGGCGCGTGTAGGTTGCGGACACCGTGTGCTCGGCGTCGTCGGGCGCCTCAACCGCGGGCACGGGTTGCTCACTGGGCACGCCGTCGATCAGCGGGTAGCTGCCCTGTAGGTCTTCGGCTAGCCGCTGATGCAGGCCGTTGCAATCCCCGAGTGGCTGCCTACGTTCGAAACGGCTGTGCGTGCGCAAACGCTCGGCAGCCTGCACCGCCTGGTGTTCACGCTCCGCGATCACCGCCAAGAAGCTACCGTCTCGTACCACTTTCATCACCCCGGGCATGGCTTCCGCCGGCCGCGGGTCGCACTCCACGAGCCGCGCCGCTCGCGTGGGAGGCCGCACCACCCGCGCGTGCAGCATCTCAGCAAAGCGTAGGTCCTGCACAAACGGCGCGATTCCAAACAACTTGGATCGCAGATCGATGCGTTGCGCACGACGGCCCACCACGCGATGCTCGCGGAACGACTTGGGAGCAGCCTCGGGACTGACATCGACCTCGAAGGGCCTCCCACCCTGTAGCGCCCAGTAGCTGACTGCCGCAGTCTGCCCGGGCGCACGCACCACCCCGTCCTCTACCATCAGGCGGGCGGGGTCCGCATTCAGCTGCTCAGCCGCCTTGAGTACCAGACGCCGCCGAGCATCGGCGGCCGCCTGGCGCACAGCCGACCCACTGTGCTCGATGGACATGCTTCCGACCGTGACCCACTCATTGGGTGGACGTGCCGAGTCCGCGGCTTCGATGCGAATACGCGCCGGGGAGACATCGAGCTCCTCGGCCGCGATACTAGCGATGGCAGTGGTGATACCCTGGCCAAGCTCCACCTTGCCCGTGCGCACGGTGATCGTGTCGGCCGAATCGATGCGGATCCAGTCGTCCAGCCTGGTATTCTGCTGCAAGCTCGGAGACGTGCTCGTGGCATCACTCATGACCCGCTCTCCTGCGCCGCCCGCCGAATCGCGCGCACCATCCGGTTGTGCGCGCCGCAGCGGCACAGATGGTCCCGCAGCGCCACTCGGATTTCCTGATCGTCTAGCTCGCCGCCCCGCGGGTTCTCGGATCGTCGCGCCAGGAGCGCCGCGGCGCGCACGACGATCCCCGCCATGCAGTAGCCGCATTGGGCGGCATTCTCCGCCAGAAAGGCGCGCTGCAAAGCGTGTGGCGCGTCTGGCGTGCCAAGGCCTTCAAGGGTCACGATCGAACGCCCCAGAAGCTCACCGACCGGCAGGCGGCACGCAAACTGGGCCTGGCCGTCCACCAGCACAGTACAGGCACCACATTGCTCCAGCGAGCAGCCGAGCTTAGCGGCGATCAGCCCAAGCTCGTCGCGTAGCACGTGCAACAGGGGTGTGTCGGGGCTCGCCTCGATCTCATGCGAGCGCCCATTGACCTCCAGCGCGATGCCCATCAAACGCTATAACCTTGCGCCGACAGCGGAAGCGACCGAACACGCTCGCCCGTGGCAGCAAAGATCGCATTGGCTAGGGCCGGAGCGATGGGTGGGGTCGGCGGCTCCCCGATGCCGGTGGGCGGCGCATCGCTTTCGACAATCCGGACGTTGACCTCCGGCATGTGAGACAGGCGCAGCATCGGGTACGTATCGAAGTTGCTCTGTTCGACGGCACCATCCTTGACGGTGAGCTCACTGAACAGCGCTGCCGTCAGCCCATAGACCATCCCGCCCTCAACCTGCGCCTCAATGCCATCGGGATGAACGGCACGCCCGCAGTCAACGGCGTAGTCGGCCGCCTTGAGTGTGATCTTCTTGTCACCGTCCACCGCCACATGCAGAGCGCAAGCCACGTAGCTCTGAAAACTCATGTGCGCCGCGAACCCCACTCCCTCACCTTCCGGAACGGTGGTTCCCCACAGCCCCATGTCAGCCACCGCCTCGATCACGCCGGATAGGCGTCCAGTGTCATAGGTATAGTCCGGGGCAGGCGCCGGCGAGAACGACAGCTGCCGCGCATCGCCAAGCAACGTGCGATAGATCCCGACGCCATCCTGACCGGTCTCTTGGGCCAACTCATCCAGGAAACTGCAGACGGAGAACGCGTGGAACGTGTTGCATACCGCGCGCCACCATCCGATGCGCAGGCCCGATGATACGCCCGTATGCTCGAGCTTGAGGTTGTCGAAGCGAAAGGGCAGATTGCTCCAGCCCTGATCGAGCTCGAGCGCGAGCGGCATCGTGCCCGCCGGAGCGAAGACCTTGACGAGAGACGAGAACGCCGTGTGGCCGCCGAGACCGGTGATCGCGTTGGACGCATCGAAGGTAGCGCGCAATCGCTGGCAGTTCTCGGGGCGGTAGAAGCCGTGCCGAACCTCGTCTTCCCGCGTCCACTGTAGCTTGACCGGCGCACCAACTTGCTTGGAGATGGCCACTGCCTCCAGCGCAAAATCGGGCTGGGCTTTGCGGCCGAAGCCACCCCCGAGCAACGTCACGTGGACTCTGACATCAGTGGGCTCGATACCCAGTTGCATCGCGGCATCTGCACGCAGCCGCTGCGGGTCTTGAGTGGGCGCCCAGATTTCGGCGCCTCCGTCACGCACGTCGGCAACCGCGACCAATGGCTCCATCGGGGCGTGAACCACGTAGGGGCTTTCATAGTGGGCCTCAAACACGCGATCGGCCGCAGCCAGTGCTGCGTCGAAATCACCCGCGCTGAGCGAGACCGTTCCTTCGGAATCCACCGTCTGCCTTAGGGTCTCGCGGTGCTCCGCGGTCTGCTCCATATCGGGCCCAGGATCCCACTGGGCCGAAAGCGCGCGTCTGCCCTGCAGCGCCGCCCAGGTGTTTTCCGCGACGACCGCGATCCCATTGTTGTAAAGCCGGAACATCGCGTCGGCCTCGATCTCAACCACATCTGTCACGCCCGTCACGGCCCGCGCCGCCTCGCCGTCATAGGTCACGACGCTTCCCTTGACGGTTGGGCTGCGGTCGATGCTGGCATACAGCATGCCGTCCAGCACCATGTCTGCCCCGTAGATCGCTTTGCCCATGGCGATGTCACAATTGTCGACACCCTGATGCCGCGCCTTGCCGATGATGGCGTAGTCGCTCGCGTCCTTGAGCGGTGGCGCGGACGGTACGGCCTGTTCGGCGGCGGCCTCAGCCAGCTCGGCGAAGCTCAGCGCATCGCCGCTCGCCGCGTGCACCACACTCGAGTGCTCCGCTTTGAGCTCCGATGCGTCCACGGACAACTGGGCCGCCGCGGCGGCGATCAGCATTTCGCGGGCACTCGCCCCCGCAACCCGCAACGGCTCCCAGAACACCCGCACGGTGCTGCTGGAATCCGTGTTCTGGTCCCCATACTTCTCGTCCGCATCGGCCTGCATGACGCGCACGTCCTCCCAATCGCAGCCAAGCTCCTCGGCCAGCAGCATGGCGCACGAGGTACGAGCGCCCTGACCCATTTCCGAACGGGGCACAACCAGCTGGACCGACCCGTCATCCCCAACACTTACCCACATGTCGATCGAAGTGTAGGTCGCCTGCGATGCTGGGCCCGGCGAACCGGGATCGTCTCCTGGACCACTGTCGGGCCCACCCTCCATGCCACCGTCGGGCCCACCCCCCCCCCCCC
>JAPPOR010000949.1 GCA_028817905.1 Myxococcales bacterium
AGGGACGGACCGAAAAACCGAAAGAAAGGACGCGATGGCTAGCGGTTTGCTTTCGATTTTTCGGTCCGTCCCCGAGCCCCCCGGCGTCGGTCCGTCCCCGAGGTCGCCGCAAGTGAGCCCTTCTTCTCCCGCGCCGCCGGAGCCGACGTCCACGTTCGTCCGCAGCGTGCCGATTGGCCCGCAGTTGCGTTGGACCACAGCGCCCCAGGTTCCGATCCCGCTGCCGCCGCCGGTCCTTCGGGGTGTTCACGCACCGCGACCACTTTGACCCCCACACCGTTTTCCAGCTTTCTTTGCCCTTGGAGCCGAACCACTGAGGCTCAAGCAAGGTGCAAAAGCGTCGGGGGGTGAACGGTTACGCGTCCCCTACATTCGGCCAATGCAGTCCGGGCAGCGGCAGAAGGCGAAACCGCCCGAACCTGGCAAGCACTGAGTCGGCCTCGTACAGTCGGCGTTGTCGACGCACGTCGCGCGGCACAAGGCATCGCAACGACTCGCCCCAGGACAATCAAGATCACTGCTGCAGTTCATCGTGAAGTAACCGCGCGGGTAGACGCCACCCGTCAAGCAGAATCCAACTCCCGGCGGGAGCTCCGTGCGATCCAAATAGCCTGTAGGTGGTGCGACCGCGCACGGCTCCGACTCACACGATCGGAGGGGTGCGGGTTGCCACCCATCGTCCGCCGTGCACGCATCGCCTACCCCTACCGCCCGCCCTTCCAACGCTGGCGCCCCCGCCTCATTGGCACCCGCCGGAAGCGAGGAGGCCGCGGCCTCCTGGCCTGCACGCTCGCACCCAGAAAGTCCAATCAGCGCAGCGATCAAAACAAGATTCCAAATCAATCTTGACATGTCGGCCCCAGCACGGCTCGCAGTCCATCAAATCTAGCAGCTCGTCCTGCAGCCGACCACCACGCGGTCTCCAACCACGTCCACGCCAGTCACGTCGACGAACAGATCGACCCCGGCCAACGCCGACTCCCATGCATTCGGTGTTCCTGTAGACCCATTGGCCTCCGCGTGCCCCTCAACTGCCACGAGCACTAGTCGCGGCGCCGAACTCATGAATGTTCCGGGCTAGCCTCGCGCCTCAACTCGTCAGCTGGAGTTTGGATAGGCCGCGCAACACGGCATTCGGCTGCCGTGTGACCCCCCCGTCGGCGAGCTTGAGGTTCGGGAAACGGCGCAAGATGGCCTCGAAGGCCACCTGCGCCTCCAGTCGCGCAAGCGGTGCGCCCAGGCAGTGGTGCACGCCCCAGCCGAAGCCCAAGTGGCTCTGCTTCGGCCGGGTGATGTCGAGTTCGTCGGGGCGCTCGAATTTCTCCGGGTCGCGGTTGGCAGCGCCCAGCAGCACGACGACGCCCGCGCCCTTCGGCACCTCGAGACCGCCGACCTCCAGCTGCTTGGAAGCGGTGCGGAAGACGAGCTGCACCGGGCTGTCGTAGCGCAGCATTTCCTCCACCGCGCCCGGCACCTTCTGTGGATCGGCGCGCAGCAGCTCGAGTTGCTCCGCATGCTGCAGCAGCGCGAGCGTCCCGTTGCCGATTAGGTTCGTGGTGGTCACAAAGCCCGCGATGAGCAAAAGCAGCGCTGTCGAGCGGATCTCGTCGTTGGTCAAGCGCTGGCTCTCCACCTGGGCGCTGATCATCGCGCTGATCAGGTCGTCGGCCGGCTCGCAGCGCCTCGCCTCGATGATGCCATCGAGGTAGCGCATCAGCGCGGCCCCCGGACCCTGAGCCCGCACTTGCGAGGGGTCGGTGGCGCCCAGGAGCCCGTTGGCCCAGGCGCGGAAGCGCGCGTGATCCTCCGGCGGCACACCCAGCAGCTCCGCGATCACGATCGCGGGCAGGGGTCCCGCTAGAGTATCGACCAAGTCGAAGGCCCCACCACGAGTCGCACCGGAAAGCAACTCGTCCACCGTGCGCTCGATGCGGGGCTTCAGTTCGGCGATGCGCCGCGGGGTAAATGCCTTGCTCACGATACCGCGCAGGCGCGTGTGCTCAGGTGGGTCGACGTTGAGCATCGTGTCCCCGAGGAGGCTCGCACGACGATCCGCCCGGTCACGCCGGTCGACCGACGAAAAGCCCGTGTCCCGCAATGCGCGGTCGGCCGGCGCGTATGCCGTGATGACCCAGGGTCCGCCGGCCATGGGACCGCTGCCACGGCGCGGCCGCAGCACCGGCGAGCGCTGACGCAGGGTGCGGTAGGCGCTGTACGGATCGGCGCCGTCGGCCCGGAACTGCTGGCGGTAGCGCCGCAGGGCCCGGCGCGTGTGGGGCGTAAGGGCGTCCTGAAGCCGGTCCTGCACCACGGACTCGTCCGGGGTCAAGAGGTGTGAGAGCCCCTCGAGCAGCACCATGGCGCGCCCCACGAGCGCGAAGTGGTGTGGCGGCCGAATCGGCTCGCCGCCGACCGCAAGCGACTCGAGCCGCTCGCGCCGCGCTCGACGACGTTGGCGACGGGCCCTGCGTGCGGCGCGCTCGCTCTCACCCGGTGCGGGCCCGCGGTCGAGGGGCTCACCGAAGGTCTGCAGCACCACTTCTTCCAACAGCTCCGGCGTGATCTCGTCCAGGTTGAAGCCGAGCTCCCGCGCGGACTCGAGCGCCCCCTCGTCGTCTCGCACCGCAGTCCGCGCGAAGAGCTCGGCCATCGACGCCGCAAAGCCCTCCGGAAGCTCCTTGGCGAGGCCGAAGTCGAGCAGGCCGAACGCGCCGCCCCGCAGCGCCAGCAGGTTGCCCGGGTGCGGGTCTCCGTGAAAGAAGCCATCCTCGAAGATCATCTTGGCGAACGCGTCGCCGATGGTCTCCGCCAAGGCCCTGAGGTCGATGCCGCTGTTGCGTAGGCGCTCCGGATCCGTCAGTGGAATGCCATCCAGGTACTCGAGCACTAGCAGCCGCGGTGTACAGTATTCGGTGTAGACGGCGGGCACGCACACCTTCGGGTGGCGGCCGAACGAGGCTCGCACGCGCTCGGCGGATGCGGCCTCACGGGTGAAGTCGAGCTCCAGATCCAGGAAGTGGCTGCCCTCGTCGATCAGGCTCTGCGCATCGAAGAGATTGCTCTTGGGGATGAAGCGCTCGGAGGCGATCCGGACCGCCCGCAGGTCGGCTCGCATCAACCGCGCCACCTCGGGGTACTGCACCTTGATCGCCACCTCGCGGCCGTCTTTGAGGCGGCCACGATGTACCTGGGCAAGCGAGGCGGCCGCCAGGGGCGCCTTCTCCACGTGCTCGAACACCTCCACGAGCCGCTTGCCCAGCTCCTGCTCCATGGCCGCACGCATCTGCGAAAACGGCCGCGGCGGCACCTGGTCCAGAAACCGCCCTAGGATGCGCGTGTAGGGCTCGGGAAAGAGGTCGCCGCGCGAGCCGATCACCTGGCACAGCTTGACGTACACGCCCTCGAGCTCGACCGTCAGGTCGTGGATATCGCGGGCGGTCGCCTCGTGGGCCTGCTCCCATTCGGACTCGGACGGCGGCCTGTCGCCGCGACGGCGCTGCCTGAGCGGTTGATAGCGGCGGTGGGCCTGCAGGGCCATGAACCCCGACCTCGCCATTCGATACGTCACGGTACGTCGCAGCATGCTCACCCTTGGGGCACCCAACCTATGGAGCCCCGCTGTGGGGCCCAGGGCAGCATAGCCCGGATCGTTCGCCAACGCCCCGTCGGGTCGCGCAAGTGTTTCGAGCGCGGCGCGGCCGATGCGAGGAGTTCCCCAGGGACGCTCTGTGTCTTCCAAGCGGAGCGGACGCCGCAGACGGCCCCGTCCCCGAGTGCTGCCGGCTCTGCCGCGAGGGCTTCGAGCCGATCAAAGAGCTTGTCCGCCGGGCCGAGCCGCCGGCTCTTGCCCAGGCGGATGACAAAGCGATATCCGGCCGCATGCGTCCGTGCCCATCATCTTCGGCAGGCTCGCATCCGAAACGGCTTTTCCAGCCCATTCCAATGGACGGTCTGCACAATGGGTCGGCCAGACTGCTCGCCGTGGGCCAGGATTTCTCGCGCACGGTCTCCGAACAGTCAGGCATCCTCGCGCCGCGACACGCCATTCGAAAAAGCGATCTGATTTCATACGCTCTAGCCCGGATTCATAGGTAGGATCCTAGAAGGCTCTGAAATCACAGGGGTTCTTCTCCGACGAGACATGGGCTACCCCTTGGGTTGTCTAGGCCACAAGGAGAAAGCCCATGCT
>JAPPOR010001104.1 GCA_028817905.1 Myxococcales bacterium
GCCGCCTGATCATGCTGCCCGCTCATACTCGATCCACAACTATTGACGATATCTCTGCTGAAGCTGCGGTTCGGCGCAGCCGCTGAAGCGTCTGGTGGTCGCGTTGAGGTTACGTATGACTCTCGTGAGGCGCTCGCCTCCGTGCTCTCGGGACTAAGAGACGCGGGAATCCCGTTCCTGGATGGTCCCCATGGTTGGCCCCCCGCGGCTGTGTTCGAGGACCTCAGAGCGGCTGGGCTCGTTCAGGGGCCATACCGAGCGGTATCGTGGAGGGGGCCGGATGAACCGATTGTCCGTCCATCGGACGATCCGTCCGACCCTTGACGGGGCTCCTTGGCCCAGCGGCTGTCGTAGCCGGAGGGGAGGGCTCGATTGGGGGGAAGAAGGCCTTGGATCAAACCGGCCGAGTGATCAAGAAACCGGATCGCGGACTCACCGAGGCGCTTCAACAGTTCGCTCTGCTGCCATGTTGTCGTCTCGTCCATCATCTCCTCGTCTCCGCCCGCCCGTAAGGGGTTCCAGCTGAGCCGTGTCTCACGCGTCTTTGGCATATAGGACAGAGGTCCCACTGCGTAGCGCTTACGGTTTCGACGACACGATCGTAATAGCAGGGTACGATGGGTGTCACCGGGCTTGAGTCGATAGCGCCAGCGCAGGTAGGGGTTCCGCTAGACATTGTGTTATGAATCCTTCCGACCCTTGACCCGGTTCTGGTGTCTGATCCGCGCTGTTGATTGTGCCCGAGGACGCGTGGCGCTGCGCTCTAGAGGCTGGCACGTCTTTTGGATCCTTCCGACCCTTGACCCGGTTCCGTGGCTGATCGGCGCTCCTGGCTGTACTCGAGGGCGCTTGGCGCCGCGTCCTAGAGGCTTGGGCGGCGGTCACGTGGTCCCGAAGTCGCGCTCTTACACCACGGAGCGAACAAACCACCGTGTCGAGACGCAGCAGTGCACCCCGAGGGGCCGACTACCCTGGGGTGCACGCCTACAAGGGCGTTCTTGGGTCAGTAGGGTGGGTCGGAACCATGCTTGGAACGGATGGGGCGGCCCCTTCGGCGGTCGCGATGGATGACGAGGCGCCTGGCGCGAGGCTGCAGTTGGTCAGCGTCACGCGCGAAGCGATGGCGAACGATCACATCGGTGGACCGGTGGTCTCTCAAGTTCCATGGCCTCAGAGGCAGGTTCAAAGACCTGGGCGGCTTCCTCGCGAAATGCGCCTCGGACGGCTTCGCACATGGCGACCGGGTCGCGCGCCGGTGCGGCTCACCGGCGCTTCGCGTCTGTCGCTCCTGGTCGAACAACGACAGGACGTCGCGCATCAGCGGGCCGGGGCACGTGAGCAGGGCCTCGCCGGCCCTGGGGGCCTCAGCGACGGGTGCTCCGTGGAGCTGGTGCATCTGATAGGTCCCGAAGGGAAAGACCGCACCGAGGTCGCCGCCGGCGCGTGCGTGCATGGCCGCGTCATGACCGCGACGGCACTACGCTTCCTCATCGAGTCGGTCATGCTGACGTACGACTTCTTCGAGCTGGTGTGGTGGCCGAGCTTCACCAAAAGAGGCCCCTTGCGCGGACGGCGAAGGCCCTGAATTTAGTGAAGCGCGGTCGGGTGCGGCCTCTTCGCTTCACTAAATTAGCTGACTTTACTGAACGCACAAACTGTGGCATTTAGTAAAGTATGGATGCGTCCAGCGCGGAAAGTAGCCTGATTTCAAGGCTTCCAGAGGCCATGGCTGGCCTATTGGCACTGGCTGAGGACCAGGTCCAAGTCGAGACGGGCGCTGGGGGCGACGTGGACGTGGTCGTCAGGGCCGCGGGCCAGACCTTTGCCGTGGAGCTGACGGAGGCTGGGTCCGCGGGGCCCGTGGCGGTCCATGCGGAGCGAGCAGTCAACGCGGCCAAGGTCCTGCGAAAGCGCGCAATTCCCGTCGTGGCGGTGCCGTACATGGGGCCGTCAGGGAAGGACGCCTGCGCGAGGGCGGACGTGTCGTGGCTAGACTTTAGCGGCAACGCGCACATCGTCGCGCCCGGCATCCGGATCATCGTCGACGGACGCCCCAACCAGTTCCCGAAGCGTGGAAGGCCATCGAGCGCGTTCGCGCCGAAGAGCTCGAGGATCGCACGGTGGCTGCTGATGCATCCGGCGGAAGCCATGGCACAGCGAGAGATCTCGCGGGCGATCGACGTGAGCGAGGGTCTCGTCAGCCGCGTCGTCTCGCGTCTGGAGGAGGAGCATTACGTCGTGCGCGACGATGGCGGGCGAGTGCGCGTGTCGAACCCGCAGCTCCTCCTCGATGCCTGGCAGGACGAGTATCGCTTCTCGAAGCACATCATCATGCAGGGCCACGTCGCGGCGCGTTCCGGCGACGCGCTCACCCGCTTTGTCGCTGACGCGCTGTCCACTGCGAAGGTGGAGCATGCGGCCACCGGTCTCTCGGCAGCGTGGCAACTCACCCGCTTTGCAGGCTTCCGGACCGCGACGTTCTTCGTGCGGGCCGCCCCGACCTCGTCCATCAAGAGCGAGCTCGGGTTTCGAGAAGATGTTCGCGGAGCCAACCTGTGGCTGGTCGTCCCCAACGACGCGGGTGTCTTCCAAGGCGCAGACGAGCGAGACGGTGTCCGCTGTGTACATCCCGTGCAGGTGTATCTCGACCTGAAAGAGCATCCCGAGCGAGCATCGGACGCCGCCGAGCGGATTCGCGCAGAGTTTCTGAACTGGTAGACAAGCCGATGGTGGATCTAGTGCGGGCCACGTGCCTCTACGTCGCCACCAAGCTCGGCGACATGATGGACGATCTCCTGATCATCGGCGGGCTCGTTCCGTCGCTCATCGTGGATCAGGTCGACCTTCCCGATGGCATCGACGCCCATGTCGGAACCATGGACCTGGACGTCGGCCTGCAGCTGGCCCTGCTAGATGAGGGACGGTACCGGAAGCTTACCGAGCGACTGCGAGACGCCGGCTTCGAGATGGACAAGAACGACGACGGGAATCCGACGCGCCAGCGATGGGCGATCACGAACTCCGGCACAGTGACCGTCGACTTCTTGATTCCTCCGTCACGCGAGGGCGACCGTGCGGCAAGCTCCGCGATATCGAGCCAGACTTTGCTGCGGTCATCGCGCCAGGCCTTCGATGCGCGTTCCGTGATCGAAAGCAGGTCATATTGGAGGGGCGGACTCTCTTCGGCGAGAAGGCGACACGCGCAGTCTGGGTCTGCGATGCGGGTGCATATGTAGTGCTGAAGGCGCTCGCCTTCGACAGCCGGGGCGAGAACAAGGACGCCTACGACCTCTTCTACGTGATCCGCAACTACGGCGGCGGCATGGGCGACGTTCTCGGCAGGCTCCGGCCGCTGCTCGATGACGATGAGGCCACCAAGGCGGTAGAGGTGCTCCGGCGCGACTTTACGGATCCAGAGGCCGTCGGTCCTCGTCGCGTCGCTGAGTTCGTCTCCGGTGGTCCCAGTGACGAGGTGCAGGCCGACGTGGTCGGCTTCGTCTCGCAGTTGCTGATGTCCCTCGACGAAGCGCCGGAAGGAGATGACTCGCCATGAGGTCGTCGAGCCGCGCTCGGGATGTCCGACAGCGGGCCGGTCGGGTGAGCAGTTGGTGAGGCCTTGTGACGTCGGCAAGCTGGCTCGTGCACCAACGCCAGTCGGAGGCTACGCATCGCGCGGTACCCGCCACACGAGCTCCTTGTCCATTTAGCCTGAAGGCTGTGGAAGGGGGCCCGGTCCCCGTGCGGGGCGCGGCGTCTTAGTGCGCAACGTGCTTGAGTGACGGGCGCTGATGGCGGATCCGCTGCTCGAATCGTGGCGAGGTCGCTGGGCCTTGGGGTATGACACCCGGCTTTGTCTGGGTCTCTGGCGCTTAAAACGGGCAACCGGGTGCGCGCGCGACCGATGAAGGGGGCATGGCGCATGCGGGCACGCAAACGAGGGGTGGGGTGTCGGCCACATCATACGGGCGCGGCGCGGCCGCAGGACGGAAGGTGGAGCCTTGACGCTCGCGGCCAAGCACCTGGACCTGGTGGTGGGGGTCGATACGCACATCGTGATGGTGCCAACGCCTGCGGGTCCCGTGCCGACGCCCCTGCCGCAACCGTTCGTCGGAATGGTATTCGACGAGTTTGACTACCTGCCGGTGATCGGGGGCAGCGTCTACATCAATGGGATGATGCGTGCCCAGG
>JAPPOR010001079.1 GCA_028817905.1 Myxococcales bacterium
CCCGACCCCAAACCAGAACCGGACCCCGAACCCGAACCCAAACCGGAGCCCGAGTTGCCCGCCATCTGCGTCGAAACAACCGAGGACCCCTGCCTGCAATGCGACCAGGACGCCTGTTGCGAGCCCCTATTCCTGTGCAGCGAAGATCCGGCCTGCGAGTGTCATCGCGAATGCGACGACGCCGAGCTCCCGGAAGTGTGCCGCGAGGAGTGCGCGCCCGTCCCAGACCTCCACGAACGGTACCGCGTCTGCCAGGAAGAGCACTGCCCCGACGCCTGCCTCTAGACGAGAGTCACTCACCGCAGGGGCGTGACCTCGATCGTCGGGCCGCGCAACCTGTCCTTGCCGTCCTCGGGTCCAGACGCGACCGTCGCGCGTCCATCTTTGTCGTAGAAACCGAAGAAGACCTCGTCCGTCCGAAACCAAGTGGCGCCGCCAAGCTCCTCGGAGTGACCCTCGGAAAACCGTGCATCCGCACCGCGCGCTTCGCCGATGAGCTGCGTATCCCGCAATCCGAGCGGGCCAAACACGCGCTCGCGAAACAGTTCGGCGAGCGGCAGGCCGGCGCGCTCGCTCAAGGCGATACCTAGCAAACCAAAGCCGAACGGACTGTAGCGGTAGCGACTGCCAGGAGGCTCCGAGAGCGTCTCATCGCCCAGGGCCCGCGCCAGATGAGCCCGCGTGTACACGAAGCCAGTCGGGTGACCGTTGCTCTCCTCGATCGGGACCTGCTCACCCCGGTCAACGCGCATCGCGCGCATGTCTTGCGGCAGGTAGCCCAGGCCGCTGCGATGGGTCGCCAGATCCCGCAGGGTGATGGGACGGCCTGGCCATACTGGCAGGACAAGTTCCCCGGGCAGGTAGGGCTGGGCAGGATCATCCAGCGAGACCTCAACGCGCAAGGCCATGTCCGCCAGCAGGTGACCCGTAAACACCTTCGTGATCGAGCCGATCTCAAACAGGGTCGCAGCCGTGGGTTTGCTCGGGTGGTCAGCGCTGACCTTGCCAAACCCATAGACCTGGTCCCCTGAAGGCATGACCACCCCGACCACCACCGCTGGTTGGCCAAACGTGGCCATGAGCGGTTCGACGACCGCAGCGATGCGGGCGGCTGTGTCGTCGACCGGTGCGATGGCCTGTGCGTTCGGAGCCCGCGGCGGCCGAAGCGTCCGGGCCCGAGGGTCGACCGCCGACGCCGCCGGCGCACACGGCGCAGAGGCGCACGCGCAGCCCGCGACCCCAACGAGCGACACCAGTGCGGCGATGGCGACGCGGGCGCGGGCTGAGCTGACCGGAATGGGTGTCACTTTACACGGCATGGGTCGACGGCCGAGATCACCCCAACCAACCACCCGAACCAAGGGCCACAACCGCGAGCGCTCCATGCCGTCGCCGACGCGGTAGAGCGATGCTCGGCACGCACTATGGCACGTCCATGGCCATGACGCAGCCTCGCCCGGGGGCTTCCGGTAAGCACGGCCGCGCCGACGTACCGGGTCTGCGCAGGGACTGTCTCATGCACAGGCTCGTGGGGTGCCACAGATGAACCGGCAAACTGAATAGCGGTCGGTCGAACGACTGTTCATCTCCCACGGTGGGACGCTGGTGAACCTGCGATACGGGCAGTCCGGAAGGACGCAATCACGTAGTCGCGCACACCCTTCAGGACGTTCGGAGTCCCAGGAAGCGTCACAGGCCCGGACTGCGCCCTCTACATCGCAATGACGAACGACCGACACCTCAGTGCCAGCACCGAGGGTAACGAACGAAAGTTCGGACGCCCGGAGCTGGCCGTCGCTCCATCCACCGTCGCGAGAAATGGCCACCGGCATGGGCCGCCTTGCTTCCACGGTCCATGGTTCCGGGCCCTCGGTCGGTCTGTCGTTCCCCTGGGAACGCCAGGTACTCCCAGGTCAGCCCAACCGAGCCCGTACGGTGCGCTGACGACCTCGCTCGCGCTTGCGCAACACGCTGCCCCGCTGCCATTTCCGGCGCGCGCCTCCCATTCCCCTCCGGCGGCGTTCCCTGACGGGAGCTCCGAGAACATCCACCTCGAAACCCAGATAGGTCCCCATGTCTCTACTTGCACGCCTGTCCTCTGCCGAGTTTCTAGTAGGTCTTCGCGAAGGTCATCCCGCGCTGGATACCCCGCCGGGCGTCCCAAGCACGTACGCCCGTTCCCCAGGCGGACTGACCCTACAAGCGTGGTTGGTCGCGGTTGCCTCTGCCGTTGCGCTGCTGTGGAATGCCGCCCCAGCAGCCGCATGCGGAGGCGAGAACGAACGTGCGTGCTGCGTTTGCGAGCCGGGTGCCGCTTGCCAAGCGGGCCTGGTGGAGGTTCCCGGGTGCAGTGGGAATTGTGAGTGCGCCGGGCTTTGCCCGTTTTCGTCCTCGGGCACCTGTCGACGCATCACGGAGTGCGGCGGAGAAGGCCAGCGAGCCTGCTGTCTCGGCGAGGGCAGCGCCTGCGGCGCCGGCCTCGCTGAGGTCCCTGGATGCACGGGAAACTGCTACTGTGGGGGTGGATTCCTGGGAACGCGCTCTTCCGCAACCTGTCGAGCCGTCACGGAGTGCGGTGGCGAAGATCAGCGAGCCTGCTGTATCGGGGAACAGGGAGGTGGTTGTGACGCCGGTCTCACCGAGGTCTCCGGATGCGTGGGAGACTGTCGGTGCGCGCAAGGCATCGCAGGGGCCCAGTCGTCAAGCACCTGCGTCAACACCACGGAGTGTGGGGGCGAAGGCCAGCGCGCCTGCTGTCTCGGCGAGCAGGGCGGTGGCTGCGACCCCGGTCTCACTGAGGCCCCCGGATGCACGGGAAACTGTCGGTGCGCGTTGGGGATCGGAGGGGCCCAGTCGATAGGTACCTGCGTCCAGACCACGGAGTGCGGCGGCGCCAACCAGCGAGCCTGTTGCATCGCGGAGGGATCGGATGGCGCCTGTCGCGATGGCCTCGTGGAGGTTCCTGGATGCGACGGGAACTGTTTGTGCGGCGATGGGGTGCCCGGCGCGCAATCGTCTGGGACCTGTCAAGTGCCAGCCGAGGCAACCTCCTGCGGCGGCGAAGGCCAGCGGGCTTGCTGCGGAGTCACCTTGGAGGGAGCCAACTGCGGCGACGGTCTGGTCGAAGTAGCTGGTTGCGCCGGGAACTGTCTGTGCGGCGGCGTCAATCCCCTCCAACTCCGATCCTCCGGCACCTGCCACCGTCCGCAACCGTGCGGCCAAGAGGGGCAGCGAGCCTGCTGTCTGGCGGAGCGCGTTGCCTCCTGCGATGCCGGGCTGACCGAGATCCCTGGATGCAGCGGCGACTGCTTCTGTGGGGCGAGCCTGACGGGCGTGGTCGACGACGACGCCTTGGGAACCGCTTCGGGCACGTGCGTGAGCGCCCCGGTCGCCCCCATGTCCGAGCCGGCAGTCGGCATGTCCGCGCCGGGCTCTGCCAACGAGTGCAGCTACCGCGGCTACGCCGACCTGCATATGCACCTCTTTGCGGACATCGCCCACGGCGGCGCCATCCTTGCCGGCAAGCCCTGTCCCAGGGCAGACACCATGTTTTGCCCAGAGGCCTTCGACACCGGAAACCTATCAAGGCGGACCGAGCAGACACAACAGGGCGTCACCGCCTGCGGTGACAGCTACTGTAGCGGCGGGTTGGACGTCAATACCGCGCTACGTGCATGCTACAGTACGGACCTCGAGCTGCTCGACAGCGACGGTTCGTCGCGCGGTCCCGCCAACTGCCCGGGCTGGCTACCCGACTGCGGACAAACGCTGTTTCACGGTGACCACACACTCTTCGACGACGCGGTGGGCGCTGTGGGCACCCTTGACGGCGCTGGCCCCTCTCAGCTAGGCGCCCCGACCTTCAACGGCTGGCCCCGCTGGTCTAGCACGACCCATCAACAGGTCTACTACAAGTGGCTCGAGCGCGCCTGGCGTGGCGGGCTCCGGCTGATCGTTCAGCTGGCCGTAAACAACACTGCCCTGTGCGAGTCCAACAAGCGGATCGACGGCGTGGACTGCAACGATACGATGGCGTTTATCGACCAGCAGCTGCAGGCCGCCTACGACTTCGAGCAGTTCGTCGATCTTGAGGTCGGACAGGGTGTCGACGCAGACGAGGGCTGGTTTCGCATCGTGCGCACTCCCGCGGAAGCCAGGCAGGTGCTGCGAAATGGCAAGCTGGCCGTCGTGCTAGGCATCGAAGTCGACAATCTCTTCAACTGTGGCTTCCCTAGCTCGGAGTGCACCTACGTCCAAAACGAGATCGCGTCTTGCACAATGACGAGCAACCCGACGTCATGCCGGGGGCCCGAAGGCTCGGGCTTGACGGCGGAGGAGTGGATACGCGCCCAAGTGGACCACTACTACGATCACTGGGGCGTCCGCCATATGTTTCCGGTGCACAACTTCGACAACGCATTCGGCGGGGCCGCCACCTGGCAGAGCGTGATCGAAGTGGGCAATCGCTTCGTCGAGGGCCACTGGTACAACACACGGGACTGCTCCAACGAAGGGTACTCGTTCAGGCTCGGGGAAGAGGGAACCTACCAACAAGCATTTGCCAGCCTGTTCGGTTTCGAGCCCACCTTCGTTCCCTTGCACCCGGAGGCCGCAAGCTGCAACGAGTTCGGGATCTTCCCACTCGGCGAGGTCTTGATCGAGAAGATGATGGACAAGGGAATGATCATCGACGTCGACCACATGTCGGCACGGGCGTTCGACGACACCGTCGCTCTGGTGCAGCAGCTGCGCCCAGGCGGCTATCCGTTGACCGCCAGCCACGCCCTGTTCACAGAGCTCAACACGGCGGACATTCGCCACGAGCGAATGCGCACGCCAGAGCAGCTTGCTGCCCTCGCCGAAATGGGTGGAATGGTTGGCGTGATGCTCAAGGACGACGTGCTCGACCGAGGGACTCGTGGTGAACGCAAGACGATCGACTATCTTCCGAGTGGTATCGAGGACGATTGTCGCCACTCGTCCAAGACCTTTGCGCAGGCCTATGCCTACTCGCTCGACACGGCGGCCGCAACCGGTATGGGCAGCGACTTCAATGGCGTGGCAGGCCATTTTGGACCACGCTTCGGAAGTGCAGCCTGCGGAGGCCACCCCGAAGAGCGCAGTGCACAGCTGCGCACGGGCGGTCAACTCCAGTACCCCTTCGAGCTGGACGACTTCGGTCAGTTCGACCGCCAGGTGAGCGGGACCAAGACCTTTGACTACAACGTGGATGGCATGGCCCATGTGGGGCTACTTCCCGACTTCCTGGCCGACATGCGCGGCGTGGGCGTCTCCAAGCACGCCATGGACCCGATGTTCCGGTCCGCAGAGGCGTACGTTCGGATGTGGGAGCTCGCGCGAGGAGACGCGCCGGCGGAATGCTGCTCGGACACCGCATCGACCGAGACCTGCGAGCAAGCGCTCGCGGGCGTCTACTCCGTCGATGCCGCCGGGGACCTCTCGTTTGCGAAACGGGATCCGTCCGGAACCTTTAGCGAGCCGATGCGCATCGGGAATGGCGGTTGGCAACACATGCGGCACGTGTTCCCCGGGGGCGACGGCATTATCTATGCCGTCAACGAACAGGGGCAGCTGATGATCTATCGTGACGACAATCGCGACGGGACCGGCCAAGTACGGCTGCTGGGCATCATCGGCCAGGGCGGCTGGCAAAACTTCGTGCACCTCTTCTCCGGCGGCGACGGGACCATTTACGCGGTCAGCACAGCCGGCGAGTTGCTGTTCTATCGTGACCACAACATGGACGGCACAGGCGATCTACACTCGCCCACCGTGATCGGTCATGCTGGCTGGCAGCACCTGACGCGCGTATTTTCGGGCGGGGACGGAGTCATCTACGCCATCACCCAAGACGGCAAGGTGCGCTTCTACCGAGACATGCAACGGGACGGCACAGGTGAGCTGACGAGCCTTGGAACCATTGGGCAAGCCGGGTGGCAGGGGTTTGCCCACGTCCTTTCCGGGGGCGATGGGGTCCTGTACGCGATCACCCAGGACGGCGAGATGCGCTTCTACCGCGACGCACAGCGGGACGGCACAGGAGATCTACGGAAGCTGCGGACCCTCGCCAGCGGCGGCTGGCAGGACCTCCTGTTCGTCTTCGGTAGCGTGAACTAGGCGCGACGCCGTAAGGCCCGCTGAGCGGCGAACTGTCGAGGTTCGCCGCTCCCTTGCGGCTACCTCGAGCCCAGCTCAAACAGCTGGACGTTGGCCACGACCACACACTCGGCCGGCTCTGACTCGGCGACGATCGCGCGCAGGTTCCTGAAGTAAGCCAGGTGGAGTTGCTGCAGGCGCGCCAAGTCGGCGCGCGATACGCTGAAAACGTTCCAGGAATACACGCCCTCGCGCCCGGCCCGGATGGCGCTGGCACCCACGTCCGCCCAGTGCGCGCGAACACGTTGCAGGTCCTCGCGTGAGGCCCCGCTCACGTCCACGCTCACGGCGGTGGTGCGATAGCGCACACCATCAAACTCGACCATGCCGGCCTCGAGCAGAGTCGAAAGGCACACCGCCTCCTGCTCCCGGTCGATGCCCAGGCGCGCACCGATCCAGCCCGGCCGGTGGCGGGCCAGCGACCGGTAGTCACGCGTCTCGAGCATACGCAGCACCGCCTGCGACCAGGGCAGCTCGACCCCGACCCGCTTGCGGCGCGTCAGTTCCCGCCAGGCGGCCTCCGCCGTCGGCAGCACGGCCGGGTCCACAAAGCATGCGACGAAATCCAGCCCGCGACTGCTCGCGGCATCGACGAACTGCAGCAACTCCGGCAACCGGGGCATGGTGCGGGCCCGTAGCCAGCGTGCGATCGCGTAGCGACTCAGCCCGCTGCGCGCTGCAAGCATCTGGAGCGTCGTGTCCCCGCGGAGGGCCCGCAACCAGACCGCTACGCCTTCAGGGGTCGCCGGCCCGTGGTCCGCAAACAGCTCGGGCCCCGCGCGTACGAAGCGGCACAGGGCCGCGGAAACATCGACCCCCACTCGTTGCGCCACGCGCATGAACTCCGGTGCCGCCGGGTAGCGGCGCCCTGACTCCCACGCGTAGGCCACGTTGCTGCGATAGCCAAGCCGACGGCTCAGTGCCGTCTGCGAGCGCCCACCCCGCAACGCCCGCAGCAACTCCGACGCCAGAACCGTGGAGTTTATAGCAGAAATGCACATCTGGTCGTCATTCTGCCAGATAGTTTGGGCAGAATCGACACATTTGGTGCTTGCTGGCCGGGGGCGGCCCGCTACCGTGTCCATGAGCGGTCCTCACCCACCCTTCTGGAGAACGAGCATGAGCCGGATCGATCCAAGGTTGGCGCTGCCTTCGCTGCTTTGTCTCACAGTCGCCTGTGCAAACGACTCGCACGCCCCGGCAAAGGCCGCCGTGGGCCCCACTGACGATTCCCCGACAGCCAGCACAACCGGGCCGCGCCAAAGCCCCCGGGATACGCAGGCGCAACTCGCACCCGGCGATCACCCCGGCGGGCAGACCGGGGAAGAGGGAGCTGCACCGGATGAGCCGAGCCAACCGCCCTGCCCGCGCGAACCACTCGGCCCCGGCGAAGACGCTCCGCTGGACCTCTCCATCCCCGAGCTGCAAGCGCTCGTCGATCGTGCGTATACGACGGTCGCTGACTGGCCTGCGCCACCCTCCGTGTCCGCCCCGCCATGGTTGGTCTCGATCACAGCCCCGGAAGGCCCCGACGCCAACATGCTCACCCTGGCGTTCCGACCGGAGGGTTCGGTCTATCGCCTGAAATCTCACCCGGAAACGACGTACGACGAGCCGGAATACGATCCTTGCCGTGGCGTCGTCATCGAAGCCACCGTGGACCTGGTCAGTGGAGCCGGTCCGATCGCGGGACCGATCGCGACGGAGGTCACCTTCGACAACCCACACGTCGGCTACTACGAGCTTGAAGTCCCGGCTGAAGAATTGGTTGGCGCCCTAACCTTTTCCCTGCAAGCGGATGAAGGCGCTCCTGCTGGAGAGGTCCGGCTTACCATGCGAGGCTACCTCTCGGCTGCCGGGGTCTGGGGCGAAGGGTGGGCCCGCGTCTTCCCTTCCGAGGCCGACCGACCTGACAGCGGCCCAGAAGCCGCGGCCCCCCCCGCCCAGGCTTCCGAGCAAATCGACGTGCTCCGCTTCCCGGCCGACAATGACTGCGAGGAAGGCTACCAGCTTGCCCTGGACCTCGAAGCCGACTTCCGGGGAGTCTCGGGTGCAGCCATGGTCGCCACCCTGGACGCCATCCCGCAGGTCCAAGTGGACTGGGACGATGGCTCGAAGCGCACCGTCGGAATCCAATTCGCAACGGACGACCGGGTGTGCGTCGATCAAAACGGTGTTTGGGATGTGGCGCTGTTGACAGGTCAGGTCACGCTCTCGGGCGAAGGCGCGAGCCACGCGGACAGTGCGCGCCTGCTCTATGACGCCCACACACGAACCCTCGGGTTGAGCCTGCCGGACGCAGGTTACAATCAAGAGAGCCTGCGAACGGTCCTAGGCGTGCCCAAGGTCGACTTTGGGGAGCTGATGGATCCCTACCTGCGCTTCGACCTCGAGTACGCGCTCGATGACGACCCGGCCACGGTCAGCGGCACGGGCGAAGTGGGCGGCTCCTACTGGATGGTCTACACGGACTGCGAGCTGATGCCCGCCCCGCCCGGAGGCGACGGCGACGTCGACTGCGGCGCCGGCCTCGAATGGGAAACGCTCGCCACAGCAAGCGTCACCGCAGCTCAATAGCGGCCGAGCGCGTCCGCGACGAGATGAGTCGCATCCTCCAGGACACGTTCGCGCCGCGATGATTCTGCGCGCTCTCACTCTAGGCGGCGGCGAAATCGTGCATGATCGGGACCGGGCGCGGTGCATCCCAAAAACAGGACATACCGTCGGTCCTACTCGGCGATGCCGAGGACCCAACGGCCGTTGGCCGAGCTCCAAGCGGTGCCGGCCCCGATTTCGGACGGCCCTTAGGGGCGTATAGGTTGTTCGCGTCTCAGGGCCGTGCTTTCATCCGTCGACAGGGGAGGGTTCGCATGCGCGCGAGTAGCGAAGCACAGGCAGAAGCGACGACGGTCGCCACGCCGGGCATCGATCGCGTTGTCACGGAGTTGCGGGTGATCGTTGAGCACGCAATTGCCCAGGGAACGCGCGACGGTTACTTCGCCTCTCTGTACTTGAATATGACGCTCGCAGTGAAGCGCGGCATCGAGGAGGGGCTATTCGACGATGGGCCGCGCATGGACAGACTCGATGCGGTCTTTGCTCAGCGCTACTTGGACGCCCACGCGGCCTACTTCTCCGGCGACCCCGTCACCCGCAGCTGGCGCGTCGCCTTCGACTCTACTCGGCGGTGGCGCCCACTGATTCTCCAACAACTGTTGCTCGGCATGAACGCGCACATCAACCTGGATCTCGGCATCGCCACCGCGGAGATCGCGGGGAACCAGCCCCTGTCCTTGATGCGCAGCGACTTCGACCGCATCAATGGGATCATCGCAAGCCTGACGGATCGGACACAGACCAGCATAGCCGCATCGGCACCACTGCTGTCCGTACTGGACCTTTTCGCCGGGCGCAGCGATGAACTGCTCGCCGACTTCAGCATCCAGGTAGCACGGGACGGGGCCTTCCAGTTCGCTGAGCGGCTCGCGGGATTGCCCCCGGACGCTCGGGCCGGCGCTATCGTCGACCGCGACCACAGGATCGCAGCACTCGGGGCAGCGATTGCCCGCCCGGGCCTCTTGCTTTCCGCCGCGACACTGCCGCTCCGGTTGCTTGAACGCGGAGCCCCGTCGCAAATCACTCGACGGTTGCTGTAACACTCCCTTCAGCTAGGCGATGCAGAGGGCGGGAATCCGGGCTAGCTCTGGGCTAGCTCACACCCTTCGGCTCGTCCAGCGCTCGCCTACAGCCGGTCCAACGTACGACGGACGTAGCGGAGGGTCGCCCGGGGTAGCCGCTGGGCGCCGCGGCGTACTCGCCCAGGGCCGGCGTTGTACGCGGCCAGGGCTTGGGCACGATTGCCGCGATAGCGTGATAGCAAGCGCCGCAAATAGCGAACGCCCCCATCGGCGTTCTGCTCTGGATCAAAAGGGTCCTCGACGCCCAGGGCGGCTGCCGTGTCCGGCATCAGCTGCATGACGCCCATCGCGCCGGTGCGGCTGATCACATGGGGTCGGAACGACGACTCGCTACGCGCCACCGACATCGCCAGTGCCGGGCTCAGGCCATGTCGCTGGGCCGCCGCGCGTACGATGCGCTTGACCATCGCCTCCTCACAGCGGTCGTCATGACGCAGCACGTGGACGACGCGCGAGGCCAGAGCGGACGCCTTGTCGTCCAGGTGGAACGGCGACAATAGAGCCGGTTTGCTCGACCCCACCTTCCGCACGGCGAGGTTCAAACTCATGACGATCACCATCGCGATGAACACAAGCCAGTGAAATTCCGGCCGCGATAGTAACCACCCAAGCAAGGACCCAAGTGCACGCATCAGCGCCATGCGATTTCCCGATCACGGTCGCGTGGCAACCCTCCGATGCGCCGCCGCCTGCTTCGTGTCGCCACCTGGTGCCCATGAAACCGGTCCCCACGACCGCCGTCAAGTCCTAGTCGCAATCGCCGGCGCCCTTTGCGCAGGCTGGCGGTTCGCGCAGACTGAGAATCGTCGATTTCAGCGCGGAACGGAACGTTCCGGACAGAACGTTCCCAGCGCTCAGCTGGCGGCCGCTGAGGATCCCGAGCACCACGCGTGACGCTCGCACCCGTGCTCGCGATCAAAACGCGAAATCACAAGGGCCCCTACTATACCGCGCGGTCATCCTCCCATTCAGTCGGTTGCCGGATACGTAAACCCGAGCGCGTTCCCCCTCCGGCTCACTCGATCGACGCGGCGATCGAGCGCGCGACAGCGATCATGGTCTCTCGCATCCATCGGTGCCCGGGGTCTTCGCCGAACCGGGCATGCCACACCATGCGCACGGCGTGACGCGGTAGCGGTAGCGGCAGCGGGCACGTGGTGAGGAACGCGCTCGACCCATGCCGCACCGCGGCAAGGGCCGACGGAGCGGTCAAGACGAGGTCAGTCTCCGCCGCGAGCGCGAGCGCAGTACCAAAGCTGGGTACCCGTGCGGCCACGCGCCGGGTGAGCTTTCGCTTCGACAGGGCCACGTCGATGGGGCTGCCGCCGCGGCCGGTAGGCGAGACGACAACGTGCGACAGCGCGGCGTACCCTTCGAGCGAGAGCCCTTTCGCGGAAGCATTGCGCTTCCTCGGCCCCTTCGCTCGCCCCCCAAGGGCGGGATGGCCCTTGCGCAGCATGCACACGAACTGGTCGCGCAGCAGCACGCGCTGGAGGAGCCCTTCCTCGCCCTCATCGGCCTCCGGGTGTCCGGGCACCCGAGCCGCGACGGCGAGGTCGAGGTCACCCGTCTCGAGCCTCGCCCGCAGGCCAGACAACGGTAGCGGCATGGCGATAATGTCGATCTGCGGCGCCGCTGCGGCCAAGACCTGCATCAGGCGCGGCATCGCCACCATGTCGAACAGGTCCGGAGTTGCGAGCCGGAACGCTCGGCGCGCCCGCTTGGGATCAAACTCGGCCGGCGTGCGCAAGGCCCGGCCCAGACAGTCGAGACCCCGCCGCACGGGCACTTCGAGGGCCTCCGCCCGCGGGGTCGGTAGCATGCCGCCCGGACCGCGAACCAACACGGGGTCGCCCAACAGGGTGCGCAGCCGCCGCAGGGCATGGCTCATCGCCGACTGCGTGATCCCAATCCGGCTCGCGGCGCGCGTCACGCTGCGCTCGCGCAGCAGCGCGTCGAAGGTGACCAGCAGGTTGAGGTCAAGGCCAGCAAGCCGCTCTGGAAGCTCGTCTCCAGTATGCATTTCATACATGTAGAAATGAAATCACGTCATTTGATGCATGCATAGAGCCCTGGCAGGTTTCCCCTAGCCGCACAACGCGGACCCAACGACAACCCAACGACAACCCAACGACAACTAGGAGGAACCCATGAAGGCAATCGTTTTCGGAGCAACCGGCGGCTCGGGCCGCGCGGCGGTGTCTTGGCTGCTCTCCGCAGGCCACGAGGTGTCAGCATTCGTTCGCAAGCCGCCCCCGGCGGCGGACGACGTCGCCTGGGACCGCGTGCGCCTCGCGTTCGGTGACGTGATGGACCCCGATCAGGTCCGCGCCGCGGTCGCGGGTCACGATGCCGTCGTCGTCGCCCTCGGAATCAGCGAAAACCCTTTCCTGGTACGCATGCGCGGGCCCGCCCACACACCCATGACAGTGCGCTCGGCCGGTACGCGCAACGTCGTCAACGCGATGCGCGCCGAGGGCATAGAGCGGCTCGTCGTGCAAACGACGTATGGCCTTGGGGATACACGCGAGCGCCTGCGCTTCGTCGACAAGGCCCTGTTTGACCTCGTGCTCAAGCCGCAGATCGACGACACCGAGCAACAGGAAGCTGTCGTGACCCAGAGTGACCTCGCCTGGACGCTCATCCGCCCCGTGCATCTCGTCGACGCTCCCGAGACCGCGCTGCCGCACGCATCGTGCGCGGGTGATATCGCCAACTTTTCGGTATCCCGACAGAGCGTCGGTCGCTACCTCGCGCATGCCGCCGCCACTAGCGACCTCTCCCAAAGAACGGTCGCGCTCTCCGGCGCCGCGCCTTAGAGGCGCTGATGCTCATCGTGAGAAACCGTCAGCAAGCGGGGCTCGACCTCGACGTGGTGACGCTTCCGCTTGAGAAGCTGCCGGCTGGCCGGTTCCGTCTCCTGGAGGAGTCTCTGTTTGTGGCTCTCCCACATCCAGCGCACCCCGCTGCGGCACGGAACGCTCGTCGGCGTTCCCACCGCGGTGGACGCGCATGTTGTTGGGGCGCTATGACTGGCTGGACGAAGAACGTCAAGGGAGGAGCCTATGCAGGAGCTGACAGGCAGGGTGGCGGTCGTCACGGGCGCGGCCAGTGGCATCGGGCGTGCACTGGCGCAGCGCTTGGGCGAAGAAGGCATGAAACTCGTGCTGGCCGACGTCGAGGAGGCAGCTCTTGCGCAGGCAAGTAACCGCTTTGCGCAGGGCGGACTCGAGGTGTTGGCTGTACGCACCGACGTGGCGAAAGCGGAGGCTGTTCAGACTCTGGCCGATCGGGCCTTTGACCGCTTTGGCGCGGTGCACGTGCTGTGCAACAATGCCGGCGTCGGTAGCTCGGGGGGCGTTCCGCTGTGGAAGCACAGTTTGAAGGAATGGGAATGGGTATTGGGTGTGAACCTGTGGGGCGTTATCCACGGCATCCGGGCGTTCGTGCCGCGCATGATCGAGCAGGGCACGCCGGGGCATATCGTCAACACGGCTTCGGTGGCCGGTTTGCTAGACGGAGGCGGCATCTATGGCGTCACCAAGCACGGAGTGGTTAGCCTCACCGGGTCGCTCTACCGCCAGCTCGCCGCTGCGCAAAGCGAACTGGGTGTCTCGGTCCTGTGCCCTGGCCTGGTCGACACCAACATCTGGGACGCGGCACGCAATCGCCCCGAACACCTGGCCCCGGACGGTCCCCTGTCGGAGCGCGCCGCAGCTCGCGCGGCGCAGCAGCACGATCAGATGCGCGCCATGCTGGCCAGTGGCTACGATCCTGCCGAAGTCGCAAGCGCGGTGGTCGATGGCATGCGCGCGCGGCGCTTCTATATCGTGCCCGCCCAGCCTGCGATCAAGCAGGAGGTGAAGCGGCGGATGCAACGCATCGTCGATGAGGAAAACCCACCCACTTCCCAAACGCAAGGCAGGAGCTCATAGGTAAGATCCCAAGAGCGTACAAAAGTCAGATCGCCCTTTCTAGGACGGCGTGTCGTGTCAACACACTCGAGGTTCCCACGGCTCCTCAACGAAGGCCAAGCCGATGCATGATTCTTAGCTGAGCGTCGTCAACCGTATCCGCCGTGGTGCGGCCCTGGCGGGTGCATGTGTTATAGCACGTTGTGCGGCCGCCTTCGTCGCCCACGCTCTCGAAGCGGTCCGGGTCGCGCCACAAGTCGGAGAGCGCCTCGGTCGTCCTGTGACTGCTCCGGGAGCCTGTCCTTGAGCCAGGCGGAGGCGTCGCCCTGCCTCTATGCGCTGGGATACTGCTACTCAGCGGGCGACGACGACCTTAGTGGTTTGAGCGAGTAGGGCCCGCTGAGCATCGGACCACGTGGCCAGTAGGGTCGTCACCGGCGCGGGATCCAGCCGACCTTCGGCGACCAGCGATAGTACGCGCGGGATCAACGCCCGCGCGTTGGTAATGCCGGTCCGGAGGGTGATGCCGTCCACATACATCTGCATCAATGGAACCGGCGTGCGGGCTCTGGGGTAGATGCCCACGCTCGTACAGACGCCGCCAGGTTCCAGCGAGCGAAGGGCCAGCTCGAGTCCGCGCCCCTGAACGTCGGAGCTGGCGTCAACGCTGATCGTGTACCGCCGGCCCAAGGAGCGGAACGCACGAGACCATCGCGCCCTGCGACCTTGCACGGGGCGCGCGCCAACATGTTGAGCGATCGCGAGTCGCTCATCGTCCACATCGCAGTAGTCCACCTCGCTGGCCCCCAATGCCTTGGCGATCGCGGCGGCGTACAGCCCGACACTCTTCGCGTTGCCGCCGACCACCAGAACGGAGGCTCCAGGGCGCTCACGCAGCGGGCCAGCCACGGCGCGATAGGCGTCCGGCAAGTTGTCGCTGGCGCTCGCCACCGCAACGGTGTCCACCCCATCCGGGACGGGAACGAGCATCGCGTCGGCGAACGGGACGCGAACGATGTCGGTCATCACGCCCCCATGCACATGGGCTCCCGGCCCGAAGCCGAAGTTGTTGACCGACAGGGCACCCGCTGTGCATCGAGACGTGACTCCACGCGCGCAGGTTGGGCAATGACCACAGGCCACCTGAAAGGGTACGACCACGCGTTCGCCCACGCGCACGTGAGAAACCTCCCTCCCCAATTCTAGTACCTCCGCGACGCACTCATGCCCGATCGGTATCGGTGGGGCGTACGGCGGATCGTCCGCGATGTCGCAGACGACGGGATCCACCATATGTGATGCGAGGCCCAACTGCAGAGCCCGACCCAACGGTCGCCGAAAGAAGGCAGAGTCCAGGTCGCATCTAGCGACTGCCAGGGGCCTGACAAGGGCATCCCGCGGGGCTTGGAGCTCCGGCTCCGGAACCTCGTGCCACGCCAGCTTTCCGGTCCCTACAAACATCAACTGTTTCATTCCGTGATGGCTCCTTCTGTTTGGGCACTGCACCGCTGCACACCGGGTAGCCCCCCCCGCCCGACATGATCTGGCAGTACCGAGAACGGGCGTGGGGCTGCGACGGTGTGCGTGCCTCGGTTCCGCACGAGGCGCACGGCGTCCCTTCTCCATGGGTACACTCCCGGGGACCGTAGTCCCTTTTTCAGTGCCCACCAAACCGGGGCAGACCGGGCTGAGCGCATGAAAGCACCCGGACGACGCGGTCCGCCGGCGGAAGTGTGGCAACGAGCAGACGGTGATGGTTCGTATCCGTCACTACCACCTGCTCCCGGTCAAGGATAAGACGAAACACGGGTTCCTGGTTGGGTCGCCTCCCCATGTGGTCTTCTTGCCAAGCGGCCAGGCGGCTCGCGACATCCAACTCGGGCGAGACTGAGTCGGTCAGGCTAGATCCAGCGCCGAACGCTGGCACAGTGGGCCGCGTATGACCGGTAGTCTCCATCGAACGTGTCCTGAGAAGAACCCCTCCCTATCCTTTGGTGTCGCACCAATGGCCGATTCGGCTCATGGAACTCAAGGCTGCACCATGTGACAAGGGCGAGGCAGGAAACGGACTTGATGTGCAGGCGGTCACGGTGCACAACCGGAGCGTGACGCACTTGCGAGGTCTGAGGCTGCTGTGCGCATACGCAAGCGCCGCCACGGGCGCGCGCCGTTACGCGCTCGCGATCACGATGCTCTGGGTTACCGGGGGGGTTGCCTGCAACACCGAGGGCGACGTGAACGCCGAGCCGAGCACTGCAGAGCCAAACGCGGTGATGGCACGGCGCACGTCGGTGCCGACGTCGGCTGGCGGCGACGCGAGGACGCTACCGGCCACGTCGGACCCGCGGCCGTCGCCGCGAACACCACGTGTGCCCCTCGACGCCGGACCCGCGCCGGCGCCAGGTGGCGCAGACCCGTCTCCGAAGGGCGGGCCCGATGCCGCGATGGGCGACAGGGCCGACGCCTCCCCCGACAGCGCCATGCCTCCTGACCTGCCAGACCCCAACCCCACCGTGGAACGCCACCCTGGGGCGCCGCCGGAAGTAGCGCGCGCGTGGAGGGATTGGCCACTGCCCAACTTCGACTACGACCACAGTCGCAAGGCCGAGACGCGCATCGACCGCAGCAACGTCGATGACCTCCGGGTTAGCTGGCAGTTCGACGTGAGCGGAAGCTACGCGTTTGGATATCTGACCGCGAACCCGATCGTGATCGGAGACCGGGTTTACATCCAGGACATGCGAAGCAACGTGTACGCCATCGACCGAGCTTCCGGTGACGCGCTCTGGAAGCATGCGTTTGACAAACCGACCACGGGCCCCAATGGGGTGGCCGTCGGCTGGGGTAGCGTGTTTGCGGCCGGTGGCGATGAACAGGTAGTGGCGCTCGACCTCAAGACCGGCGAGCAGCGCTGGGCATACGCGCCGGGGTTTAGGCGCAGCGAGGGGATCGACATCCAGCCACTGGTCTACGATGGCCTCGTATTCGCGTCGACCGTGCCGGCGAGTGCGGAACGCGGCTTCTACGAAGGAGGCATCATCGGGCGCCTCGTGGCCCTGGACGCCGAGACCGGAGCGGAGCGCTGGTCCTTCGACACCGTGGACTCGAAGGACATCTGGGGCAATCCCGAGACCAATAGCGGCGGGGGCGCATGGTACCCGCCCCTGATCATCCCCGAGCTGGGGTTGACGTACTGGGGCACCGGCAACCCGGTCCCGTGGCCAGGGAATCTGCTCACGCCGACGACCGTCTCGCGACCGGGGCCCAACCTGTATACCTGCGCCGTGGTGGCGGTGGGGATCGCGGACGGTCAGCTCGCGTGGTTCCACCAGGAAAAACCCCACGACCTCTTCGACTGGGACTACCAGACCACACCGGTGCGGGTGCGCCCGTCCCGGCAGAGCGGCGCGGACGTCGTCATCGGCGCGGGCAAGACCGGGACCGTGACCGCGCTAACAGCAGAATCCGGCGAGCTCCTGTGGACGCGCGGAAGTGGGCGCGCACTTGAACGACAAACGGACGGAATACCCTGCCCTGCAATCGACCGAGATCCTGCCCGGAGTGCTCGGCGGAGTGATGAGCGCGTTGGCATACGGCGACGGCGTCGTCTACGTTGCGAGCAACAATCTGGGCATGGCCTGGGATGGCAACGTGCTGCTTCCGGGTATCGTAGGAGGGACCGGAAACCTGACGGCCATCGATGTCGAAACTGGGGAGATTCTGTGGGCCGCCGAGCTGCAGGGTTCCGGCTACGGCGCGGCGACGATCGCGAACGACCTGGTGTTCACAAGCGATGACCGCGGCAACGTGTACGCCTTCGACCGCACAAGCGGAGAAGCCATCTGGACGTTCGAGGCTCCCGGCGGGATCAACGCCCCCCTGGCCATCGCCGGCGATGACCTGTTCGTCCCAGTGGGCCTGGGAGCGGGGTCGCTCCTGCGCCTAAGCCTGTCCAGCGAGCCCGCGGACTCTGCGATCGCGGATGCGGGACGCGGCACCGAGCCCCAGCGCCCGCCGGGAGCCGCCACCTTCTCCGCCGTCTACAGGGACGTCCTGCAGGGCAACGGCTGTGCGGCGGGCCTTGGCTGCCACGCGGACGCAGCTGGCGGCGGCCTGGACCTGTCCACGCCCGAGATCGCCTATCGCTCACTGGTCAACGTAGCCGCCCAGGGCGTGGGGGGTGCCACCAGCTGCAACACCACGGGTTGGACGCGCGTCGTTCCGTTTGAACCCGAAAGCAGCCTGCTCCTCAGCAAGATGCAGCCCGGACCGGCTCCCTGTGGCGCCCGCATGCCGCCAGCTGGAATGGTCCCCAACGGCCAGCTCGAGCAGGTCAGAATGTGGATCGAAGCGGGCGCTCACGACGACTGAGAAGGAGGGGACGCGCGTGGGGTTTACACGCGTGTGGCCCTATGTCTGGCCCGGCGCCACGACGAAACTGGGCCATCTGCAATATTATTATTGAAATACCATCAATTGAATTGCAAAATACCCAACCATGTGGATTCACAGGGAGATCCGGCCCGTATTGGAGGCCGAGGCCGGCAAACGGCCCGTCGTCCTCGTGACTGGTGCGCGCCAGTCGGGCAAGACCTCGCTGCTCGAAATGGCGTTCCCGGACCACGGGTACGTGACCCTCGACGAACCCCTGGAGGCCGAGCAGGCGGAGCAATCGGGCGCCGAGTTCCTCGAGCGGCACCCTCCCCCGGTGATCATCGACGAGTTGCAGTACGCGCCCCAGTTGCTGCGAACACTCAAGCGCGCGGTCGACCGGAACAGGGATCGAAGTGGGCAGTACTTGTTGACGGGCTCGCAGAAGTTCGCACTCATGGAAGGCGTCAGCGAGAGCCTCGCCGGGCGCGTCTCGATTCTGGAGCTCCATTCCCTGTCGCTGCGGGAGATCGAACGCGACCGCGGACCCCTGGACCGTCGCGCCGCTGTACTCGACGCGCTCTGGCGCGGCGGCTACCCGGAGGTGTACGCGCGCGATCTGGTCCCTTCGAGGTTCTACTCGGACTACGTTGCAACCTACCTTGAGCGCGACGTCCGTCAGGCACTCAACGTACGTAGCCTGCGCGACTTCAACCGGTTTCTGCGGCTGTGCGCCACGCGCTCGGGACAGCTCTTGAACATGAACGGGCTGGCGGGCGACGTTGGCGTCAGTCCGAACACCATCCGCGCTTGGCTCAGCGTCCTGGAAGCCTCGAACGTGGTGCTGCTGCTACCGCCCTACTTCCGCAACCTCGGCAAACGCCTCGTCAAGTCGCCCAAGCTCTATTTCCTCGACACGGGGCTGTTGTGCCACTTGCTAGGGATGCGAAGCCCGGATGCGGTTGCCGAGAGCGCGATGCTCGGTGCGCTCTTCGAAACGCTCGTCGCGGGACAGCTGGTGCGCGCGTTTGCAAATCGAGGTCTGCGTCCGGACTTGTACTTCTATCGTGACCATCACGGCAACGAGGTCGACTTCGTCGTGCCGGTCGGCGGGCGGGCTCACCTCATCGAGTGCAAGTGGGCTGAAACCGCTTCGCTCGGACGGGGTCCGGCAGCCATTGCGGCCGCCTTCGGACAAGCTTCAGTCCTGAGCCGCACCTGCATCACACCATCGAAGGTCTCAACGCGAACCGCATCTGGGCTCGAGCGACTCGGTCCGGTCGATTTCAATTGGCTCCTCCCCGACGACCCGACAACGTAGCAACCCAAGGATGGCTCAGGGTCTCGAAGAACCCGGGCCAGCGCCACGCCGTGCCGCCATCGTCCGCGAGGCGCTCGATGCCCGGGCACGCCGCCAGGAACGCGAGCTGATCGCCATCGAGGCCCTCTCGGCCCTCGGCCGGACCCGCGCGGCAAAGCGCCGCGCCCGGCGTTTCGTCGCTCGCTACCCCGACTCCAGCCACGCCCGCACACTGCATGGCCTCCTCGAAGCGCCGCAGGGCTAAGGAAAGCTGCGCGCGAACAGCTTCATGAGCTTGATCCGGCCCCTGATGCGGATGCGACCGGTCAGCAGCGCCCACCACAGCTTCTTGTTTCCCGCGACAAACGCCACCCAGGTGGCGCTGTCCGCCTCGATACGAACGTCTGCCTTGCCAACGAGACAGCGGCTCACCTGGAGCACGCCGTGGTCGAGGTGAACCGTCGCCTCCAGCTCTTCATCGCCGCGAAAGATGAAGTGATAGCGCGCCTCGCGGTGCCGACTGGGCTCACGCTGGAAGACGAATGGCATGGTTTCCAGGAAGCTGTCGGCCGAGTCGGCACGCAGACTGCTCGGTACACGCTGCACAGTCTTGTGGGGGAAGCGCCTGAGGACATGGGATTCCGCATCACTGCCAGGGACCACGTACACGGTCTCATGCTTTCGCTGTAGTGGCCTGACAACCTGGTTCAAGAACTCCTTGCGATCGCGCAGAAACGGCCCAAGGACGTCTTCGCCCGCGGGACAGGCAGCCACGCAGTAGCCGGCCTTGTAGCTGGCACCGAAGGACAGGCTTTGCCACATGGAAATGGACTCCCTGTCACTGACGCGCTTCCGCAGATCCAGTTTGTTCTTGGCTTCCACAAGCTCCTCGGTGAAGCTCGTGAAGCCGGTCATGAATTCTCGGTAGTTGTGGTTGTAGCAAGCACTGAAGTCGAAGTCGTCGTCCACCTTGATGGCGCCCACCGGACACGCCGCTACACAGAGCTTGCACTCCAAGCACGGGTTGTAGTCGATCGGTACGGTTGGGGCTGTGACCCTCGCGTCGGTCACAATCGTGCCCAATAGGATGAAGTTTCCAAAGCGCGGGTGAATGATGCACCGGTGGATCCCCATGGCGCCCAACCCGGCCGCGACAGCAACCGTCTTGTGTCCCACAACCCAGGTCCGCCGCGGGTAGTCGTTCAGTTCCATGGGAAAGCCCAGGGCGGTGTTGATGGCCCGGGCGCCCCGCTCGGAGAGGCTTTCACAGATGCGCCGGCCGACCGCGGTGATCTCGTCGTCGCTGGCCTGGAACTCCTGATTGGATACCGAGCGCTTGGGCGACCGAATCGCGTCCGGGTTGGTGCGGATGACGAAGCTGATCAGCGTCTGGACACCGGGCAGGGCCGCCTCCACAAAGGGGCGTTCATCACTCAGCTCCTGCCGTCCGATCTCCACGAAGCCCACGTCGTCCGCCCCCAGATCCAAACACGTACGCCTGAGCCAATCCGCTTCCAACACCGGAGGCGACTGGGGCACTTGCCCCAGTCGCTTCTTGATTTTCACGACCGTTGGGTGCTGTCTGACGGTCATGTCCTGCCCTCGTAGCTCCCGAGCGGCACTAGACTAGCTGCGGAGGGCGGCGATGCTATGCAAGCCGGACCCGTCATAACGGCTCCAAGGAGCGAGGCGCTCCCTTGACCACCGACTCTCGAGCGCGTTGAGCTGTGTCGTACTCGACCTCAGGATGGGAAAGCGTCAGGTGAAGCGCCATGATGGGAGTGGCCATGGATCCCACCCGCACCCGAACCTGACGCTCGAGCGCGATCAGCATCCCGTCAACGCGCGCCTGACGGTGCCAGAAGTGCGCGCCGTGCGCCCACGGGCCGACGGGCTCCGCGACGTAGTCGTGCCGCACGAGGTTGCACTCCGCATCGAAATAGAAGGTTTGTCTTCGCGAGTGGGTGTGCAGGCTCTCCGGAAACTCGACCTCGAGAGCTGTCGCCCTGCCAGCCATTGCCATCCGACGCACCCCTAGCAGGCGGGCATCCAGCAGGCCGAAGGGCAACGCGCAGTAGTGCGCAGCCGCATAGCCCAGAAAGTACAGCGCATCCATGGGGAGCCAGCGGCGAGTACCCTTTTTCCCGGTCATGGTCTGTCGATGCTCGCTGCTACGCGCGATGACAGTTGCGTTGTCTCGGCGCTCGATCCAGATCGCGCCGTCTTCGAAGACACCGGTGTGTTCGGCGTCAGGAAAGCCTACTAGGCGCGTCCACCGCGCCCTTGGACAAATCTCGAACGACGCGGGCAGAGAAAAGGTCCTGCCGGATCCCTTCAGCCAGGGAACCAAGCCTGATAGCCGCTCTGGCACCATCCGCAGCCTTCGAATCGCCCGCCATGCCTGCATGCCGCCGTAGTGCTCACACGCGCGCGCGACGATGTCGACTGCCTCCGGTGTCCAAGTCGAGTCCGGTGTCGAGGCCGATCCTTCCACATTCTTTCCCCTTGCGGTGGGCACGTTGAGGCATGCCATGTAGCACGAGACACGCAAGGCGCGGATAGCTTGTCGGCGCCGCAGGTGACGGCCAACCCAACGACTGACGCGCCGTGGACAGGAATCCTAAGCGTATTCAGGACACGCCGCTGCTTCACATTAGAAGAACTAACAAACGCGCAAGAATTGATCCTGTAAGTTCGGCGCTTCTATCCAATGGAAAGACAGCAGATGCAGACGGTCGCGC
>JAPPOR010000791.1 GCA_028817905.1 Myxococcales bacterium
ATCCGGCGCCGTTTGAAGCCCTGCTGACGCTGCACGTTGGTGCCCCACGACTGGCCTAGCCCGTATCATTCACCAGAGGAGCTTCGTTCCTCCGGGCGGCGGGCCTGGATCGTCACCAGGCCCCGGTCGATGTGAACATCGCCGACCTGCAATCCGGCGGCTTCGAGGTGGCGTCGGACATCCTGGGCACCCAAGCGGAGCTTGGGGTAGGCACTCTTTGCCAGGGTCCAATCGCCGTCCGTACGTGTGTATACGGTGTCGTGCACAATGACATGGTTCGGGAAGTACTCCAGAAAGCAGGTCATGATTCGATCCGCGTCATTCTGAACGGGAAGGATCCGATCGGTGCCCTTCAGCTCGGGGGTCAAGTCGCGAAAGGAGACCACGACTTCACCGCCGGGTCGCAAGCAGCCCGGCACGGAGGAAAGCAGCTTCGCCATCTCCGATCGTGAGCGCAGGTGAAGCAGCGAGTCGCCCATACAGACGATCAGGTCCACCCCGCCCTCGGGGCAATAGCGAGCTAGGTCGGTCATGTCTGCGTGGACGCAGCGCACGTGGGTGGCTGACTCGTGGCGACCGAGCTCGGCCAACAGTGGTTCGCTGGAGTCGACCGCCCACACCTCGAAACCCAGCTGTGCCAACGCGAGGCTTTGTGCGCCGGACCCCGCGCCGAGATCGATGGCCCTCGCGCCGCCACCCCTTGCCTGGACTCCCAGACCCAGTAGAGTGGTGCGGTTGCGCGCGACGGCGTTATCCAGGCCCCCGGACATCCATGTGTAGTGCTCTGCCAGCAATCGCTCGTAGTGCTCAATCGCAGTCGTCATTTGTCGCAGCTCTCCCCACGCGGAAGTCCGAAGCCTGCGTCAAGCGACACGAGTCGGCAAGCGAGGAACGCCACGGGCGCCGCGGGAGTCGGACGCGGAGGGTCGGATGATGCAAGCACCTGCGGCAAGAAGGCCGGGCGCCTCCCGCTCAAAGCGGCCGCTGGCAATGGGGTCGAGTCATGCCCGCTTTTCCGCCTTCACGTAGAGCATCGGAACCGATAGCCGCAATTCGCCGCGCTTGAGTGCGACTTCGTTCAACCGGCGTTCGAGCGACTCAAACACCCCATCAACGTCCTCGGACACCGCCATCCAATCGGGCAAGAAGGCCAAGCGCACCAAGTGATGGTTCAGGAGCGCCGTCCCGTCGGCGAAACGCATCGCGAAAGGCCTTTCGATGGTGTCTTGGACCTCGAACCCAGCAGTCTCGAGTAGCGAGACAAGGGCCCCTGCCGTTGTGCGCCGGGCGATGTGCTCCTCCAGCGCGCGCAAGACCGCGGGTGTGCCGACGCCCTTCAGAACATCCGCATACACCTCGTAGAACTCCTGCATATGGCCCTGCGTATTCGTCGCGAGTGCGAAGGCCCCATGGGGTTTGGCGACCCGAAAGCATTCGGCGACGGCTCGGGCGGGGTCGGCAAAATTGTTCACACCCAGGTTGGACACGATCAGGTCGAATCGATTGGCCGCGAGCCCGGCGTCTTCCAGGGGGCTCTCGATGAGCTCCACGTTCGCCAGGTTGTGAAACTCAACCCTGGAGCGAAGGCGCCGCAGTGCGGCACTCCACGGGTCCACGGCGACCACCCGGGAGGCCGCTCCGCACCGTTGGGCCAATTCGACGGACAAGAACCCTGTCCCAGCGCCCACATCGAGCACCTCTCCACCGCGCGGCAGAGGAACGTGTTCGAGCAAGAGCGCTCCGAACGGGGCCGACCACAGCGGTAGCTCGTCGTATACCCGGCAGAACTCATCCGTCGAGATGTCCACCTCAGTCGGCGATGAAGCACCCATCGCTATTCATCGTACGCGCAGAGAGCGACGACTACACGCACGGAGGTGCTCGGGAACTCGGGCACGGGCGCGTATCTTCTCGCGATTACGTAAGGTTGCTTGCTTGTAACTGAACTAATAAGCAGTATTGTGGGGTATGCTCGACGGAGCCATCGAACCATGCCAACCCGGTGCTGGCCCGCAGCCCGACATTCCAGAAGACCTCGAAGCGCTCGAGGACGCGCTGACGCAGCTGGCGGGGCACCTCAATGCCGCCGAACACCGGTTCCTTTTGCTGCTCGAACGCTTCGATCGGACTGACGGCAACCTGGGCTTTGGCCTCAAGAGCACCGCCCATTGGCTCAACTGGAAGTGCGGCATCGCCCTGGGGGCCGCTCGCGAACGGGTGCGCGTCGCCCGTGCGCTGCCAGGCCTGCCGCAGATCAACGAAGCCTTCGCGCGCGGTGAGCTCAGCTACAGCAAGGTACGCGCCATGACGCGCGTTGCCACGCCGGGCAACGAAGACTACCTGATGATGATCGCCCAGCACGGCACCGCCTCCCAACTCGAGCTCCTCATCCGCGGCTACCGCCGCGCGCTGCGCGCCGAGGAGACCGAGCGCGCCAAGGAGCAACATGCCGAGCGCGAGCTACGCTGCTGGTACGATGACGACGGCGCCCTGGTGATCCGCGGTCGTTTAGCCCCCGAACAGGGCGCCCTCTTTCTCAAGGCCCTCGAAGCTGCCGGCGACTCCCTGCGCGACGAAGCCTATGCCGAAGAGGCAGGCCGAGCCGCTGATGCGCCGCCCCCCGACCACGCCACCCGCCAGGCCGACGCCCTGCTGCGCATCGCCGAAACCGCCCTCGCCCACGAGCCGACCGCCATGCCCGCCGGCGAACGCTACCAGGTGGTCGTTCACGTGGATGCCGACACCCTGCCCGAAAACGGACCGGGCCTGCGCTGCCACGTGGAAGGCGGCCCACGCGTTTCCGCGGAAACGTCGAGGCGCCTGAGCTGCGACTGCAGCAAGGTGGTCGTGCATGCCCACCTCGACGGTGAAATCCTCGACATCGGCCGCAAATCCCGCCAAATCCCGCCCGCCATCCGGCGTGCCCTACGCCTGCGCGACCACGGCTGTCGTTTTCCTGGCTGCACCGAGCGCCGCTACGTCGACGGTCACCACATCATCCACTGGTCCGACGGCGGCCCCACCAGTCTGCAGAATCTCGTGCTTCTCTGCCGCTATCACCACCGCCTCGTCCACGAAGGCGGCTTCTCCGTGACACGCGACCACGAACGCATCCGGTTTCACACCCCCGATGGCGGACAACTCCCGCCTGCGCCCCAGCACCGCGCGCCGGAAGGCATCGGCGCGTCCGAGTTGGAACGCACGCACCAGCAGCTGGGACTGTCGATCGATGCCCAAACAGCAGTCACCCGCTGGAACGGCGACCGCATGGACGTTCCCCGGGCTGTCGAAGGCCTCTGCCAGCTCACGCAGCATTGAGAAGTATCTCACGACCGCCGCGCTTGCCCGATAGGAAGCCACCCATCGCCATCGCAGCCACGTTCTCCCTCCCGGACGCGCCCATCAGCGGTTGACGCGGGTGCGCATCGGCGCCGGCGCGACGCTCTGAGGCGTCTTCAATCATCTCCACCTGGTAGTTGTCTCCCGGTTCGTGCGGCATCGGTCTGGACGCCATCGCCGGATACGGCGGGCCAGCGTGTCGAGGGCGTTGCAGCCCTCGGCAAGTACGGATAGCGCCCAACCTGGGTGGTGCTTAACGCCCGAAAGCATGGGAGCTGTCGGCAGGCCCGTTCTGCGTTGCGAATGTCAACTCGACCAGGCGGTGCTCAACGCCCGAAGGCATGGGAGCGGTCGGCAGGTCTGAAGCGTCGCTTCAACCCACTGACTTCTACTTGTGCTCAACGCCCGAAGGCATGGGAGCGGTCGGCAGACATCTTCAGCCTGGTCGATCGCGTGCGCGCCCTGCGGTGCTCAACGCCCGAAGGCATGGGAGCGGTCGGCAGTCGCGCACCGTGATGGGGCCGGGCTCGAAGAATTGTGCTCAACGCCCGAAGGCATGGGAGCGGTCGGCAGGTGGACGTTAGGAGGGCCTCTACGGCGCCGGGATCATTGTGCTCAACGCCCGAAGGCATGGGAGCGGTCGGCAGGCGGAGCTTGCGTCCTCTCCCCGCCTTCATGTTCTTGTAGTGCTCAACGCCCGAAGGCATGGGAGCGGTCGGCAGGTCCCCTAGGGCCCGGGTTTGCCAAGATGGCGGAGTGGTGCTCTACGCCCGAAGTCAGGGGAGCGGTCGGCCGCGGAGGGCTGGGTACCGTGCGTGCCTATGCGGT
>JAPPOR010000112.1 GCA_028817905.1 Myxococcales bacterium
CAAGCGACCATCGCGAGCGTCTCGAGTTGCGACTCGGTGGGTCGATCAGCGCGACGATCGCCAAAAAAGATCTGGGCGGTGATGGAGAGGCTGGGATTTCAGACGACGGCAAGTTTCAGAAGTACACGCTGGGCACGGTCTTCCGCCCGGTACCGCAGGTCGCGTTGAAGCTGGATGGAAGCGCGCACGTCCAGGACTTCAACGGGAAGAGTGAGTTCTACCCGGAAATTCGCATTTCCTTTTCCTACCTGTGGGGTCTCCAATGATGTCTGCTTTCACCCACCGAATCGCGTTGCTGGCCGCGCTGTGCATGGTCGCGCTGTCGGCCACTTCACCCCTTTCGAGTCAGCCTTCCGGCAAGGTCGTCGTGCTGCTCAACGCTCGCAACCCAACGCCTGCGCTGACAAAGACCCAGCTGAGAAACCTGTTTCAGGGCACGACCTCGTTCTGGCATGGCGTGGTACCCGTGAAGGTCTTCGTGCGCGCGCCGAGCACCGCCGCCGCCAAGGCCTTCCTCGAACCCTTCGTCGGCCAGTCACCTCAGGCCTTCGCCAAGCACTGGGACAAGCTCCAGCTGGCCGGGCGCGGCGTGGCGCCTGTCACGATGCCAGGACCTGTCGAGCTGTCCCAGGCGATCGCCAAAACTCCCGGGGGTATCGGCTTCGCGCTTGCCTCCGAACCGTGGCAGCAAAACGGCGTGAAGGCCGTGCCCATCAAGTGAGGTAGTCGGTGGCAAGCAGCCTCCTGTCGTCGATGCGAATCCGAACCAAGCTGGTCGGCCTGCTCGCGGGCATTTGCCTCATTGCCCTGGCGTCAGCGTGCGCGGCCTTCGTCTGGTACGATCGGCAGAGCTACGCGGCCGCGAAGCAACGCACCCTTGAAGTGTTGGTCGATGCCGTCGCCCAGAGCGCCAAGGGGCCGGTTGCCTTTGCCGACAAGGAGTCGGCCAGTTATGTGCTCCAAACGATCGAACGGGAGCAGAGCGCACTGCTGGCCGCCGTCTATTTGTCCGACGGCACGCTGCTATCAACGTGGCAGCGTGATCAATCCCCACAAGAGGTTCCGGGCAAGCTAAGCGACCTCGACCAGCGATGGGGATACATCGGAGACCAGCTGCGGCTGATGCGGCCGATCGAGCAGGAAGGACAAAAGCTGGGGCAGCTGTACGCCAGGTTCTCCACCTCGGACATCGACGAGCGCACCCTGCACTTCCTATCCATCGCAGCCATCGTACTGCTGTTCGCGTTTCTCGCCGCATGGGCCGCCGCGAACATGGCCCATGGCGTGATCACGAAGCCAGTCACCAAGCTCGTGGAGGCCGTGACCACGCTCCAGCAGAGTCAAGACTTTTCGGTCCGTGCGGAGAAGGTCAGCGGTGACGAGCTCGGGCTGCTGACGGACTCGTTCAATGAGATGGTCGGTGCCATCGAGGCGCGCGACGAGGAACTCGCGAGCTACCGCGCCGACCTGGAACGGCGCGTCGAAGCCCGTACCCGCGACCTCGACGCGCGTAACGTAGCCATGCGCCTGGTGCTAGACAACGTAGACCAGGGCTTCGTTACAATCGACCGCGACGGAACACTCCAGAGCGAGCGCTCCCAAGCCTTCGACCGGTTCTTCGAGGTCCCCGAGCCAGGCACGAAGATATGGGACCATCTGGAACGCCAAGCTGAGAGCTTCGGTATTCTCCTGGAGATGGGCTGGGAGGCGGTCCTCGATGGAGTGCTTCCGCTCGATCTCTGCATCGACCAGCTGCCCCGCCGGCTCCAGACCATGACCGACCGGCACTTCGACATGGACTACCGCCCCATCATGAACGGCAAGGAGCTCGACAAGGCCCTGGTGATCTTCACGGACGTCACGGCCGCCGTCGCGCGAGAGCGGCAGCGGGCGGAGGAGAGCGAAACCATCGCGATCTTCGAAGGCGTGACCAAGGACAGGGCGGCCTTCATGGACTTCTTTCATGAGGCCGAACGCATCACGACCCGCGTGCTCCACAAGCAGAACGCCGATGTGGCGCTCGTAATGCGCGACCTGCACACACTCAAGGGCAACTTCGGCGTCGCCCGCATGCACGCCATGGCACGACAGATTCACGATATCGAAAGCCGCTGCCTCGAGGCAGTGCGGCTGCCGAGTAGTGCCGACCTGTTGGCACTGGCGGAGGCTTGGGAGGGCTTCGCCAAGCGCGTACATGCCTTCGTCGGGGACACCGCCTCGAACGTCGAGATCGCTTCCGACGACTACAACTACCTGCGCGACCAGCTTGCACAAGAGGGCACCTCGAACGCGCTGCAGGCGTTCGTCGCCAAGTTATGTTACGAGCCCACCTCCACTCGCCTTGAACGCCTGGCGCGCGAAGGGCAGCGGCTCGGAAAACGTCTAGGGATCGCGAACCTGGCGATCGACATCGACCATGGCGACGTGACCATTCCGCCAGGCTCGGGTTGGCTGTGGGCGGCCGTGACCCATCTCGTACGAAACTGCGTGGATCACGGCTTGGCGGATGCAAGCAACCGCGACCGCCCAACATTGCGGCTCGCCACCGCGATCGAAGACGAGTTTCTCGCGATTGAAGTCAGTGACAACGGCTGCGGCATCTCCTGGGACGCGATACGGGACAAGGCACGCGGGCTTGACCTCCCCAGCGAAACCCACGAGGACCTGGCGGCGGCACTCTTTGCCGACGGTCTGTCTACGCTCGACCAGGCGTCCGAAGTTTCGGGGCGCGGGTTTGGCCTGGCCGCAGCACGTGCCGCACTGCGCGACCGCGGCGGGGACATCCTGGTCCGTTCCGCGCCCGGTGAGGGCACCAGTTTCACGGTCTCGGTACCGCTCACACAGCTCAGCGACCAGGTACGGGTCGAGGCAGCCTGATCCGCCGCGCCCTAGCCCGCATCCATCACCAAGGCACGTGATGATCGTGCAAATGATCGGCTTCGCAGGGCGTTCGGTGAAGGAGGGTATACTCGCTGTATTTTCGACTGAAGCGAAAGTCCTGCGGAGGCGAGCAGGTGTACGAGGGCGCGTGATTTGGTGATGGATGCGGGCTATGGTGTCGAAACCTCGATATCGCGTGCGCGGAGCTCGAACGGTGCCACTTGGACCGTCACAGGCCGTTCGACCCGCACCTCGGTCTTGAGGTCCGCGGACACGTCCACCGGCATGTCTCCCGTCAGCTGAACCGCAACGCTGATGGGTTCGTGGATGGTCGTCGCGACCGCCTGTTTCAGCCGGATGGGCAGCGTCTGGTCGATGGGCACCGTTATCGAACCCTTCACTCGAATAGCCTGTTTGAGTGGCAGCCGGGTTTGGATCGGAAGCGTCATCTTGAGCGGCGCCCGCAAACCGCGTGCTTGTACGCGCAACTCGTCGCGAACGCGTACACGCTGTCGGATCGGCACGTCGAGCTTGAGTGGTAGATTGGCCTTGACGGGAACCTCGATGCCCAGAACGGAGGCGACGGTTGTATCGAGGGGCACCACCGTCTCCACGTGGACGACATCGTCCACGAGTACGCGGGCATCGATGGGTACTGTGAGGTCATCGAGCTGGAGCTCCCTGTCCGTCAAGACGGTCTCAACCGGCACCTCGAGCGAGATGTCCAGGTCCTGGTCGAGCTCGACCTCCGTGTCGATCGGCACGTGCACGGTCATGCGCACAGGCACCTGAAGCGTCTCGTCGAGATGCACGAGTAGGGCTTCATCGAGCTGCGCGCTGGCGCGCATCTCATGCTTCAGCTGGGCCTTCAGGCGCTGACGAATACTGCCCTCGATCGCGATGGCATCTTGGACCCGAACGCTCGTCTTGCTCGGCATCGAGACCGTGAAGACCAGCCGCGGGATCAGCAGTCCGGCTGCCAACCCGACTGCCGCAGCTGCTCCCACCAACCAAACGACTGGCCCAAAACGGCCCCTGGGCTGTTTCGATCGCATGCCTTCTTGCATCGCTGGCCCGGACCTTAGCCTGGATCGCTCACGAACTCCGCGTCGGAGCGCAGGAGGATCCGGCTTCGCACGGCATCCGACAACCGGCACGACCACTCCACTCCCCACTTTTGCGAGGGCGGCGACAGCCGTGTGAAGTCGAAGATCGAGCGACCGGGCTAGGGCCTGTCCCTATATTCGTTTTCGCGGCTTTCCGGCGGGGCGGGACC
>JAPPOR010000407.1 GCA_028817905.1 Myxococcales bacterium
TGCGGAGTCGAGCAGTTGTGCGAGGGCGCGTGATTTGGTGATGGATGCGGGCTAGACCCCGTCATCTTCTAGTACTGCCCGCAGCCCGGCCTTCGCTACGGCTGCTCCACCGCTGGCGTGGCGGTTCCCTCGTTCGGGTCTGCGGGGGCAGGAGCAGTAGGCTCGGTGGGTGCTGACTCTTCAGCCGGTTGCTGGGGGGTAGTTTCACTGGGAGCGGGCTCGCTTGCTTCGGCAGTGGTTGCACCCGGCTGTGTGGCCGCCGCCTGCTCGGCCGCGACCGCCCGGGCCTCCGCCGCCACCGCGCGCGCTTCGGCCGCATCCGCCCGCGCCTTTTCGGCGGCCAGTTCGGCTGCCAGCGGATCGGGCGCCGGCGGTGGCTCCGGCTTCTTGACGACCGTGTAGGCCAGGGTGATGAGCAGGTTGTTCTGCACCTGCAAGTCGTCCACAAGCTGCGGGTCGTTGACCACCCGCAGCTGGTAGCTAAGACTCATCCAATCGAAGACCGCTACGTTCAGGTCCGCATGGAAGCCGATCCGTGCGAGGTCCAGCGCATTGCGGTCGCGGTCGTCATTATTGATGAACGGAACCAGCGCCACGAGCCCGACATCGTAGCGGAGCCTATCCTCCACGGCGCGACCGCCGGCACCACCGAACAACTCGAGACCGGCCTGATGCACATCTTCAAGGGTCTCGAACACGATCGCGTCCGGATCTTCGTCGCTAGTGATCAACCGCGCACCGTCGGCCAGCGTGTGACGACCACCGAAGCCCGCCCGAAGCGAAAGCTGCAGATGGGGCTCCTGGATGGGGTCGAGGAACGCACCCAACGACTCGCTCACCGTCAGCGGTTGCAGCGGGTCGCTGAGCTCGAAGCGCCGAACGGTCTGCCCATCGTCCGCCGGATCGCCCCCATCCGGCACATAGGTGACCGGTTCAGACGTGACCTGCTCGGTCGCAAACACCGTCGTCAGGAGGTTCGCCCGCGCGTACAGACCACCGACGGGCCACAAGAAGAGCTTATAGAGCGACTCGACATCCAACACGTCGTTGCTCTTGACGAAGCGCTTCAGGGTGGGCGTCTTGGACCAGGCCTCCGTGAGCGAGATGCGATTGCGAAAGTCATGCATCCCCGAGATGAGGTGCAGTTCCCCGGCGATACTGATGCCCGTCAGGAGGGACAACCCATCCACCTGTCCGACCACATTGGAGTTGGACGCCAGGTTGAGGTTCGCGCCCAACGAAAGAGCCGGGTAGAAGCCGTCGGGAAGCTTGGCGGGCGCAGTCACAACCGCGTCGTCCACCGGCACGTACTCGGTCGTGGCCGCGTCCAGTTCCTGGGCGTGCGCCCCGAGCGGCAGTCCAGCGTTTACGAACCCCGAAAGCGCGACCACTGCAAAGAAACGAACCTTGTCCATAGCGAGCTCTCCACTTGACAGGTTCTCGACGCCAATGGGCGCGCCGGGCCCGTCGTCCGGCCGTCTGTAGTCGCCTTGCGCGCCTCCTGCAAGCCCGTTTCCATGCGTCGGTGGTCTCGGCGGCCACCCGATCCAGCGATCGTCGAGGAGACACGCCCCACAAGGCGCCGATGCCATGACCCGCGAGCGTGGGGACGCCGGCTTCGGTCCTCCACCTTGCCCGATTGCCTCGGCCTGGCCAGGAGACGGGCGAACTTTTTTTCGCCTAGCGCCCCGGGCACGCCCAGGTACGCTGCGAATGGGGCATCCAAATGAACGTCAAGGTCCTCATCGACGGCATCATGCAGCAGACCACCGTGCTGATCGGCCAGCTTTCGACCGCCGCCGGCGTCCGAGCGCCGCTTTCGCGGGTCGCAGACCAAGTGTTTCTCGAGCTGTCGCGTGAGCTGGAGGCCCAAGGTGTGGGCAAGCGCGTCGCAGCGGACATGTTTGGCCTGGCCCTTCGCAGCTACCAGAAGAAGGTCCGCCGAATCACCGAGAGCGCCAGCGTCCCACAGCGAACACTCTGGGAAGCCGTGCTGCAGTTCATCCAAACGGAGCGTCAAACGACCCGCCGCGCGATCCTGAACGCGTTTCGGGCAGATACGGAGCGAGAGATCGGCGCAGTCCTGAACGATCTGGTTGGTAGTGGGCTCGTGTACCACACGGGACACGGACGCGACTCGCTCTATGGCGTGACCAGCGACGACGATCAGCGTCGTATGAGCAGCGACGCCGCTCGACAACTGGAGGCCACGCGCATGTGGGCGGCGGTGCTCGAGCGCGGGGCCATCGGCCGCGAGGCCCTAAGGGCCGACCTTGACCTGCAGGACGAGGCCTTTGACGCCGCCCTCTCGACATTGCTGGAAGAAGGCAAGCTCGCGGAGGTCGACCATGGCGATGGTCTGCAGCTCGAGGCGACCGACCTGTTGGTTCCCGTGGGCGCTGAAATCGGGTGGGAACTGGCAGTCTACGATCACTTTCGCGCGGTCGTGAGCGCCTTGGCCGCCAAGCTGCGAAACGGACAGGCGCGCTCGACGCCAGACGACGTGGTCGGTGGAGCCACGCTGTCGTTCGAACTCACGCCGGGCCACCCCCTCGAGGATCGGGTGCGCGGGCTGCTTGCGACGGTGCGCGCCGACGCCAACGCGCTATGGCACGAGGTCGAAGCGATCAATCAACGCAATCCGATCGGTGAGGCGGAGCGCTACCGGCTCTATTTCTACTTCGGCCAGTACCTCCAGAATGAGTCGGCCACACAGGAGGACGTGTGATGAAGGCGATGCGCAATACCCACTGCCTGGCCCTAGCGCCACGCGCACGGGCGGCACTTGTCGCGACGGCCACGCTTGTCGCCAGCTGCGCGAGTTCCCGACCAGAGCCTGGCGGGACCAACACCAACTGGCTGATGCACTGCGAGAGCGACGCGGCGTGCGGCGCAGGTAGCTGCGAGTGCGGATTGTGCACGCGCACGTGCGAAGCCGATGCGATGTGCGGCGACTTGTCTGGCACGCGCTGTGTGCCGCAGCGCGACCTGCCATCGTGCGGCGAGCCCGAGACGAGCCTGTGCGCCCTTCCGTGCCAGACCAACACGGACTGCGGCGCGATTAATGGCGCACAGTGCGAGTTGGGCCTGTGCGTGGTACAGGAACAGGCCCCACAAAGCACAGAAACGTCACAGACGAACGACGGCTTCTGGTGCAACCCGCTGGCCGAGCGCGATCGACAGCCGGTAACCCCGGGGGAACTGATCGCCGTCGCGCGTGCAGCAAACGACACCCTCTACGTCGTCGACCGCGATCCCTCGGTCGACCATCGCGTGTTTGTCTCCGAGTCGGGAACGCTCATGCGTCAGACAGTCCTGGGGACGGGCGAGTCCGTTGAAACGCTGCTCATCACGTTCGATCAGGATGGCGAGGAGACCACGCTCGCCATCGAGCTCGTGGGGGACCGGCGTATCGCACTCGCGACCGGCGAGGTGGAGCGCGGCTTCGACGCAGTGCTCGCAGCCGGCGAGCAGCTCGAGCGCCTGCCGAGCGAGCCTCCGGCAGATCTTCCGTTCGTCAACCTGCCTACCTTGATGACGCGCGAGTACGGCGCAACGCTCGACAACGGGGCTTCGAACACCGAGTTCATCGTGGTGGTCAGGCCGGCGGCGGACGCAGCCTACGAGGATTTCGAGCTCTACTATGGACCGGAGACCAACCTTCAGCAGCGGGTCGTGGAGGAGGTGACGCGCGCCCGCGATGGCGGCTCAACGACGATTCGCTTCCGCGTAGAGGGGGAGAGCTGGACGGCCTCGTTCCCCATCGGCGGGCCTGCATCGCTGGTGACACCCGCTGGCGAGACCGCGCTAACTCGTTTGGAGCGACTGGTGTTCAACGAACGGCCCAACTACCGCTGCCTGCCGGAGACGACTGCCGACCGGGCCGGCCCACCGGGCACCTTCAACGTCTTTCCGCCGGGACGCTACGGGCAGTCGTGCTCCCCCGGCGACAGCACATGCGAAGCAGACGGCTACGAGTGTCTCGAGGTCAACGACGACGCATGGGGCATGCCAAGCCCTGCGTGCTTCACACGCTGCCAGACCGTCGATGACTGCCCATTCGTGTGGTCCAACCACTGCGGCGACCAGACCACCTGCATCGACGGCGTATGCGGCTTCTGGCCATGCGCCTAGCGATTTCGCGTGGATTCTCGGTGAGGTGCGAAATCGTCAGGCGCATGCGTGGCCGCCTTCCAGGCCAGGCCAGGCCACGCCGGGCCGACCCGCCCCGCGAGGGTGCGTGGTTTGGCCTGTGATCCGCGCTATAATCTCAAGCATGGGGAAGGGGAAAGGGTCGCAACCATCGCAGCGGCCGAGATGCTTGACGCACGGCCTCGCCTGCGGCCCGGATGGGGTCTGCGTGCTTTGCCGACGCCAGGAGGCAGGCGCATCGGGGCCTGTAGCAGCGCGTGCAGTCACCAGAAAGCGGAGCCGGTGGCGTAGTGTCGCCGTGGTTGCTGCGTGTCTGACGGTGCCCGCGCTGGCCCTTTCCCTGGAGCTCGCAGAGGATGTCGTGGAGCAACTCGTCGGGCTACCCGGCACGTCGACCGCGGTGGCAGGGCCGGCAGCCGCCGAAAGCAGGTCCCCGTCCCCGGCAGCTGACACGGTCGCAGCAAAAGCAGCTCGCATCGCCCAGGAACAAGCCGACCTGGAAAGGCAGCTCGCCCTGGCAGACCAACGACGGATTGCCCTCACCGAGGCTGAGCAGGCGCGCAAGCGCGCACGGGAGGCGGCCAATCGGCAACGGCGCGCGCGTGAAGAGGCCGAGCAGGACCGCCGGCGTGCCAGCATGCTCAAGGCCGACCGCGAGAAGCGTGCGCTCAGGTACGCGCGAGACCGGGTGGAAACCGTGTTGTATTCGACTCCCTGGTGCGGGGCATGCAAGGACGCGCGACGCTTCCTGGCAGAGCGCGGCGTACGCTACACCGAGCACAACGTGCAGCGCGATGAGGCCGCCAAGAGCACGTTGCGGCGCCTCAACCCGAGGCGCAGCGTGCCGACGTTCGACATCGACGGCGCCGTCGTCGTCGGCTTTTCAGCTCGCCGCATCGAAACGGCCCTCGACCGAGCGGCGAGAAAGCGCGCAAGGTTGTAGGCAGGCGCTCATCCACGACCGCCCCTGAAGAGCACCACCGCACGCGGCCCATGGCTAGAACCCGCGTGCGCCCGCCATCATCAAAAGCACAATCGAAGCGATGACGCCGAGCCCCGCGCGCGGTATGAGCCGCAAGCGGGAGTGAATCAGCGCCGTGGTCTCCAAGTCACCCTGGGCCTCCGCGACGCGGATCAGCTTGCTCAACCGTGGCTCCATCACGAAGTGAAAGAGGGTGAGGGCCAGGCCCATCAGGGCTCCAATCGCCAACAGCGTGGTTATCGGCGCGTGCCAGACGACCGACCAGTTGCCGCCGTAGCGCATCACGAATAGCCCCGTGCCACTTGCAACAGTGAGCAGCGAGAGCACTGATGCGAGACGGAAGATGCGCGGAAAGACCACGGACATAAAGCGCGCCCGCTCCTGCTGCTCAAGCTTCCCCAGGGCAGGCACCAACACGAAGTTGATGGTCATGACTTCGCCAAACCAGGAGGCGGCCGCGAAGATGTGAAGCCAGCGGATGATGATGAACCAACTCATAGGCAAGGCACGCTAGCTTTATTGATATTGCAAGGCAATATCAATAAAGTCTTGCGGGTACCGCTTGGGAGTTTCCGCCGGACCTGGCCTCCGAACTGGGCCTGGAATGGGACTGGCTCGTCGTCGTCAGCGACAACCTTCGCCTGCTGTACCCCAACCCCTACGCGATCATGCCCTGGCCACGAGTGTGGTTCCAAGCACAGGGCGCATGGCATTGGCCGTACATACATGGTGTCCTCGCAGCGGTCTCCTGGCTAGTCCTGGGCCTGTGGATGTACCGATGCCATGACTTCGGATCGCGCACGGCGATCAAGTGACTATCGGCGAGGCTCCCCCCCCAGCCCAACAGGCATGGGCCTTAGGGTTCAGATGCCGACATCGCGACGAGTCTGCGTGAGGCAAATCTCGCCGCCCATCACTGATTAGTCCCCTTGACCCGCGGCGCATCGCAGCAAGAACCACCTCGACCGAACTTGGCTCAAGTGATCACGATCACCCCGGTCAAGGGGACTAGCCGGGATCGATCACGGGCGTCCAGCCGTCAAGCACGAAGGCGGGGTTTGAGTAGCTATCGATGAGGTCTGCGTCCTGCGGCATCGTCAGCTCCCGCATGATCGGGTGCCGCCGGGACAAATCGAGGGGATTTCCGTCCAGGTCGGTGCTGCCGTATTCCCAGAAGTGCACGTTGCTCCAGTCGAAGGTCGCCTGGGACTCCACGGAGGTGACCCCTCGAGGATCGATTCCCTGGATGCGGCTGTTCAGCAACACGAACTCCGCATACGGATAGTTGGTTCCGTTGTTGTTGGGAAGGCGGGCGAACACGGCATCGACCTGCTGACCGCGGGGATTGTCCTCCGTCACGGACCACGGCAGGGGCTCGTCCAAACCGACCAGGGTACAGTCCTTGAAGACGTGCCCGTGTCGAGTGGCGGGATTGCGGATCCACTGCAGCGGTCCGATCGAATGGAACTCGCAGCGCTCGAAGAAGGCTGCCCCGTAGCTGAGGATCGAGTCTCCGTCTCCGACCAGCTTCGTCTCGAGGAAGTAGCTGCTGCCAACCAGGTTCAGGGCGTCCCCGGAGCCATCCAAGGTCATCCGCTCCACGATGTTGCGGCTCCCGGAGACCTTGAGCGCCTCGGCTTGGCCGATATAGTAGTTGTTGATGGTAAAGTTGGATAGCTGCACGTCGGTCCCGTTGGCCACCGTGAACGCCGGCCGATAGGACCTGCCATTGCGACTGGGGTTGAACGAGCTGTTGTTCCCGTAGCCAACAACTGTGGCGTCCCGATTCTCGCCGCGGAGGGTGAGGTTCGACTTGTCGCGGAAGTAGACGATTTCCTCGTAGTGACCATTCTTGATGTGAACGGTGAAGCGCGACTGCGGGCGACTCGGTGCAAAATCGATCGCCCCCTGCACCGTGTTGAAGTCAGCGCTGCCATCGGCTGAGACGGTGACCGAGCTCGCCCCGGCGTCGGGGGCGGATGCTTTGGTCGCGAACGTCCAAGGTGTGGCGAGACCGACGCCCTCGAACTCTTCATGCTCGAGCACGCTCGCGTCGATCTCGACCCGGTAGCGATGGCCGTATTCAAGTACATGGCTATGAAGATCGATGGTGGCGCGGTTGTCCCGCACGATCACGGGGTGGAAGTGAAACCCGGCGAGCCCGCCGATCGTCATTTCTTGATAGGTGGGCTCCGGAAGCCCAGCTGCTGCACGCTCCATCGCTTCTCGACGCGAGACGCTCAGCGATGGATGGGGGCCAGCCGGAATGCTCAGGTCGAGCGTGTCGACCAACGCGTCGGTATCCGCATCGTAGACGCGGATCTCACCCGCCTCACCGAGCGTTGGCGGGCTGCCGAACGTGATCACCAGGTGCGTATCCGGATTGACGCCGGTCGCCTCACGGGCCGGGAACCAATGCGGATAGGGCCCTTGCTCCGTTGCGTCGGTGGTTCCGTCACCGGCATCCGGTCGTCTGATGTCGCCGGTGTCGTCGCCGGCGTCCGGTCGCGGCACCTCGCCGCCAGCTTCATCGACGTCCGGTCCCTTCATCAAGTCCGTGGGCACGTCCACGCTTGGCTCGCCGGTGTCCGAGGCGCCATTGCCGCCTGGCGTGGACTCCATAGCCACCACTGAATTGTTGCCCGCCGGCGACCTCGACGGGTCCGATAGGGCCGGGACTGGGGGATCCTGCTCAGGCATCGGAACGACGGCTGCACCCATCGCGTCTGCCCTGCCACCCTCGCTGCAGGCGACCAGGTGCGCTGCCAGGTGCGCGGCCAGGACAAGCACACCGAGCGAAGATAGAAGCCGAAGGGAGTTGGGCATGGTGGCTTGGTGGCGGATCGGCTCCAATCTGGGTCAACCAGAACCGGCCGAGTGAGACTGTACTTGCACAGTCTCCGAGACGCACGCCGCGAGGACTTCCTCGTCGATCGTGCGCGTCCCACCACCACGTGCTCGGACCGTTCAAAGCACAGGGCGCAGGTCCACCTGTTCGATGACTGGCTTCTCCCGCTCCTTGTCGAGCTGCGGGCGAATCGCGTAGACAGCTACGCCTCGAATGGCCACGGTCGTGATCTGCTCGGTCAGCTGAGCACTGCTCGTCACGTTGCCCGTCACGAACCCGTCTTCGCTACGGATCGACCGCACCTGCTGGCTCAGGAAGCTAGACACGACCAACTCGCCATTGGGATGAAGGACCAGACCGTCCGGCCCTGCAATATCGATGTCCAACGCCAGCTCGCTGGCCATACTAGGGTCATCGATCGGTACCCGGTAGATCACACCCCGGTTGAACCCCGCCACCAGCAGGTATCCATCGGGATGATAGACGATGCCGTTGAGAGACAACGTTGTCCCCAGCTCGTCGGGGGAGGCGAAGATGCTGACAGCTCCGTCGGTGCTCACGGCATAGATTCTGCCATTGAAGGTATTGGTGATGTAGGCGGTTCCCTCGGCGTCCACGGTCACGTCATTGACCAACGTTCCAGGATCGCCCAGGTCGACGAGCGCTTGTCGCTCACCGGAGTCCAGGTCATAGATGCCGAGCAAACAGTCACCTCCCCCGAGTACCCCATTGTTGACGACCAGCAGACGATCGGTCATTTCGTCGACTTCGATGCCGAGAATCGAGACGAGGTCGGGGTCTTCGACGAATGGTGTGATAGCGCCGTCGTCGGCAACAGCGTAGACGGTGCCGGTGGTCCTGGAGCCGAGCAGGAATCGGTGGTGCTCCGGATCGTACTCGATTCCTTCCGGTTCAATCCCCGCCTTCTCGACAACGATCAGGGCCGGCAGCTCGGATGACTCCGCTGATCCCGATGACGCGTCCGAAACGAGCGGCCCCCGCCCTTGTGAAGCGTCCTGGCCGGTTGAAGCATCCAGTGGGGACCGCGGCACCATGGACATGGAGTCACCAGTCGACATGGACGAGCCCCCTGGCTGGTCGTCCGCACAGCTGACCAGCAGCGTCGCTAGGGCCCAACAGGCCGACATTCGATGTGACATCATCGTTTCGTGCGACATTCGCTCTCTCACTGTCTCTGGGTGGTGGGCCGGATCCTGCAACGGTCCGCAGAATACCGATCGCAGACCAAACGCGTCTGTCCGGAGGAAATGGTCGTCGGTCACCATCTATCGCCGCCATGAAGAGCGGGGGGCAGGAGAGTCCAAGCAGGACGCGCACAGACTCCAATCGCGGAGCAACTCAGCTTGTCCGAGAAGAAATGGTCGCCAGTCGATGTGGCCACAGGCCTGACCGCGAGTTCCAGGAGACCCGTACGAACAGGCGGCACGTCCCGCAAGCGCCCGCTCATCCGATGGTCTGCAGGGATCGAGTGTTTCCAGCCTTTGTTCCCCAGCGACGTTCGCTTGGCTGACCCCAGCCTGAGCCAAGAAGACCATGTGTAGAAAAAGAAAGCCCTTGACGGCACGTCTACTGTATGGGACTAACCCTACAGTAGAACAGTAGGCATGGAGGGTCTCAAGCTCAACGCCTCGCTCGGGGTTCCGATCTATCGGCAGGTGATGGATGGCATTCGCGAGATGATCGCCGCTGGAGTGCTCAAGCCCGGGGACCGCCTTCCCTCGATTCGCGAGCTTGCGGGCGGCATGCGGATCAATCCGTCTTCGGCGGTGAAGGCATACAACGAGCTGAAGCACGCAGGGGTGATCGTCCTCGACCAGGGTCGGGGCACCTTCGTCGCAGAGCGCCCGGGCCTGGTCGCGGAGAACCGCGAAGCGTTGCTGCGCGCAGACCTGGAGGCTCTGCTAGTGCGAGCGCGTGCTCGTGGCTTCTCCGAGCAACAAGTGGCACGGGCACTCAAAGCGATGGTGGCGGAAAGAAAGGACGGGTCGTAATGGAGCCAATCCGATCCCTAGCTCTCGAGAAGACCTTCAGTACCGGCGCGGTCTTGCGCGGACTCGACCTTGCGGTTCCCCAAGGCAGTATCTACGGCCTGCTAGGCCGCAATGGCTGCGGCAAAACCACCCTGCTCAACACGTTGATGGGATTGTCGCTTCCGGACGCCGGCCGCGCCCTGGTGCTGGGGCAGGCTCTGGGCCGTGGTTGTCCAAAGGAAAAGGCGGCCGTCGCCTACGTCGCGCAAGGAGAGCTCCTTCCCAGCTGGGCACCCGTGCGCGAGCTGATCACGCTAGAGGCCGAACTGCGCCCCAGCTTCACAGCCGACGGGCTTCACGCATGGCTGGACGCGGAGAACCTCAGCCCCCGTCGACGTGTGCGAGACATGTCCGCAGGCCAGCGCAAGCGGCTCGAGCTGGAGCTGGCTCTTGCCGGGCAGCCCCGGGTGCTACTGATGGACGAGCCCTTTGCGGCGCTCGACCCGGTTTCGCACGCCGACTTCACCGAACAGCTTCTCGCCTACGCGGCCTGCCACCAACCGACGATCCTCCTGTCCTCCCACGTGCTGAGCGACCTCGAGCGCCTCTGTGACCGCATCGGGGTGTTGGCGAAGGGCGTGATCGCCTATGAAGCTTCGCTCGACGACTTGAAGGAGCGTACGCTGCTGGTGACCGCACGTGGCGCCGTCGCGAGCCAAGCGCCGCCCGCCGAGGGACAGATCGCGTCCTACAGTGCGGCAGGCTCGACCACCTGGATCATCGAGGGCCTGCAGAGCGTCGACGTGAAGCGGCTCGAGCGAGAGGGTTTTCGCGTGTCGCATGCAAATCTGGAGGGTCTCGGCGTCGAGCTCATCCGCAGCCTGGATCCCAGAGTATGCTGAGTCGCGAGACCCGACTGCTGCTGCGGTTTGAACTGGCCGAGATCTTCAACGCGAGCAGGGGATCGAACGCCGTGCGGCTTGTCGTCGTGCTGACGGTCAGCGGGCTTTGCCTCGTTGTATCGAGCCACGGTTCGCCACCACTGATCCAGTGCATGGGTACGCTTTGGCTGCTGGCTGTGGCGCTGACCGGGGTCCTTGCGAAGCTCAGCCAACCACGTCACCTCCTGACGCGCCCCATCAGCCGCACGCAGGCCTTTGCTGGCCGATTTCTGGCTGTGACCCTCCTGGGCGCAGCCCTGCTGTCCACCGTGTGTGCACTGTCGCTCGGCATGGTCGGCCACAACCCCTTCAACAGTAGAGCCATTGTGCGCTTCGAGGCCGCGGAGCAGTTTGAAGCAGCAGGCTATCGGCTGTGTTTCGAGGAATCGTCCTCGCGTCAAGCGTCGGACGGCTGGGCGGGTTCATCGCATTTCCGTCCATGGAAATGCCCAGAAACGCAAGCGCGCTCAGCGTACGATCAGTGGCTACGCACTGGAGCGTCAGAGCCGCACCAGCACGCGCAGGTGCTCGGCGTGTGGTCTCCAGTCTTGGTGGCGACGGTGTTTGCCTTCTGCTTCTACCTGATGACCGTCAGCACCCTCCTGGCGGCCATTGCCGAGCGTCCTCCGGGGGGCGGCAGTGCGTGGTCCCAATGGCGAGGCGCCTACCATCACATGCGCACAACCGGATGGGGCACTCCATGCATCTTCCTCATCACCATCGTGTTCTATCTCGCGATCTATGAGCTGCCCTTCCTCGAACACGCGCTGTATCTGCATCCATGGCTTTCAATCGTCACGTTCGCCGTCGCCGCTTCGCTGTGCGTGACCGTGGCACGAGGCCGCTGGCGCAAGGCAAGCCTATAGGAGGTCCGCGATGGCAGGCGCGCTCAAACACGAACTAGCCCGCGTTCTAGACTGGCGACGACTCACTGAGCTGTCGCTGATGTGCGCATTCGTGGCGTTCGTGTTACGTAGCATCCGGCACGATGTTGCTACCCCGGACAAGCTAGCTTTCGAACCCGTGCTGTTTGCAGCCCTGTTTTTGCTCGCTGCGCTGGGCTTCAGCTGGGACGCACGCGCTACGAACTCCGACGGAAGGCCGTCCACCGCCTACCTGCTCTCCCGTCCCCACGGCAGGATAACGGTGTTCTGGGCTCGCTGCGCAGGCATCGCCGCGCAGGCCACGGCCTTGACAGCCTGCCTCATCGTAGTGCTGCTTTCCGCCCCCCATGCCAGGTGGACCAGCGATCGCATCGGCGTCCACAGCTACAATCGAGCCGCCGAGGCGGAGGCGGCCGGCGCTCACTTGCATTTCGAAAGCGACCACCAGCGCGGCTGCTACCGCGACTGGAAGAGGACCGGTCGAGCGAGCGCCCCCTCGTGCCACAATCACATGCTGCTCGCTTCCTATCAGATAGTCCCCCAGTGGATCGCGGCCGCGGCGATAGGTTGGTTCGGCGCATTCATCATCGGCTTGTTGATCGCCAAGGGCGAACTCGCCGCGCCGACATCGGGCCCGCGCGCGACTGTCTGGCGGCTCGCCGACCATGGAACCACCCTGTTGGCGGCATCCACCCTATGCCTGAGCGTCGTGGCCATGCCCGGCATTGCCGGATACGGCCATTTGTCAACCTCGCCGACCCGGCTCTTCTGGTTCGCGTTCGGCTCGGTCGTCACGCTGGCGGGCCTTTGCTGCGTGATCGCATGCAGGCGTTGGCTCCGTGGGCACTGCCGCACCTAGCGAACCGGCGGCTCGAACAGGAAGACGAGTTTCCCTATGCCTATGGTTGGCTGGTGCTGGAGCGACCGTGGGCCAAGGGAACCGCCCTCGCCCATGATGGCTCGAACACGATGTTCTACGCCACGGCGTGGCTGGCCCCGGAACTCGGGCGCGCCTACGTTGCGGTCACCAACCAGGGCGACGCCGCCGCTCCGGTCGGCACCGACGCGGCCATTGGGCTGCTGCTGCAGGAGTCCGGCGCGCTATAGAGCGCTCCTCGGTGACGACGCCCGTGACGCAGGCAACGTTGCTTTCGTAGGGTAGTCGCGCGCGTACTTGCCAACTAGGGCGGCGAAAGCCCTGTGGAGTCGAAGGACAAGCGAGGCGGCGCCGAAGTCGTGAATGATCCGGGCTACTAGCCGAGTCAGCGCGCCCTCAGACCCAGATTGCCGTCGTGTAGGCGCAGCCGTAGCGCGTTCTGGTAGTACGCGATGGTCTGATACTGCCCGATGACAATCGGCAGCTCGATCAGCTGCCGCTCGTCGAGGCGCTTCGTCAGAACTGCCCAGGTCGCATCCGATATCATCGCGTCGCTGTGCAACTCCTCGACGGCACGCAGCACGGCTCGGTCGTGATCGCTCCAACCCGGCGCGCTAGAGCCATGCGTGATGCGCTCCACTTCTTCGCTGCTCACACCCACGGACTTGCCGATGTGAACGTGCTCCCCCCACTCATAGGGCGCCTGGCAAAGCCACGCGACGCGTAGAATCGCCAGCTCACGGTCACGGGCAGCCAGCGCCCCCTGGCCCAACAGCTGTAGCCCGATTTCGGCCTGCCGCGCGAACAGGTCCGGATGGCGCAACATGGTGAGAATAATCTCGGGCAACTCGGCCAGGCCGTCCGCTATGGTGGCGGCTGGCGCGCCCGACTCGTGGTGCGACATTAGCTCCGTGAGCGTTTCTGGCTCTCGAGCATCCACTGCGGCATTGACTTGGATCATGCGCGCGACAAGCCCCAGCAACTCATCAGTCAACTCGGCAACCTCCAAAGCGGGGATGCGTGGAGGCTTGCCGAGTATCTGTGCCTCGCGTTGCTCCGGCGTAGCGCGGCGTGTCTGCCTTGAAGTCGTCATGTCACACCCCGCAGCTCTCGCCAGATGCTCCGGTGGAAACCGAGGAGCCGATACGGATGAAACAGGCCAAGTCATCGCCGCCGGCGGCCACCCCCGAGGCCCGCTCCACCCAAGGAGCGGTCCTGGTCACCCACGACTGCCAGGTGGCCGGTGGGGCGACGAGTTTCGTTCTGCTCAAGCCGGTCACCGAGCAATCGCCACCCGGCGCCGGTTGCCGCAGACCACTCCGAGCTCCTCCAAACCTGACCCGAGCTTTCGGCGGCGGTACCCGTGCGCGATCCGTTGGTCAGGGCGCGGGCTTGCGGAAGCGGCTGAAGAACTCCCACATGGCCCGATTGGCGTTGATGTCGTCGTTGGCGCTTCCGTACGGACAGCCGGAAGGCGCACCGGGCCAGCAATGCCCCATGCCCTGCAAGGTGCACACCTGGACCTCGACTCCGTCGTCGCACTCCGTCCAAACCTTGCAGCTGGAACTTCCATAGCTCTCGGTGGCAGGCCCCGCACTGCAGCCATTGCGCTCGGCCCACTGCTCGTTGTTCGGGTTGGCCTGGGCGTAGTTGACCAGTGAATCGTCGGTTCCGTTGAAGGAAATGATCGGAACTCCACGAGGGGGCTCACAGGATGACAGCCGCGTCGACCCCACAACGGGAGCGACCGCGGCCACCAAGTCGGAGGCCTCGCACGCCAGGCGGAATGACATCATCCCGCCGTTCGAGATCCCCGTGGAATAGACGCGCCCGAGGTCAAGGCATGTGCGCTGCCCGATGTGGGCGACGATGTCCCGAGCAAAGGAGACGTCGTCCACACTGCCGGCGCTGTTGCCGCAGCAACTACCCGCGTTGAACGACCTGCTTAGACCCTCGGGATAGGCGACGACGAACCCCTCTTCGTCGGCCAGCGCGTTCATCTCGGTATAGTCCCTCTGGGACGAGGGCGACGACGTGTAGCCGTGAAAGTTGAGCACCAGCGGCAGGGGCTCTCCCGACTCCGCGGCAGCGGGCACGTGCAGAATGAAGCTCCGGTTCGCCAGGTCAACCGTCTCGTCGACCGCCGACGAGGAACCGGAGCAGCCTTCGGACGGCTCGGCCTCCTCGGTCGTCGTAGCATCCTGCGGGACGCCCGCGTCGGCGAGCGCCGGTATGCCTGCGCCAGCATCTGCAGGCTCATCGACCGCTTCAACCACGTCGGGCGCATCGATCGGCCGGGCGCCAACCCGTGGGCCAGCTTGCCGCGGGCGCTTCGCGTCACCCATCGGGGGCTCGGTTTCGGCCGGCATGGGCGGCTCCTCCGAGACCGCGTTGGCGTCCCCACTTGCACCGGGGCCCTCCGCCGCCACGTCCGGGTCGCCGACATCGGGCGGACCAGGCGACGCGCCGAGACCGAGCGAATCCATGGATGGGGACTTCTGTTCCTCCGCGCACCCGAGCGCCCAGATGCCAAAGAGCCCCACTAGCACCACAACACACCTCTGCATCGCCACCTCCGCCGCCCACCAAGAGAGGAACACGGGGGTGGCTGAGTTGTCCAGCCCACCAAGACCGCACCGCTCATGCGCCCTTCGGCGAACTTCGCCACGGCGGCGTCGACTGCCCAGTAGTCGGCTTCCAGCCCGAGGGCGACGCGAAGGCGCGCGATTACCTCGGAAAACAGGAGAGATTTCGATGCCCCTTGTCCGTGGTTCTCTGACGTCCACAAGCCAACCCCTCTGAGCATGCGGCAGGAGCCAAGCTGTGGTTTGAGCTGCATCGCGCCGCCAACGAGACCGGCTACGAGCTTCGCTTCAACGCGCGGGACTATTGTCCCCTGGTGAGCTGCCGCCGGAAGAGGCTACTGAGCGATTGTCGACCTTCATCGCGCCATCGTGCGCTCGAGGATTCCCATCATGTTTCTCCGCGCCAACCATCGTCGAAGACTCGTCGCCTGCTTGCCCTCTCCTCAGAGGAACCAGTCTGTCCCGGGTTCGCCCATGCGACCAAAGCGCCACCGACCATGGCTGTCGGTCGCCGTCTGTGCCTGGTTGAGCGCCTGCGCCGCGGATACGTCCAACGACGGCTCGATCCAGCAAGGTCTCGATCCGGACGAGCAAGCGAGCGTGCTCGAGTTCCTACAATCCAACGGCTTCGATACATCGGAAGCTCGTTTCGACGGTGGGGACTTTGTGCTGACTGGTGACGTACGCGTCGACGCGTTCGCCCTGCTGAACGCTGCCCAGGCCACAGTGGAAAAGGGGTTCTGGATCAAGGAACCCAACAGCGTTCCGGCCGTTGCCGTTCCCACGCCCCACTTCCCCGCATATATCTGGACCTTCAACCTGAGTTTGGACTGGACCTTCGCTTTCTTCTTCGCGGCGCTGGAGTGGAACGCCAAGACGCCCGTGGAATTCTTCTGGGGCACGCCACCCGCCGGGGAAGAGAACTATGTCACGGTGGCCTACTGGCCGTTCGAGGTGTTCCCTCTTCCTGAGATACCCGAGGCGCTGGAGCTGCGACGAATTCCGGCGTGGGCCTGGCCTCCAGCGGGAGGCAACGTGGGCGATACGGTGCTTCTCAACAGCAACTATAGCCTCCCCGAAGCCGAGTGCGGCGCCGAGAACATCGACGCCCTGTCGTGGGACCAAAAGCTCTGGACCGCGACCCACGAGCTCGGCCATGTGTTGGGCTTCGACCATCCAACCCAGGGGATTCACATCGAAGGTACCGAGCGGGTGGGGAAGATACCGTACCCGTCGGTCATGTGGCCGACCCAGGGCGGCATATCCTGTCCGTCGGCGTCGCCCAACGACAAATGGACGACCACCTTGTCAGAAGACGACATTCTCTCAGCTGAAATAATGTTCGAGCCGTAGGTGCGTCCTCCGCGAGGGGCGGTGGGACCGCGCACACCGTTTGCAGAGCCCGATTCGCTGAACAGTGGTGATTCTGGTTAGCGCTCAATGTCGGAATCGTGCCCGCTCCCGCACGAAGCCTCAGAGGGCTCGGGCGGTGGGCCAACGTGCCGGGCCACCAAGTGCCCCCGCGGACCATCGGCTAGCCCTTGAACCACCGCGGCAAGCTCAGCCGACGCCTGCGGGACGTCCCCCAGCCTGGCCTGCACCATGGACAAGCGTGCGGCCAGCTTCATTCTTTCCTCTTGTGACTCGCTCTGAAGGCGCATTCTCGTGACGGTTTCCTTCGCGTCGGTGCGAGCTCCCTCGTCGCTCCCGGACACGAGCGATTCCACCGACTGCACCAGCCGCTCCAGGATGCGATGCACCAGGGAGGCCGAGAAGCCTCCGAGCATCGCCAGGGTGGGCTTCGCGAAGGCCGATGAGCCAGAGAGCCGCGCCACCGCATGACCCGCGTCTGGCGCCATCGCCTGCGTCTCGATGAACTGCGGGCCCAACAACTCCGCCAACATGACCCCCGCCATCAGCCCCAGTACGAGCCGACTCCAGTACGAGGCGTCGTATTTGCGATCATAGACCCCCTTGCCCACATAGCGATTGACCTCGAAAAGCGCAGCGAAGCAGGCCCCCAGACCTGCAGCTGCCAGCAGAAAGCTCTGGCAATACATCTGGGCAGCTCCCGAGTTTTCGAAGAAGCCCTTGGAGATGTTCTCGACCCCCACCTCCGGCAGGACACTCAAACCCAGGAGCGATGCCAGGCACAGCAATGCCGCCGCGATCAACCGGCGCACCAAGGCGACCGGGCCCAACATCGCCGACCAGCTGCTCTTGTGATCGTGTTCGGCCAGGAGCAGCAAGGTCCGGGGGGTCGCCGGCGCCACGACGCGCGCCAGCTGCTGATGGATCTCCGCAAGTTGCTCAACTTCCCGCTCCAGAGGACGCCGGGTCGCTGCAGCCGGCGGAGCTGGCGGAGCCGGCCGCGCGCCCCCCGATCGGCTCGAGCCCTGGGTGCTGGGTTCCGGCGGCGCCACCGAAAGCGGACCCAGCCGCTGTCGAAGCCCGGCCAGCTCGCCGATCATCTCGGGCTGGATCGCCGTCCCCTGCGCCATGGCATAGCGGGCCATGGCCTCGGCCTCCGCTAGCAGGGGCTCGGCCAGCGAGCGCGAACCCATCGTGCGCGCCATACGGCTCACCGAAGCTTGCGTTCCCTCCTGGTGGTCCGCCGCCTGCGCCGGGGGCGAGGTGCGGCCCCTGGCTCGCCAGCGAACGCGTCCTGGCCCTCGTCTTGGCTTGCGTCTTGGTTTGCGTCTTGGGCCCCGGAGTCGGTCTGCTCCTCCGCCATGCGGTACACGCCCACGGCCTCGGTGCGGTTGGAGACCTCCAACTGTTGCAGGATCTTCTCCACGTACCCCTTCACGGTGCTGGCTGACAGCGCGAGCACCCGGGCGATTTCCGCGTTGGTCAACCCCTTGGCCATCAGCTCCATGATCTCGCTCGAGCGCCGCGACAGTTTGACCCTCGGCATCGCTACTCCCCTCCCCACTCCGGACCGCACCCTGGGGCGGGCCCCGGCCAAGCCGCGCTTCCGCGGGTGCAACCGATGCTGCTATGGAAGACGAACGCGGCTGTCGCTTTGTGAAGCCACTCGGCGTGCCATGGGGGCCGCGGAGGAACGCGTGGCTCCCCGCTCCGGTCACGCGCTGGCGCAGCAAGCCCCACGCGGTTCGGCCTGCGCGCGACGGCACCGCGACCCGTCAGTGGTGTACAGCCAGGCGCCGCGGGCATCGTAGCACCCATCCGTGCCCAGCGGGCAGGGGCCGTTCGGCCCCTTCGCCGCACCGTTGCATCCAGCGTTCACTTGTCAACCGCGGCTCGATCGCAGCGGGTGAAAAGGAGGTCCCTTGGACAAGAGCGCGAAGGAGGAACCCCGATCACATGCCGTGGACGCCCCCAGGCGCCGGCGCCGCACCCTCAAGCGCGGGAGCCGCGGAGAAGACGTCGCGACATGGCAGCGCTTCCTGGTCTCGCAAGGCTTTTTGGGCATCGGTGTAGACAAGCTCTTTGGCGAGGACACACAGAAGTGCACCCGGGAGTTCCAGCGACGACAGGCATTGGCCGTGGACGGAATCGTGGGGCCAGCCTGCTGGGCCCACGTGGCATCGGAACAATTTGACCCCACGCAGCCGGCGCCGAAGGCACCCAGCGCGAGCCCACAGCCCCTGCACCGCGCCTATCGTCCGCGCAACAAGCAGGGAGTTCGAGTCCAAAAAGGCGCCGGCGTGCTGATCCGTGGCACCAACGCCTTTGAGCAACCGCTCGATGCCAGCGGGCATCTGTCCCGAGCCGTCTGGCTCACCGCGCAGGTCGAGGGTGCGAAGTGGGGCACCGTCCAGAGCTACGACGGCGCGGGCATGAGCGGCGGGCTCCTGCACCACACAGCCCTGTTCCCAAAGACCATGAAGGCGGGCCAGCTATGGGAGCTGCTTGGCGACATTCTGACCGCGGTCCCGGACTGTCCCCCGGCCAGAGCCATGACCGAAGCCCTACAGGCCGCCGGCTGGGAGCTGTCGGCGCGCGGCAAGTTGCTCAAGCTCGGGGGGCTGCACTCGGTGAACGGCGAAGAGATCCGCCGAACGCTCACCCCCCCCGATGGCAACGTCCCCAAGGAGGGCGAAGCCTGGCATCAGGCCTGCCGCTGGGCTTCGCTGTTCCATGAGCTCCTGAGCGCAGAGGCGACCCGGCCTGCGCAGATCGACTACGCGGCCCGATGGCTGTGCAGGGCTCGCTCGACCGCCCAACGCCCGGTCTACCGCCACTACGTGGGGCTGGACTCCCCCAAGGACGTCAGAAGTGGCCAGCTGCCACCGGAGGTCGACCTGGCGATGTGCGTCTATCACGTGTTCGTGGTCAGTGCGCCCTCCGCGGCCGCTGGCACGCTCGACAAGACGCTGCACACGCTGCCCTCGCCGCACGAGTTTTCGGCCCTGCTACCCCGGCTGCTCGGGCAGGCCAAGCGTAGCAACTTCCGCAAGCGCTACGGGGCCACGCGCAAGGCAGCGCTGGCCGGCCAGGCCCTGGGGCTATGGGAGCCGTCGGTCGTCCAACACGTGATGCCGGAGCTCGCGAATGGCTGATACGCCGCCCATCGTGACGCGGGGGCGGGCCGCTGTTGACAGAGCGAATGCACACCGATGAACGCCAACCAAGGAGCCATGCCATGGATGCACTGACGTACAACCGGCAGCAACACCTCGAAACAAAGACCATCCGGGCCCTTCAGCAGACCGTGGGCGCATCTCCGGACGGCAAGTGGGGCAGACAAACGGTACGCTTACTGTGCCGCTGGCAACAGGGCCAGGGACTCCAAGCAGACGGCAAGATCGGGCCAGCCACCCTGAACGCCCTGCGCGACCAGTGGAGGCTGGACCGGGAGCCTCAGGGCGACGAGGCACTGGATGACGCGGACCCGAACGCCGGAGACAGCGCCCCACACGATGGGCACGACGAACTCGAGAGTGAACAGGACCTCTTTCCCCTCACCGTCGAAGGCATGGACGAACCGCCCGACACCGGGACCGTCACCGAACTCAGGCCCGGGGACGCCGGGCCAGCCGTCGCCGCATTCCAGAACGACCTGTTCGCGCTCGGGTTTGCGGCGGGGCGCCCGGACGCGACCTATGGCCCCACCTTCGCGAAGGCCGTGGCCGCCTTTCAAACCGCCGCGGCGACGCCGGACCGCATCGCCCAATGCCGACGCACCACCCTATCGCCCGAAGTGTGCTTTCAGGGAGATGCCTCCGGACGCCTGGATGGCGCAACGCAACGGGAGATCAAGCGCTGGAAGTCCTCGGGCTGGCGCTGGCAGGCACCGGGCGCGCACCACGTCGAACGTCGGGTCCGGGTAGCCGACCTGGGCTCCATGCCCAGAAGCTCCGCGCACCTGGCCGAGATCGACGGCGTAGCGGGCAAGCAGCTTCGCCTACACCACCTGGCGGCCAAGGACTACCGCGCGCTGGTGGACGCGGCGAACAAAGAAGCCGGCCTCGACCTCCGGGCCTGCAGCGCCTGGCGGCCACACCGCTGGAAGTCCAAGGCCGAGTACGACGCCTTCGTGACAAAGGAGTACGGCAGCGTACGCGAAGGGCGCAAGTGGCTCGCCTACAGCTCGCCCCACGAGACCGGCCTGTGCATCGACTTCGGATCCGAGGGCCTCGAGCCCAAGCGCAAGACCGTCTCGCGCCAACGGGCCACCGCCGCCTACGCATGGCTCGTCGACAACGCCTATCGCTTTGGCTGGACCCCCTACAAGCGCGAACCCTGGCACTGGGAACACCCCCTGAGCCTGCGCGCATGGATCACCGGCCGCTCCGACTGGACCACCTGAGGTGGCCCGCGGTGAGCGGGCCGTTCCCAGCTACACCCGCCCCCGCAAATGCGAGCACCACTGTCCAGTCACGGCCATCGCGCCACCCCGGGCTCCGGACGCCTAACAGGTGGGGCCGACCGTGGTCTCGCAGCCCAACCACGACCAGGGGAAGCCGTCGAACTCCGCGACGTCGCCACCACCCCCTCCACAATGGACAAAGGCGTCGGTGCAGCCCGCGCTGATGTAGTCATCTCCGTCCCCACCAAGGATCCGGTCACCTGTCCCCCCGTGGTCGAAGAGGAAGTCGTTGCCTGGTCCACCAACGCTTGTAGTGTTGTTTCCGCTGGAGCCCTCAAGCCAATCACCGCCGTCTCCGCCCGCCAGGTAGTCACCTGCGCCGCTGACGCCTGTCATCCAATCCGAACCGGACCCACCCATCAGGAAGTCCTGACCGTCTGCCCCAATCAGGGTGTCGCTGCCCGCGCCGCCCACGATCGTGAGCGAGAAGTTGCCATAGTCGAACGGCTGCAGCTCAAAATTGCCGCACGGATCATACGGGGTCCGAAGTACCTCCACATAGTCATCCCCGCTGCCAAGGCATAGCGTCGCATCGTCGACGAGTTCTTCCACTGGGCCTCCAGCTGCGCCCCCAACGGCTGGTTGATTGAGATAGTGCCCTCCCAGGCATACGCCGTTTCGAATGATGACCGCGTTCAGGAAGTCACCGCGGAAGGTCCCGACGGCCTTGCCGAGATAGATTCGGTAGTCCGCACCGTCTTCAAGGTCGACGGGGGTGCTTGGAGTACTCTGGTTAGAGAACCAGAGATTATTGTTGGTGCTCGGGCAGCTATCCTGTGCCTGTACGCTGTTTGCCGCGGCCATGCCCGCCACCATGAGTGCCATCCACGTTGCCCTGCTAGTCATTCTTCTCTCCCCTTTGTGTTCGGCCAGGCCGGTGAGACCACAGCGAGGGTGGGCACTCCGATTCCTCTCAGCTCTTTCGTCCATTTCGGTTTCCTTTCCTCATGTGCTGGTCGCAGCGCTGCTCACGATGAGACGCCCTGGCTCGTGGTCAGCCAATGCACCACCTCGGGAAATGTCCCGCATGCT
>JAPPOR010001038.1 GCA_028817905.1 Myxococcales bacterium
GCGCGGTAGCGGCCCTCGGCCCGCCCCCGGCGACCCCAGCCTACCCTCGGTCGTGGCCCCGAAAAGAATGGGCCTCTCACCCGGGAACGCCTGGTTGGCAAACCTGAGCGAACCGATACTGCTTGGTCGAGGGGCTCCCTCCGCCTCGGCGCGCTCGTCGGTAAAGGCGATGTGGCAGTTCATATGCAGCTCGTCACCCGGCTGCACCCTCAGCACGCCGCTGAACCCGCCATCCCTGAGCTGCTCGGGCATGGGTACCGGGTTCATCTGCTGGCTGTCGTAGCGGTAGGTCGGCTGCTCGAACCAGTCGAATGACTGATAGACGATCTCTTCGTTGCCATCGGGCTTCTTGATCCAGACCACGAAGTTGCTCGTCCAGGCGTGCCGATGCCCGAACAGCTTGACGATTCGGACCTCCTCCATGACATCCCACGTGTAGTGCATGTCGTTGGTCTGCCCAGGTCGTGCAAAGGTCCCAAGCACTTGCGTCAGGGGCATGCCGAAGATGCCCCCAACCCGGTAGGTCGTATTCTCTTCCAGCCAGAGGTTGGTCCAGGACTCCTTCAGCGTGACATCGTCCGTCGCATTGAAGTGGTGCATGTTGAACGTAATGTCGGAATCGGGTCCCAAGACGGAGTACATACCCTCGTCCTCCGGCGGCTTCTGCAACGTCTGGGGCGTATTTTCGTCGGGGCGCTGCGATCCCGGGATGCCGCCATTGCCACCACTAAGCCCACCCACGGATCCCCCGATCCAGCTGCCCCGAGGAGCGTTGGCCATCCCCTTCTCGGCGGCCGAGACGATCATGTGATGGGAGCCCGGCCGCATGCGCACGTTGTTGCGATAGTAGTTGAGAGACTCGGTGTTGGGCGAGCCGGTAATGTAGTTGCGCTCTTCCTCGTCACCGGGATCCATCAGGAACGCGCTGTCGACGCCCTCGTAGCCACTCAGGTCGCCGTTGGAAACCTGTTCGTACCAGTCCATCCCCTGGGGATGGATGCCGACCTGCACACCCTTGCCGGGCTCGGGCGGCAGGATGCAGTACTCATCCCCTGGGAACCCTGTCTTGAACCAGGGCCACGCGTCGATGCAGCGCACCGCGTAGGGGTTGTTGAGTGTCGGGTGAAATGGCTCACACGGGTGAGGCAATACCGTCCCTCCGGGGCTATACATCATACCGTCCAGTTCCAATCCCTGCTCGGTGCAGCCCGACGTCTGTTCGGACGGCGTTTGCTCCGGTGCTCCGGCCACCGGAACCATCCCGTTCGGACCCACCGGCGCTGCACCCGGCGCGGCTTGGGGTCGCATGGTGGGAGCTGGCAAATCGGGACCTGTCTGGGCGGGACCTGTCGGGGTCCTCGCCGCCACTGGCAGACCACTGGGCTGCGAGGCCATCTGTGGACTCGCGCCGGCTCGCGGCGTTGCCCCTGGTTGTGGCACCAAGGCAGGTGCCGCCGCGCCTGAACTGCCCGCTTCACCGCAGCCGGCTGCGACCAACAGCAGTGCAGCGAAAAACCCTGAGATTCTCATCTTGCACCTCCAGAGCCCTGAAGTTCCACGGTGCGAACCGCACCCCAGCGGTTCAGCATGCACGCCACCAACCCACAAGCGCACAGCGTCCACCACCAATGCTACTTGGCTCATCACGCCAGCGTCTTGGTTCAACCGCTAGCCCGCTGGTTCAGCGTTGAGTAGCGCGCACGGTCCAGTTGACACTTCTCTGCATAGCTTTTGGGCCTTTTGGCATGGCCCGAATTCATTTCGCGCAACTCACTATACCGCTCCCGCCCGCGCCCCCCTTGACTTCGGCCAAGAACAGATCCGGACGCGCGTCCCAAGCCGTCCAGCCAAACGCGGTGCTTCGAACGATCATTCACCCACGCGCGAGATCCGCAGTCCTTCTTGGTGACTCGCCGGGGGCTGAACTTGTCCGGGGCAGTTGCCCGGTGCACGACTCGCCCCAACAAACAGCAAGACATGTCCTTGGACGGATACTTGTCGAGCGCGACAAACACAAAGGCCCATTCGGCGACGCAACGGGCCGCGCGCAAGAACGCAGTCGACTGTGACTTGATTCGACAGCTCAACGATCAGTTCGGTTGGTCTGCTACGTGCGCCTGCTCTGTGCACAGTCTTGCATCGAAGTAGACACCGCCTATCGTGGGCGAAAGGCGTACGTCGACTCGATCGTGCGTGTCGTTGGGTGATGTGTTGTGTCTTGGCTGAGTAGCGAGTCCGGCCCGCTAGAGGTCTGAGGAGAGAGGTATGTCCACACGAAAACTCCCGTGGCTTCGGCTGCGCAAGAAAACCGCCCCTGACCTTCCCTATGAGCCGCCGATCTTCCTTGGCAACAAGTCAAACGGGGAATTCTTCCAGGCGCAGACCCGACAGGAGCGCAAGATTCGCGATGAGATCCTGCGCCAGTGTGACGACAAAGCACGCAAGGTCGGCTTGGAACGGCGAGAGTTCATCGCCAGTGCGATGGGCATGTGCACCTCCCTGTCGGTGCTCAACCTGGCGTCTGGCTGCGGCGACTCGAAGGGCCACATGCCCATGCCCATGGCGGAGAATATGATGGACGGCGCGCAGCGCGTATCGCCGTCCCCTTCGACGATGCCCCCGCCCACTGGTGGCAGTGGCATGCCCGTTCCCCTGGGCCCGATGGGGCAGACCGGACAGATGGAGCAGGGTACCCAGGACACGCCGCCGATGACGATGACGCCCGAAGGGCCGATGCGCCAGATGTCGCCCATGGGCCAAATGCCGCCGGGCGCCAACATGTCTGCGCCTGAGGCCGAAATGCCCCCGCTCGACGGCCAGTGCGCCGATTGGTGCGAACCCGCCGGCAAACCCGACGGCGGGTTCTGCATTCCCCGAGAAGCCACCCTCGATTGCGAAGTCGCACGCGAGCTGCTGGGCGGCGACGAGTTCATCATGGACCTGCAGACGCACCATGTGAACGAGGGGTCGTTTGGATTCGTGCTGAGCCCATGCCAGATCAACGGTATGGCCGGACATGACGGGGACATGCAGCTGCGGGGCAACCAGTGTGCTTGGCCGGACAATTACCTGGAGCAGATCTTCCTCGACTCGGACACCACCGTTGCGGTGCTTTCGGGCCTGCCTTCGCGCGTGTCGGCCAGCACCGGCGACCTGACAGGCTTTTCGAATGCCGACATGGCAGCCTCCCGCGAGGCCATCAACATGGCAGCGGCCAGCCAACGGATGGTCAATCACTGCCAGGTCGGCCCCGACTCGAACTGGCCCGTCGTCGCCGACATGATGGAACGGGTCCACAACGAGCTCGGGCACGTGGGGTGGAAGTGCTACCCACCGGCATCCACAGGTGGGGGTCCCTGGTGGCTCGACGGCGAGGTGGCCGAGCGCTTTATCAACAAGGCTCTCGAGCTCGGAGACCCGCTCATCTGTGCGCACAAGGGCTTCCCCCTGCCCGGCTTCAGCGCCGAGTACGCCAACCCCAAGGATGTGGGTCCCGCGGCTCTGAAGTTCCCGGACGCGACCTTCATCATCTATCACTCGGCGTACAATAGCGGCACGGCCGAGGGCCCCTACGATCCGAACGGTGGGGGCGTCGACCGGCTCGTCAAGACGGTTGAGGAAAACGGCCTGAAGAGCAAGAATGTCTACGCCGAAATGGGGAGCGCCTGGCTACTGGCCTCGGGCAACCCGATGACAGCACAACACTACGTGGGCAAGGTCCTCAAGCACATCGGGCACGACCGCATGCTGTGGGGCTCCGAGTGCGTGTGGTTTGGATCGCCGCAGCGGCAGATCGAAGCCTTCCGCACGTTCACGATCTCCGAAGAGCTGCAGGAGATGCACGGCTACCCGGAGCTCACCCCCGAGATCAAGGCGGGCATCTTCGGACTTAACGCGGCCAGGTTGTACTGTGTGGACCCGAACGTCTGTCGATACCAGGTCGACCAGGACATGCTTGCCCAGCGCAAGCGGAACGTCGATGGCGAGTTCGGGGCCCGGCGCTGGGCCTTCGAGCAGCCAGCTATCCGTACCCGTCGGCAGTTCATCAACCTGCGAAGGGAACGGATCGCGCACGGAGAGCTCGGCTAGCGACCTTGAGTCAGCGTTCTGTGGGCGTTTGCGTCAAGTTTGGTCGCGTTA
>JAPPOR010000880.1 GCA_028817905.1 Myxococcales bacterium
ATTGACTGAGGCCAAAGCCCTGCGGAGTCGTACGTTTGTGCGAGGGCGCGAGGGTTGGAGAGATTTCCGAGCCAGTGCACACGGTTCCAGAGGGCAGCTGCCTCTCGCGCGGGCATGGAGGACCGCTGAGGCAGGCTTCGTGGGCGGCTCCGGGCCCACCACGACTTGGTCAGCCATTGCGCATGAGTCACTTCTCTACGCGCCCAGTAGGCGTGACAGCGCGATCAGCAACGCTGGCAGACCGTAGAACACCATCAGGACGTAGGCGATCGCGAGGTTTCTCGATTTGACAGCCAGGTGCGCGAGCCAGCGCGCACCGTTGAGAGGAATCTGACGAATCCGCGGAAAGGGGTATACCAGGCAGATGCCGATGACGTTGAAGAGCAGGTGGACCGCGGCGATTTGCACTGCCAGGGCTGCCGTTTCGCTGGGGGCGGCCATCGAGGCTAACAGAGCGGTGATCGTTGTACCCACGTTGGCGCCCAGTGAAACGGGGAACACCTGTTCTAGGGTAACCAAGCCCGCGCCAGCCAAAGGAACCATCAACGATGTCGTGATCGAGCTCGACTGAACCGCCACGGTCACGACGATGCCAACTACGATGCCCACGTAGGGATTGCGGTCCAGGGAGCGTGTCAGCACCTCCCGGGCACCCGGGCCCGCCAGTGCACGCGAGGTCTTCACGATCTGCCCTAGCGTGAAGAAGATCATCAGCATGGACACAGCGATCAATACGATCGCCTGTAGGTGCACGGTGGGGACGCTGGCTTCGATGGCCGCCTGGATGGGTTGCAGGGCCGCTTTGGCGGCCGCTTTGACCGGGTTGGGGAAGCGCCCGCCGCCGCCTACACCGACCACTTGTGCGAGGGAGCCGCTGAGGGTTTCCAGCATGTGGGTCGCGATCTCGAGCGGGAGCAACGTTACGACCGCCAGGAAGTTGAAGAAATCGTGACAAGTCGCGGCCGAGAAGGCGCGTCGGAACTCGTCGGGACGGCCCATGTGTGCCAGGGCGACCAGGGTGTTCGTGACGGTGGTGCCGATATTGGCGCCCATGATCATCGGGATGGCGTTGGCAATGGGCAGCGGGTTTTGGGGCGCCGCGACCATCGCCACGATCATGGACGTGGTGACCGAGGAGCTCTGCACGATCGTGGTCCCCAGGATGCCGACCACCAAGCCAACGAACGGATTCTGTGTCGCCGCGAAGAAGGTATCGAGGGCGTCTCCGCCCACATCCTTGAAGCCCGTGCCCATACCCCGGATTCCGACGAGGAATGCGAAGAGCATCAGCATTACCCACGCCATGCTCAGCCAGAACCTGGCGCGACCGGACGGTTGGCTTTGTGGGCGGGTCGGGGCTTGCTCGGCCACGGGTAGCGTCCGCGTTAAGAGGCGCGTGCGCGATGTATCATACGCGCCGTTCGAATGGCACCGCTCCGTCGCACTGGCCAGCCGGCTAGCCCGGATTATTCGTGAACTCTGCGTCGGATTGCGCAGTGCTTCGGCTTTATTGGGCTTTCGACGGCCGGCGGGGAACTCCTGGCGTTTTCTAGGGTGGCGCAATTTCAGTGGCGTCGCAGAACAAGCGAGGCGGCGTCGGAGCCATCAATGACCCGGGCTGGGGTTCTCGCCAGGTGTTTGCGCAGTGTCCAAAACTGCTACGATTTCAACGCCTCACGCGCCGACAGGGGGGCCGTGCTCCACGTCCAGGTCCGATGCTACCTCGAGGTACGAAAGAACCGGCACGCCGGGAAGATCCGTCGCGATCATTCCACGCAGAGTGGCGCGCAGATCCGCGGCCGTGATCAGTACCGTCTGCACCGGTGCATCGTCCGCCACCGTCCTTCGCGTCGCCGCGACGAGGTCTTCGACGAGATCTGGGGGCGGCGCGAAGAAGCCGGTGTCGCCCGCGCGGCCCAGGACGTCACGGATGGCGTCTTCCAGCATGGGCTCGAGCGCGTGCACCCGCAGAACTCCCTGACGCGCGAGGGCGTGGGTGATGCTACGACCGAGTCGCCCGCGAACGTCCGCGTACCACTGTTCCCGTCCGGTGCTGTCGTTCGGAGCCCCGCCCCCATGCAGGCTCTTGGCCGCCGCTTCGAGGACGTCTCCCAGGCTTCGAATGCTAACGCCCTCGGTCACCAAGCGTTGCAGCAGTTCCTGGACACGGCTGAGGGTGAGCGGTTGGGGGACCAGCTGTCTCACGCGGGCCGGCTCATGGCGCTCCAACGCATCGAGCATTCGCTGCACGGTCTGTAGGTCGAGTAGGTCCGCGGCGTGGGTCGACAGGGCAGTGCGGCACACCCCGATCACTTCGTCTGTCGCTTCTGGCTCGGTGGCGCGCTCGAGCTTGCCGAGCACGAGCGGGGTTCCCCGCATGAGCAACCGGTAGCTCCCGGCATCGAGGCCGGCGCCCGCCTGTATGCGGCAGGGTGGCAGTGGTACACCAAGCGCGTCCCGCATTTCGTCGAGGGCTCGTCCCAGGGCGGCTGATAACTCGGCGTGTCCCCCCGCGAGCTGAGGCCCTATCTCCAGGCACAGGGCCTCGGGGGACCGCGGAAGCAGCAGCTCGCCCACGGGCGCCTGCGCAGGATGGTGGTGGGGTAGGAACGAAACGCCCAGCGTGATGGCAGACAGCCCTGCGAAGGGAAGTGCTGGCAATCCCGGCACGAGCGCGAGTCCAAGCAAGAAAAGCGCCCCCGCACGAAGCACCCGCCTATCACCAAACAGTTGTGCGCTTAGCTGTCCTGCGAGGGAGGTGTTGCGGTCCTCTGCTGCCACGCGCGTGACCAGCACCCCGGCGCTGGTGGAGACCAGCAGCGCGGGTAGCTGTGAGACGAGCCCGTCGCCGATGGTTAAGAGACCGTAGGTCTGCAGACTCGCGATGAGTGACATTTCGCGGGTACCCATGCCGATGCCGATGCCCGCGAACAGGTTGATGCCCGTGATCACGATGCCCGCCACCGCGTCGCCCTTGACGAATTTCATGGCGCCGTCCATCGCGCCGTAGAACTGGCTTTCGCGCTCGAGCTCGTCGCGCCGTTTCCGTGCCCGCTCCGGGCCGATCAGCCCGCTCCGCACATCTGCCTCGATCGCCAGCTGCTTGCCGGGAATGGCGTCCAGAGTAAAGCGCGCGCCCACCTCGGCCACCCGTTCTGCCCCTCGTGCTACGACCAGGAACTGGATGAGCGTCAGGATCAGGAAGACTACGCCGCCAACCACGTAGTCGCTTCGCACAACGAACGTTCCAAAGGCGGAGATCACCTCTCCAGCGTCGGCTTGTAGCAGGATCAAGCGTGTCGAGGACACGTTGAGCGCGAGACGGTAGAGGGTTGAGAGCAACAGGATGGTTGGCATCGCCGCGAACCCCAAGGCCTCGCGTGCGTGCAGACTCACCAGCAACATGATGACCGACACCGCGACGTTCCCGGCGATTAGCATGTCCAGCAGCGCGGTGGGCAGCGGGATGATCATCATGCCGACAATCGCCATGACCAGGGCCGCCAGCGCGGCGTCCGGAACATGCGGGGTACGTCGCAAGCCCTCCCATCCACTCATGGGGTGCCAGTACCACGAGGTCCCATGTGGTGTTAAGCTCAGGGCATGGGCGCGCTGCTGGTGGAACGGGGTGACATTACCCGGTTTGCGGTCGACGCAATCGTAAACGCTGCCAATGAGCGCATGCTCGGCGGAGGCGGGGTCGATGGTGCGATCCATCGGGCCGCCGGTCCGGAGCTACTGGCTGCGTGTCGGCGGGTGCCGGAGGTGGAGCCGGGTGTACGCTGTCCCACTGGGCAGGCGCGGATCACTCCGGGCTTTCGGCTGGCCGCCCGCTACGTGATCCACACCGTCGGGCCGGTGTACAATGGCGGAAGCGCCGGGGAGGACGCGCTGTTGGCCTCGGCGTATCAGGCTTGCTTGCGGCTGGCAGGGGAGTACGAGCTATCCTCGATCGCCTTTCCAGCGGTGAGTTGTGGCGTGTTTGGCTATCCTTCGGACAGGGCCGCCCGGGTGGCGGTCTCCGCCGTACGTCAGCATCTGGCGACTGACAGCTCCGTGCAGAAAGTGATTCTGGTCGCCTTCGAAGCCGAAGTGCACGCCGCACTCCTGTCCCAGGTCGGGTGCTAGCTAG
>JAPPOR010000551.1 GCA_028817905.1 Myxococcales bacterium
GGGCGCGCGGCTGTCCCTTGCTGCGCCACGCAGCGCACCGCTGGGCTGTGCGTCGGACCGCGCAGGCGTTCGGCTTCACAGGGAACAACGTCTCCGCGAAAGCCCTGTGGGGTCGAGGGACAAGCGAGGCGGCGTCGAAGTCATGAATGTTCCGGGTCAGGAGGGCTTGCGCGCAGTGATGAACGCGACCTCGGACTGGGCGCCGACATCGGGCTGGGCGACATCGACGAAACCCGCGGCGCCGATGTCGTCGGCCAGGGCGTTCGCAGTGAGAAGCTTCACCATGGGCGCCTTGCCGAACATGCGCATCACCCACAGCACCGGACCGTATAGGTAGCGTTTTTGCCCCAGGCAAACCGTCGATGAGACGAAGAACCCACCTGGCTTGAGCAACCGGTACATCTGGGCCAGAGCAGCGTGGTGGTCTTCGAGCAAATGCAGGATGCTGTAGGCACACACCCCGTCGAGGCTCTCGGCATCGAAGCGGTCGAACGCCGCATCAAACGGGCCGCAGTGGAAGGTCACATTCTGGACCCCCGCTGCGCGCGCCTTCTCCTTCGCGATCCGATTCATCTCGCTGGAGATATCCAGGCCATGAATATGGGCGCCGCTGGCAGCCAGGCGCAACGCCAGTGAGCCCGTCCCGCAGCCGACATCCAGCACGACCGACTCCGGCGTCATGAGCGCCCGCGTGATCGCGATCTTGCGCTCGAACGCCTCCGGGTTTTCCACTGGCTTGCTGGCGTAGGTCTCGGCGATGCCGTCCCAAAAGGCTGCGGGCGTGGCCATGGGGCCTCCTGATGCTCGGTTTCCGCAGCACAGCGTACATGCTCGTGGCAGGGCTCCTCAAATCGTCAACGTTCACGCGACGGCGGCGCGCCCCCTCGCGGCTTGGGTCTTGCGCATCGTCAGCATGGACACGCCCACACCGTACGTGACGAACTCCCCTTCTGGGGACACCTCGATGATGGATACGCTCCCCGCACCCCCAGTCTCCTCGAGCCCGCGTGCGAGCACACGAGTTACCTCCGCAGGCGCCTGGGAATAGGCCAAGACCCGGCCGCTACCGTGACATGTAATGGTGGCCGCGGGCACGTGCACGAACGGCAGGAACGGCACGCGCTTGGGAATGCAGATGGTCAATGAGACATGCCCGTTGCCTCCCACGTGCTTTGCCTTCCAGCTTTCCTTGTCCGTCGCAATGTAGAGCTTGCGCTGGTGAACCGTGTAAACGATACCCGCTGTGCGGGCCTCGCCCTTGGCATTCACCATCCCAAGTACGGCAAACGTCTGCCGCCCAAGCTCCTCCCAGATCGAATCGGTTGTGACCGGTGCGCCCATGTCGACGGGCACGTAGGCCCTTGGACACCGTCGTCAAGGCCGCACCTCCAGCGCTACGGACAGTCTCACCACCCCATCATTGGCTCAGCTCAAGGGTAGCGGTACCCGCCCCCATCTGGGCTGGCAGCTGTGCCTCGACCTTCAGCACCCTACGGGGCGCCGCGGTTTCGATCCACAAGGTCGAGGGCAGTGCGTCGTCACCGCGCTTGAGCAAGACCCTGAACGCCTTGAAGGTGCCGCCGGGCACGGTGATCTCTTCCTCGGCCACGACTTCCAGAGAGATCCCCTCCAGTTCACCCGACCGCAAATCGAAATTGCGCAGAGCCGCCTGATAGCCCACCGCCAGCGGCAAGCTCGCGACCGCCAGCTGCAGGGAAGCTCCCTCCATCAACACGGGGGCGCTCAGTGGCTTGTCGATCGGGACCTTGCTACCCATCATGACGGCCTGCCCACTCACCTTGGCCGGCGCCACGTCTACAGCGATCTCGACCGGGCCCCGTTTGACGGACCGCGACAGGGGCAGCAAGGTCGACGCGTCGAGCACGATCGTGTCGCTGCCTTCACCCCGCGACGTCTCCACACGCTCCTCCACGCGCAGCACCGCCTTGCCGCCTTGGCTGGCCTCGACGATCTTGCGCTTCGCAACACCTTCCACCGTGCGCTCGCCCATCATCAGCTTGGTCACGTAGGTCTGCTCGCCCGGCTCGACCTGCGCGCCCGACAGAGCGGGCATCCCCTCGGGTACAGCGACTGCCGCCGCGCCGCCCTTGCCCACCTGGGAGACATCGACTGTGATCGCGGCCAGGGTCTTTCCCACCTCGTCGCTGATCCCGCTCTGGGCGCGCCCCCCAATGTGCTTCGCGAGGAAGCGCTCGATCGCCACCGCCATGGCCAGGCGGTTCTTCTCGCCCCGAAAGCCGTGACCTTCATCAGGCGCGACCAGGTACTCCACAGGTCGGCCCAGTTCGCGCAGGGCACTGACTATCTGGTCCGACTCGGACTGCTTGACGCGCGGATCGTTGGCGCCCTGGATCACCAACAGCGGGGCCCTGATATTGCCCGCGGCGTGCAACGGAGATTGAGCCCGCATGCGCGCGGCGTCCTCGGGGTCATCGAGGTCCCCGACGCGGACCGAGAAGATCTTCTTGATCGGGGCCCAGTACGGAGGAATGGTCTCCAGCAGGGTCTTGATCGACGAAGGTCCCACGATGTCGACACCGGCAGCGTAGACCTCGGGCGTGAAGGCCACCCCAGCAAGGGTGGCATACCCTCCGTACGAGCCTCCCATGATGGCGATGCGCTCGGGATCGGCGATGCCCTGCTGCGCGAGCCACTTCGCGCCGTCGGTGATATCGTGCTGCATCGTCCCGGTGCCCCACTGCTTGTTCCCGAGATTGAGGAACCTCTTGCCGTACCCGGCCGAACCTCGAAAGTTCGGCTGCAGCACGACGTAGCCGCGATTGGCAAGCAGCTGCACGAAGGGATCGTAGCCCCATTGGTCACGCGACCAGGGCCCCCCATGGGGCAGGATCACCGCCGCCGGCTTGGGACTGCTGGCCAGCCCCTTCGGCAGGGTCAGGTAGGCGGGAATCGTCAGGCCATCGCGCGCCGTGTACCGAACCGCCTTGGTCGGCGAAAGCCGCTCGAGCGGCAGCTTGGGCAACGGCCGATAGACCAGCTCGACGGTGCCACGCGTGCGATCGTAGAGATAGCTGGCTCCCGGGTCGATATCCGCTCCGACCGACAACAGAATGAGGGAGTCGTCTTCGGTTCCCGATTGGAAACTGATGTCGCCGTCGGGCAGGGCCGCGACGATGCGCTGCCAATCCTGCGTCGCAGCCTCGGTCTTCGGGTAGACCCGCAAGCGGTCGCCCACATAGTAGGTGAATGCCAGTTCGTCCGTGGCGTCCGAAAAGAACGCGCCGCCAAAGTCGACCTGCCCTTGTGGGTCAGCATCGACGGATTCCTCCTTGCCAGTCCCGGGCTCCCACAACACGAGCTCGACCAGGTCACGCTGGCCCCGGTTGGTCGAGAGGTATACCCGGCGGCCGTCCTTGTGATAGCGGATCGGCTGACAGCGCTCCTCCGCCGTGCACGAGTAGACGGGCTTCTCGCCCACGCGGTTGTTGCGAACCTCGAGAATGTCGGTGCCGCCCTCTTGGTCCAACCGGATAGCCAACCGGACCTGGCCCTGCAGGTCGACGATGAAGCGCACAGCATTGAGGTCGTTCTTGATCAGTAGCCGCCGCTTGCCCGTATTCAGATCAAGCGCGTAGACGTCGTGCGCCGCCGGGTCGCGGTCATTGAGCCCAACGATCACCCTGTCCGGTGTGTTCTCCGGTACGGCGTAGAGTAACGCGCGCACACCGTCGTAGGGCGTTAGATCGCGCGCGACGGGCACGCCGCTTGCGTCCTCCGGCTTGGCAGCCGGATCGACGGCATAGAGGTGAAAGTTCTCATCGCCGCCCTTGTCCTGCACATATAGGATACGGCGGCTGTCCTCGGACCAGAAGTATCCGGTCACGGGGCGACTGTCCGCGGTGAGCGGACGTGCCTTGTCGAACGGCTCCGCGGTCGCCTTCACCCAGATGTTCATCACGTCCCGGTAGGGCTTGCGAAACGAGAGGAACCTGCCGTCCGGCGACAATCGCCCACGGTCGATCTCGGGATCGCCGAACAGCAACTCGCGCTCTACCAGCGGCGGCATGCCGGCAAAGGGATCGGGCGCCCCCGCCGATGGCGAAGGCCCAACGGGGGAAGTCGGTGCCTGAACAGCCGGTGCAGCCGACGC
>JAPPOR010000511.1 GCA_028817905.1 Myxococcales bacterium
CGTGGTGCCGTCGCCGAGCACTACGCTGCGCAGCGCTCCGAACTCGTCATAGTCGTACGTAGTCGTTTCGCCCGACATGAGATCCAGCTTCGACAGCAGCTCCCCGCTCTCGAGGTAATCATACTCGAAGCAGGGAAGGCCGGCGACCGGGGTGGGGGCGCCGCCCGCGTCCTCGGGGCAATAGCGCAGCAAGCGGTCGCGGCCGTCATAGCGACCGATGACCGTACCGAGTGCCGTCTGGTGCTCGGTTCGGTTGCCATTGGCATCATACACGTACCTGCTCGTCACCACGCCATCTGTGGTCACCGTCTCCAGCCGCTCGGCCAGGTCGTAGCTGTAGTCCAGGGTGGTCGTCGTCAGGCCACCGGCGCCATCGGTTACGCCGACATCTTGTGATGTGATGCGCCCAACCGCATCCCGAGCGGTCACGTCCTGCACATACAGCGTGGTGGCCCCGGCCGAAGCGGTGGAAAGGTCGAGCTCCCCGAACCCGTTTTCCTGTCTGCTGGTCTCGATGCCCGCCAGCGTCGTGGCAATGACCGAACCGTCTTGGGGGTCTCGCTCGACGTCCAGGTCCTGCGTTCCGGTGGATAGACTGTCGTTGTCGTACGTGTGCTGAACCCAGGCAGGCCCGCTCGTTTGCCCGTTGATGCGCAGTTCCGAGACCCGGAAGTCGCTATCGTACACGCGCTCCAGGAAGCCGCCCGTCAATCCCGCGTCGCCTCCCCAGGTCTCGCGCGTGATGAGTGAACCATCGTACTCGAACGTCAAAGTATGCAACCCCTGTGCATCCGTCCGCTGGAGCTGCGAGAGGCGTCCCTGGCTGTCATACGATCTGCTGACCGATGCCGCAGCGGTCACCGTGGAAGCCAGCCGACCGGTGGCAGCATCATAGGTGTTGTCGATGGTCCGAAGTGCCGCGTCTGTCACAACATCGGGCTCACGCGCAAGCGTGTAGTCGGTCGTCATGACCGCGCCGGCGCCGCCGGCTTCTGCCGGTGGTGCGGTGTAGCTGGCAATGGCATCGAATGCCGTATAGCCCAAGAGATGTGCTGACTGACCAGGAGGGGTGACCGACGTCATGTTTCCGCTTGCGTCATACTCAAGCAGAACGTGTTCGCCATCGGGGCGTACCTCATCAACCGTCCGCCCCCAGGCGTCTGGGACCAACGTGGTCACGTCGTTCGGAAGGGGACCGTCGATGGACATCAGGTAGCCACTCTCCAGACCGCCGGTCTCTGGATAGTACGCGAAGGTTGTGGCTCGCGCCTCCATACCAGTTCCCAAGGTTGTCGACGACACGCGACCGTCCGAATCATACGCCGTGGTCAATGGAGACCTATCTCCCGTGGCCATGCTGATGGGGCGGCCTAGCTGGTCGAAGACGACCGTGCTGGTTCGGCCCTCCGGACTTGTCGACACCGTCGTTCGGGTAGCCCGGTCCTCCACGACCGAGGCGACTCTGCCATTCACTTCGGTCGCAAGAGTGCGAGTGTCCCACGCCAACTGGTCTCCACCCGACGGTGGACCGGTCGTAGAGATCGTGAAGCTCTCGGTCTGCGTCAGCCCGCTCGGCAAGGTAGTCGTGGTCCTGCGCACTGGGTTCAAGAGCCCCGTGACGGGGTCAGGCTCGAGGCTGGTCGTCACGACCGTCCCATCGGCCAAGGTCAGCACGCTCGTGCCGTCCGGCTCGGTGACCGTCATGTTCTGGGTCCCGTCGGGAAACTCCACGGTTCGGACGACGTGCTCTACGTCGGTCGCGTCGACCGTGTAGGTCGTTGTCCCGACGCCGCTTTCGGTCTTCTGAACGACCGTCACCGGACCATCGACGGTGCGGGACAGGGCGACGGTTCTGCCGTCCGCCGCGGTGTCGAGCACCAAGCGGCCGTCCTCGTAGTCATACGTATGGGTGTAGTCCCGGGAGTCCGTCAAGGACGCCAGCAGCCCGGTGTCTGCGTGATAGGTGAAGCGGTACGGTGGATCGTTGGTCGGGGGCTGCAAGCTGGTCAGAATGCCGCCAGCCGCGCTGATGGTCGTGACGTGACCGTAGGGTCCGGTGATCGTGGTGACCGGCAGCCCCGGGCCCTGACGGGCGATCTGCGTGCGCTTGCCGAACGCGTCCAGGATCCCGATCAGCGCCCCCGCGCTGTCGTACTCAAACGTCAGGAGCGTCTCGCCGGTGAGGGCGCTGCGGGTCGCGAGGTGCCGCCCACGGTTCGAAAAGACGTGGAGCTCACGACCATCGGCGGATGGCACAACGAGCGAACCGCCGAAAAACTTCGAACCTGGAGGCGGCGGCTCGACGCGGCGAATGAAGGCACCGGGTGAGATACCCGGAGGGACCTGATGTACAAGGACATTCGATTGAACCGACGTCAGATACAGAACGCCATCGTTGTCGAACTCGAGGTCTCGAACGTAGGAGATGTCGTATGGTTGGCTTCCCGGCTCACCCCAGGCATGCGAAGCATTGACCGGACGGTATCCGATGACGTCGGTTGGGGTCCCTTCGGCGTCGATTCGTAGAATGCGCCCTTTGCTGATGGACCCATCCGACGCCCTGTCCTGGGTCCCCAGGAAGACATCTCCGGTTATGGGGTCCGCCTCGATAGCCGTGAACTCGCAATCAGAAAGACAGTAGGCCGCATCACACGTACAAACGTCCTCCTCGGTTGCCAACACCTGCGGCTCGCTCCCATCCGGAGGGACCCGAACGACTCGATCCGTGTAGGGGAACCCCAGCGTGCGCTCGGCAACAAGCACGGAGCCGTCGGGGGCTACCGTGAAGGTCTCTGGTATGGCCGTCGATGTCGTCCGACCCACCGGAACCTGATTCCAGAAGCCGACCACATCGTAGACGCGCTGGTCCAGACCGATTCGGCGAACGCGGAGCTCCACGGAGTTGAACTGCGACTGCTCCTGATAGTAGACACTACAGTCAGGTCCCACCTCGATCCGCGCGCGAGGGATGACGTACCGCGCGTCCTCAGCGGTGGATAGGGTCGGCGGTGGATCAATGCGGGTCTCGAGGGCCAAGGGTCCATCCTCGGTCGTAGTGCCACCACCCGCTACGATGGTACCGGGTCCGACTAGCTTGCCGTCGGCATCGCGTTCGAACCGGACGATGAGCCCCTGGCTGCCCACTGCCTGGTAGGCCAGAAGATTGCCGGCGCAGTCGAACGCGATATCCCGGATGTTCTGCGGCGCGTCCGGGTTCGAATTGAACACGTCGTTCTCATGACGGTTCGCCAGCAGCGTCAGGGTACCGTCCGGGGCACGCGACTTCAGGTACGTATCGGTAGCTCCGGAAATATCCAGCAGGAGTAATGAGCCGTCGGGTTCGAAGTGCACGATCGAGCTCTGCAGATGCGCCGTGTCGGCATCGTCGAGAGAGGTCGCGTCCTGCGGATGGGCACCTGCAAACCACTGGGCACTCAAACCGCGAGCTTCGCCCGCTCGGATGGTTCCGTTTCCTTCGTAGAGGATACGCTCGTCGGGATCATAGAAGTGGTGAACACCGAAGCTCCAGTCGCCGACGTCGCCACCCACGTCGGCGTTAAGAAAGTGGGTATAGCGGCGGCAGGCGACCACGGCTCGGGTCGTCGTGTCGTAGCCAAATTCCACGCGTTGAGACTGGGGAATGGGCTGCCCAAATACCGGCAGTTCGGGGTCGTCCGCATCTTCACGCGTGAGCGCCCAATAGTCCACGGTGTCGTACTCGTAACAGGCGTTGATACGCAGCTCGGTGAGCCCTTTCATCGGCCGTCCGAACGCATCCATCCCGTCCCACTCGAAGCGGTGCGTTAGGCCGGAAGATGGTGCGAACTCCAGCTCCTCGGTCCGTCCCGCTATCTCCAGGCGTAGGGTGATCTTGTACACCTCGGGATCGATCGGGTCGTCGCTCAACGGAATGGTCAGGCCGGAATCCGAAGTCGACGCGAGCGCATGTCGACGGCTGTCATAGTGAAGGCGGTACGGAACACCTGCCAAGGGGACGGTCTCCACGAGACCCTGGCTGAAGCACTTGATCTCGGACCCGACCTCCTCACACTCGGTTTCGTCCCCATCTCCCCTTCGGCGACCGGGACCTCCCGGACTGTCGCCGCCGCCACCGCCGCCCCCAGCAC
>JAPPOR010000928.1 GCA_028817905.1 Myxococcales bacterium
GCACAAAGAGCAGGGGCAGCGAGGACTCGGCTTTGTGCACCCTCCGCGCTGTCAAGTGCTCTTTGAACTTTTTTCATCTTCACTCGACACCGCTTCCAGAAACACCGCCTGGAAACGCATCAGAGGTGATCCGGTCATTGCGAGCGACTGTCCCGCGCCAACAGGTCGTCCGCGTTAGCCCGGGCCTGGGCGGAGCCCAGAGAGGGAGCGGAGCGACCGTAGCCTTGCGGCGTAACTGTCGGCATAGACGGTGATGGGCGCTTGAACCCTAACAGGTCTATGACGTCGACGTATCGCCCCCTATTGGCCAGGCGCTGCACGGCGCAGCCAGTTACGATGCAAGGCTAACGGCCAGCGAAGGGAAACCCTCCGAAGGCGCCTTGGCCTGCGATCACCGAAGTGCTCATCAAGCCATGCGTTCGCGGGCTCCCATGGTTGCGGGCCGCGAAAGCGCCATTTCCGGGCGCGAACTAGCTAGTGCTCGTTGGCGCCGTCTTCGATCCAGGTGCGGATTCTGCCCATCTCATCCGCTGTGAGCGGTCCCGTTGGCGGCATGCGAGCGCCGCATGGCGGGTTGTCCGAGAGCTTGCGGTACAGCAGGCTCATGTCGGGGTTGCCAGGCACGACCAGCGACTGGCCAGAGGTGCCGCATGCCGAGCCGCTCGGTGGGCGGTTGACAAGCGCAGCTCGCACGGTGCTCGCATCGGCTCCCCCATCGATCACCAGGCTTCCACCGGTGGAACTGCCACCGTGGCACACGGGTCCAGCGCACTTCGGTGTCAGAATGTCCCTGTGGATGGCAGAAAACGTGTTGGGGTCCGAGACTTCCACCGGAACGTCGTCGGGCGGGCTGCCAGGTGCGGGGGAGCCGGGGTCCGTGCCATCGCCGCCGAGGTGTAGTGCAACCACGACTGCCGGGATCGCGGAGCCAACGGGTATGACGAGCGTGTCTCCCGCCACCGACAGCCAGGAATTGATGCCTCCCGGGGCGGTCCAGCGCCACACCTCCTCACCAGTCGCCCGCTGATAGGCGAAGACTTCGCCCTGGAAGGTTGCCGTTAGAACGAGGTCGTTGATGACCGTCGCGCCTCCGGTCGGGTCGCCCTCGACCATTGTGTCCCAGAGAACCTCGCCGGTGGCTACGTCGATCGCGACGAGGTTGCCGTTCATCGTGTTGATCTCGCTTCCGAAGTAGGCGGTTCGGTCGGGTTGGTACCTCGTGGGTGCGTTGAGCGTGGCGACGTAGGCGACCCCATCTGCCAGTGCAGGCGGTGTCAAGACGCCACCAAACGAACCGGGTAGCACCCTTGTCGCCTCGCTGAGCTCCGTGAGCTCATCGTTCATGTGTACGCCGACGGATATTGGGCCCCAGAGCAGCTCGCCGTTGTCGCGTCGATTTGCCCACACGCGACCCTCCTTGCCGGTGCTGACAACCACTGGCACGTCTCCCACGGTCGTCAACATGGTGTGGAGCAGGTCGCGGTCGAACAGATCGTGCTGGACGGTCTGATGATGCCACTGATAGGCCCCGTCCCGAACGTCCAGAACCAGTGTGGCGTCGCTGTACAAGTTGTCCCCGGGGCGGCTCGAGCCGTTGGGGAACCGGCGGGTTCCAGGGAACGGCGCTGGGTTCGCCACCGCCCAGAATACGCGACCACTGGCAACGTCGATCGACGGGGGAAACCAGGACCCGCCACCGGAGTTGACGCTGCTATCGCCCCAGACGTCGTCGGGCGACGCGATGGTGTCGAAGCGCCAGCGTTCTTGTCCCGTCTCCTGGTCAAGTGATTTCAGAATGCCGCGATCGCCGGCCACGTAGATGCCCCGGGTGCTGATCGGCACGGTGCTCACCAGCACCTGCCCGTCAAAGACCGTCGGTTGGATGTCGATCCCAGCGGTCGCGGTGTCGACCACGCGCGTTGCCCAGAGTTCATCACCTGTCTCAGCATCAAAGGCGACGACGGAGTCCGAACCGCGGATCGCAAAGACCTTCCCCCAGCCCACCGCAACGCCGTTGGGTCCGGGGTTGAAGTTGGCCCCCCGGACAGCCCACTTGACGCGCCCGCTCTTCAGATCGATGGCCCGCACGGAGCTAGACAGGTCCTCGACGTACACCGTTCCATCGACAATAATGCGCACGGTGGAGCACAACCCGTAGGCGACGACCAGTCCCCTAAGCTCGACCCGCCACGCCTCGGTCAGTTGGCCAACGTTGGCACTCGTGATGGGCGAGTCCCGGGTGTACCGGGAGTTGTTGTAGTCCTTGCCCGGCAGAGGCCACTCATGCCAGGACCGGGCGACATCGGGAGGTGTGCGCGGGTCTTGGGCGGCGCTCGGCATGGCGTCGGCGGTGCCGGCGTCCGGATCGCGCTCTTTCGCGCTCGCCTGCTGGTCCCTCGCGCCAGGGACCCCGTTGCCCGTTGGAATGTCAGGGTCGCCCGCACCTGAGGTATCCGGAGACGGTGCGGTGGCTCGTGGCGCTTGCCCTAGACCACTCGTGGCGGCACCCATGCTTGTGGCGCCTTCGGGTGTTGGGGACCCGTTGGGAGGAGGAGCGGTGTCCGCGTGCACATTCTGGGCGGTCGTGGAGTTTGCTGGCCCCGGGGCTGTGGGGTCACCGGATGCGTCGCCAGCGCAGCTTGCGGAGGCGGTTGCATAGACCATGCAGAATAGGAGGAAGCTTCCTGGGTGTTGGCTCAACCGCGTACCGATCATGTTGCTTCCCCTCATACCCCCTGCTCGGTGCCAGCCCTCCTGGTGCCAGCCCGGGCAATATGCCGCGATCGCGGCACGTAGCGTCCATGGGTTGCTCTACCGCCAAGCGCATCGTTTGGCCCGTAGCCAAACGCTCCATGCTGCCGCCTGGACCAGACCCGGTTCTACAATGCGAGGGCGACGATGGAAACGCTCAGGACTGACAGAACCTGGCCCGCCGCTGACAATGAGCTCGTCCGTACGACCGCGCCCCGTCACTGGGCAGGCGGCACCACGGACGATTCGGTGGTTTGCCCTCGCCACAGCGGGTGGAGGGTCCTGCGCGATCCATCACGACAGTTGTGATCAAGTCGTATTAGGGGCCGTTCCCGAAACGCCAGGAGAGTTTCCAACAGCAGGTTTCCGCGTAGGCGGCTCGACATTGCAGCTTCTCAACCTCAATGTCGCGCGCGCCGGACTGATGGACCAGCTCGGTGATGGTGCCCTGGATCGCTTTGCAGATCTGATGCGAAACCAGTGCGTAGTCGCGCAACCACACCCGGCCCTCGCCCGGGCCATCGATGGCAACTCGTGCGTGGCCGGTATCGTGCCGAACCTCCCACAACAACGGGAACTGCTTCAACGTCGTTTCCGGATCGCCGACCCTCACCATCGAGCGGTACGCGGAACCGAGACTCGACTGGGCCCCTGTTCGGCCCATCAGCACCCAGGGGTCGACGCCATCGGGCGCATCGTAGAGCTTGGCCACGGCCTCCAGCAGCTCGAAGTAGTCCTGCTCGTCGTACCAGGAGCTGGCCAGAACTCGATCCTCCAAGTAGGAATGGAGCTCCGGTCGCAACAGCCGGCGGGCCTCCTCCTTGCGCGAGCGCAGGAACTTCACGACCTCGATCAGAATGCCACCCTTAAGCTTGCCCATCATCTAATGATAGGGCGATTCGCTGGCCCTTTGACACTCGAGTTCAAGAAAAAGCGGCTCAAACATGGAGAGCCACCCGGTGGGGCTCAGGACGCGGAACCGGACGCGGTGCCCATGACCCGGACGCTCGCTCAAAGGCTGTTGAGACCCGGCGTCCCGGCAGCTGGAGTGACCAACGTCAACACGTGAGGGGGCCTCACCCCAGGAATGACCGGTGCCCCCTGACCCGCATCCATCACCAAATCACGCGCCCTTGCACAACCGCTCGACTCCGCAGGGCTTTCGCTTCAGTCGAAAATACAGCGAGTATTCCCTCCTTCACCGAAAGCCCTGCGAAGCCGATCACTTGCACGATCATCACGTGCCTTGGCGATGGATGCGGGCTAGCCCGCATCCATCACCAAATCACGCGCGCTCGCACAACTGCTCGACTCCGCAGGGCTTTCGCCTCAGTCGAAAATACAGCGAGTATTCCCTCCTTCACCGAAAGCCCTG
>JAPPOR010000583.1 GCA_028817905.1 Myxococcales bacterium
CTAGGTCTTGGCTCAGCATTGCGGCGGCGCTGCGGAACGGCGTTGAGCACGGGCCGTGTGGCAGTTAGGCTCGGCGCAACTCAAAAGCAGTGCCCCGCCTGAAGGAGAAGCATATGCCGATTCACTGTCTACGGATCGCTGTTGGTTTCGCGTTGCTGGCCCTTTGTGCGTGTTCCGAGGATGAAGCTGGGCAGCGTGAAACCGCAACAGACCCGGCTGCCAGCGAACAGGGAGCGGATGCAGGAGCGCCACCCGACGCCGGCCAGGGCACGGATAGCGGGTCGGTGGACGAGGACGATCCTGGGGCGGATTCGGATGACCTGGGAGCCACGGAGACAGACGGGGCATCGCCATTACTAGAGCAGCCCGAGGATCCGCTGCTGGTACGAACCACGAGCGGGCTGGTCCGCGGTCACATGCACAACGGGGAAGAGCCGACGCCGGAGTTTCTCGGCATCTACTACGCTGCGAGTACCGGCGGACAGAACCGCTTGCGCCCTCCCCAACCGCGAGAGCCGTGGGGCGACGAGATCTACGAGGCAGATCTGATGGGACCCGATTGCCCCAACCCGGCAGAGAGCGACGGGATCTTTGGAGGCCTGATCACACCGCGGCGAGGCGGCGTTCACCTGAGTGAGGACTGTCTGTTCTTGAGCATCTGGACGACCAGCACGGATGTCGAGGCCAAGCGGCCGGTCATGATCTGGATCCATGGGGGGGGCTTGCGCATCGACGGCTCCAATCGGCGTCCATACGCGGGCAACCACCTTGCGACCCAGGGGGACGTTGTGGTCGTCAGCGTCAACTACCGGCAGGCTGGCTCGGCCATGATGACCCACCCGGCCTTCGAGGACCCCGAAACCGGGTACTTTGGCAACTGGAACATCCTGGACTTCCTCGCCGCGGCCAAGTGGGTCCACCAAAACATTCGATACTTCGGGGGAGACCCGGGCAACGTCACGTTCTTCGGAGAGTCCGGGGGGTCGGTCGGTGTCAACGACCTGTCCCTGGTGCTTCCAGAGGTCAGGAACGGTCTCTTTCACCGCATCATCGGTCAAAGCGGCGACCCGGTGATGACCTCCCTGGAGACCCATCGGATGCGTGCGGAGGAGGCGGTGGCATCCATGGGGTGTGACATCGACGACAATGTCCTGGAATGCGTCCGCAACGCCGACTACGAGACATGGCGGGCCGCCAGCGACGCCTGGAGCGGCTGGCCAGCCCCGGATGGAAAGATCCTCCATGCAGGTGGCGTCACCGAGGCGATTCACGAGGGCGTGACCGAGGGCCTCACGATCATCGGAGGCAATAATGGCGATGAGAGACCTGGCACGTCGATCCACTGGAACTACCTGGCGCAGCACAACCTGCATGCCCACAGCGTGGAGAGCTCGGCGTTGGCCTACCGCTATCACATGGTTGATTCTCCGGGCATCGCCGCGAGACACGGCACCGATGTCGCCCTGGCACTTGGAACGTGGGACGACGACGTCGGTTCACTGAACAACCTGCACGACCGGGACAACCCGGCCACCGCCGTCCTCGCGGCCCGCATGATCAAAGCGTGGACGAACTTCGCGCGTACGGGCGACCCGTCATTTGAGGACCCGGAGCTCGGCACTGTGGAGTGGCTGCCCTATGAGCAGGACGGGCAAGAAGCGCTCATCTGGAACGAGAGCCCCCACATGGAGGAACGGGAACTGGGCGACTGCGGCGCCTCGTGTCTGTCGGGTATCGTCCAGTAGGGTTGCCCGTTCCGGTGGTCAGTCGGGTGGGCAGGCGGCGCCGAACCGCCTCCTGCCGCCCTCACAGGCACGGCGGCCATCATCACACTGAGCTTGCACCCGGGTGTCCTGGGGTTGGCGGGCTGCAATGGCGCAGATTCGCTCCGCGAGCTCGCAGATGCGCCCGACGATGTCCGCGGCCTCCAGGCAGTCAGCGTCGGGCGACTCGCTCAACGGGCTGGCTTCGGGGTCCGCTGCCAGCGCTGGGCGCGCCGCATCACCCGACCGCGCAGGAGGGGGTGGCGGCGCCACCTCGCGCAGTTCTTCCTCCGACGGCGCTTCACCGAGCGCCGCATGGAGTGCCAGGCCGAGCTCATCGATCTGCACCACGTAGCGTTCCACATCGTCCCCTGCCGCTGACTCCCTGTGGACTTCCACGGGAGACCCGCGGGACGGCCCCTCCGGCATCGCCCCCCCACAGCCAAGCGATGCCGGGGGAAGCAGTGCGAGCACCAGCCACAACGTCCTGGACCTGAAGCGTGGTTCCCTCATGGCGTGCCGGCATCCTGTGCGCCCGCCAGCACCTGCGTCAAGAGCCGCTCCTGAAGCACGAGCGCCCGGTGATAGGCGTCGGCCGCTTCCCCGTCCGCGCCCAGCGCCTCGTGGGCGAGGCCCGCCGCCAACCACAGATTGGTCGTGAGCACATCTTGCCCCTGCCCAAGCGCCAGCCCCCGTTGCGCGACCTCCAGGGCGGCCGCGGGCTGCTCGGCGGCAAGTTCCACGCGTGCCAGGCGAAAGCACAGGTCCTGGCGCACCGCGCGCGTATGGTACGCGTCCACGCGCTCGGGAGCCGCAGCCGAGAGGGCAGCCGTGAGCACACCCCGTGCCTCGGCCAGATCGCTGCGCGCCAGCGCTGCGTTGACCCGCTCGTGTGCGGCCTCGACGCGGTCGAGCCAAGCGGCGGCCGCGGCACCCGACGCGGGCTCCTGCCCCGGCGCAGATGGCCCGGGCGCGGGCTGGGCAGGCTGCGCGCAGGCCCCGAGCCACAGTCCGAGCACCAGGATCCAGGGGCTCACTCGCGCCATGGTGCGCCCCCCCTGCGAATCCGCAAGCTGCCGAACGGCCGCGGATAGTGACTGCGCAGACGCGTCCACATGGCGCGGCGATAATCCGCCATCGCCGCGTCCACCTCTGCGATGGCCGCCGGGCTCCCCGCCAGGCGCGCCTGAGCCGCCAGCAGGGCGGCCGTCGGGGATGGCGGCCAAGGTGCGAGCGAAGGCGCTGCCGCAGGTGCCGGCGCGCGCCCGACTCCGGGAGCGGCGCTCGGCACACGCTGGACCGCCGGCGCTTCCACCCCCGCGGGCGCCGTCGTCGACCGCTCGTCGAAGGGTCCCCCCAGCACGGCGAGCACGGCGGCGGCCGCGATCGCGAGCCCTCCCGCAAGGGCGGTGCCCCAGCGGAGCCTGCGCACCTTCACCGGATGCGCGGCCTCGGCGAACGACTCGAGAGCATCGAGCCCACGCTGCAGCCGCTCCCCTTCGAGGACATCGCGCGCGGCGCTGTGGCGTAGCAGCGCCGCCGACCGCAAGGCGTTCACGTCCACAGGCGCGTCCACCGAGACGTCCACCGCATCGCCACGCTCAAGCGCCTCGGCCAGGGCCTGCGCTTCAGCCAGCTCTTCCTCGGTCGGTTCGCCTTGCTCCGAGAGCAGCTCCGCGTCGGGATCGGGGCGCCTATCGCTCACGACACTTCCTCCCCGGCAGAGCCGACCTTCACTTCCCACGTTCGGTGGAACGCGCGCAACGCCCGCAGCAGCAGCACGTCGAAGGTGCCGAGCCGAACCTCCATCGCCGCGGCGCACTCGGCACGGGTGCGGTCTTCGATGAAGCGCAGGGTCAGGGCCCTCCGGTAGCGGGGGTTGAGCTCGTCCATGACGCGTTCCACATGATGCGCCAACAACCGTCGATTGTCGCGCTGTTCCATCTCCGCCGCCGGTCCAAGGTCGGCGTCTGCCCGCAGCGGTTTCAACATGTGCTCGAAGCTGGCGAGCGCCCGCCCGCCACGTTGTCGCGCCCGGTGCTGGTCGGTCGCCTTGTTGCGCGCCACGCGCGCAAGCCAGATGTAGAGACTACGGGACTCAGCGTCGACATTGTGAAGATGCTCGATCAAGGTGCGAAAGGTCTCCGACAGGGCATCCTCGGCGGCCTGCGGATTGCCCAACCTGGGCATGAGCACGCTGCGGTACAGGCGCGGCGCGAACGCTCGGTAGAGCTGCCCGAGCGCGGCGCGGTCGCCAGCCTGGGCGCGACGCAAGAGCGACCGCTGAAGCGCTAGCTCGGGCTCTGGGTCTTGCGGGCTCCCCATCGCAACGCCGTCGTTGTGCCACACCC
>JAPPOR010000209.1 GCA_028817905.1 Myxococcales bacterium
TCGGCACCCCCGAACGGATGGAAGCCCAGGCCCAGGCGCGGGGTCGCGCCTGGCTACGGGGCAAGCAACTCGCCCAGGACTTGACGAAGCCCGCGAGGGAGCATCCGACAGCGGCTTGAGCGAAGACTCTAGCCTACGACCCGAGCATCCCGGGTCGCCTTGCCAGCCTGACCACGTCGGACACGACGTACAGCTTCAGCTACGACGACGTGGTGGCGGGAGTGGGCACCGGGCAGCTGCAGAGCATCAGCCGGGACGACGGCACAACGGTCCGTAGCCTGCAGTTCACTTGCGACGGCCCCTTGCCTGCGTCCACCACCTGGGCGCATGCTTCGGAGGTGGCCAATGGCAGCGTGAGCTACGGGTACGACGCCCACTTCCGGCTGGACCACAGCGCGATGGGGTCCCGGCTAACTACGGACTGACCTTGGGCCCCGGAGTTCGCGCGTGCCCTCTTTGGCCATGCGCGTGCATCCAGTAGATGAGCTCGTCGACGGGCTAGGGCGGGGCTAAGTCGCGCAGGCAGCAGATTCCGCCGCTATTTGTGTGAATTGGCGGCGGAATAACGTTGCGAGATGAAGACTCCGCCGCTATTTCTTAGTAATGGCGGCGGAATCGATCGTGGGGCGCGCGGCCGAGCAGGAGCGGCTGCGCCAGGTGTTGAACTCGCGGGAAGCGGAGCTGGTAGCGCTGTATGGACGGCGGCGGGTTGGCAAGACGTTCCTGGTCCGTGAGGTCTTCTCGGGGCACACCTACTTCGAGGTTACGGGCGAGAAGGACCAGGCGGCGCGCGTTCAGATCGATCGCTTCGTGCGCGAGCTGAGCCGGGTCTTCTACGAAGGGCGCCCGCTCTCGCCGTGCGCGTCTTGGGGCGAGGCTTTCGAGCTGCTGGCTGCCGCCGTCGAGGACTTCGCGGAGCGGAAACCGCGCTCGCCAATCATCGTTTTCCTCGACGAGCTGCCGTGGCTCGCAACTCATCGCTCGAGGCTGATGCAGGCGCTCGATCACGCCTGGAACGCGCGCCTCTCGAAGGTCAGGACGTTGCGCATGATCGTCTGCGGAAGCGCCGCGGCCTGGATGCTCGACAAGCTCGTATTCGCCAAGGGCGGCCTCTACAATCGAATCACACAACGGATCGCCTTGCGTCCGTTTACGCTCGCAGAGACAGCAGACTTCCTTCGGTCGCGCGCGGTCAAGCTGCCCCGCCAGCAGGTCGCCCTGCTGTACATGGCGATTGGCGGCGTGCCTCACTACCTCAAGCAGGTGCGCCGCGGCCGCTCAGTCACGCAGATCATCGGCGAGCTTTGTTTCGGACGCGACGGAATGCTGCGCGATGAGTTTGATACACTCTTTCAGTCCCTGTTCTCTTCCTCTCAAGCGCATCTCGCTATCGTTCGCGCTCTGGCAGCGAATGCCTCTGGTCTGTCGCAAGACGAGCTTGCAACGCATACCGGGGTAAGCTCGGGTGGACGCTTCAAACAATACCTGCGTGAGCTCGAGGCGTCGGGCTTCGTTGCCGCGTTTTCACCATTCGGGCGGCGCAAAAAGGAGACCCTCTACCGGCTGATGGACGAATACTCGGGCTTCTATCTGGCCTGGATCGACGGTGCGCCCAGCACCGCGCTGCGCGGCGACGGCGTGCGCTACTGGCATGCCAAGTCCCGGTCGCCGGCGGTTTCGGCTTGGGCCGGCTATGCCTTCGAGCGCCTCTGCTTCAAGCATGTCGACTGCATCATCGAGCGGCTTGGACTCACTTCGGTCGGCGTCACGGCTTCGAGCTGGCGCTACCTCCCAAGCAGGCGAGTGGCCGGGACCGCCGGACCTGCACGCGGAGCGCAGATCGACCTTCTGCTCGACCGCGACGACGATACAATCACCGCGTGCGAGATGAAGTACACCGACATGCCCTTCACCATCGACCGCCAATACGCTCGCGCGCTCGGCGAAAAGCTCTCCGTCTTCGAAACGGTCACGAAGACCAGAAAGGCGGTCCAGCTGGTGCTCGTCACCGCAGCCGGTCTCAAGCCCAACCACTACAGTGAGGACCTACTGGCGGACACCGTCAGCCTCGACGCGTTCTTCGCGCAGGAGCCCGGATAACCGGGCAACAGACCTATTGGAACCTTGACCAACACCGGCTTGGCGGAGCAGATATAGTAGGGCATCCGTTTCATTTTGCCTCGCACCACGGACGTTTCTACGGATACCGCGGAAACGTCCGGAGGTGGCATGCAAGCAGATACGGGCCGCGACGCCACCGGTCGCCGCATCCTTCCTATGACCTTCAGCGCCTCCGGGGAGCGACTCGAAGATGGCTGTGGTTGCGTCTCGGAGCTAGAAACTGTGGGGGCGTGGTCGGCTTCGTTCGACAGCTAGATTGGGGCGAGCCCAGGCTAGGTGCGCTATGCTGCGGCGGATGCCGGAATACTGGTTCGTGTACGTCCTCGTTTCGTCACGTCTGGGGCGCACCTATGTGGGCGTGAGCAACGCTCCCACGCGACGGCTGCAACAGCACAATGGCGAGCAAGCAGGGGGCGCCAAGGCCACCAGGGCAGGGCGCCCGTGGCAGATCGCCGCCCTGTACGGCCCCTATACTTGCCGTGCCGATGCCCAGCGCACCGAACGCAGCGTCAAAGCCCTGCGTGGCAAACGACGCCTGGGGCTTCTGGCTCTGGCGGGCTAGGAAAGGGCGCGCCCTTTCCTGGATGTGGGCTAGCTAGCGGCGGAGCCCCTGGTCGCGAACCTTTTGCTCCAGGTTGCGGAAGCGTTGCGCCAGGGCGCTGACCAGGGCGCCGGTCCAGCCGGCCATGCCGAGGCCCTCGTCCATGGTGGGCTTGTCCAGGACGAGCACCGCGACCCGGTCGACGGCCTCCACCGACGCTGCGCGCGGTTCGTCCAGGATCAGCGCCATTTCACCGAACACGTCTCCTGGGCCCATGGTTCCCAGGTCTTCGCGCTTGCCGTCGACTACGCGGAAGGCACGGCAGCGGCCACCGATGATCATGTATGCCTTGTCGCCCGGTTGGCCCTCTTCGATGATCAGATCGCCGGCCTCGAAGAGTTGGCGTGGCAGGTGTAGCCCGCCCATCAGGAAAGCGCGAACCTCTTCCTTCATGGCTTGTACGCTCTGGTAGCGCTCGTCCGGGTTCACGGAGATGGCCTTGGCGACGATTTGCCGCAGCCGCTTGGACACACCGATCTCAGCGGTAGCCTCATCGATCGATACCACCCGGCCGTCGCGCGCGCGCTCCACGATGACCTTGCGATCGAAGTGGTCGCCGTAGGGGCGCTTGCCGCTGACGATCTCGTACAGCACCGCGCCCAGGCCAAACACGTCGGTGCGCTCGTCCATGTCCTGCGGGTTGCCGCGGGCCTGCTCAGGCGCCATGTAGTCACCGGTTCCCACAGCCCCGGGGGTGTTCATTTGCGCGCCCTGTCCCGATGCGGGCGCCAGTCGAGTGAGTCGTGCCAGGCCCCAGTCCATCACGTAGACCTGTCCAAAGTCGGCGACCATGATGTTCTCGGGCTTGATGTCCCGGTGGATCACGCCCCGGTGGTGTGCGTAGGCGATCGCATCGCAGACCTTGATAAAGATCTCCAGGCCCTCTTGGAGCCGATCAGTGGTGCCAGGCGCGCGCTGCGTGAGCCAGTGATCGAGGCCCGTTCCGTGAACGAGCTTCATCGTGAAGTACGGCACCCCGCCCGGATCGATAGAAAGCTCATGCACCGGCACGATGTTGGGGTGCTCGAGCTGACCGGTGATCTGGGCCTCGGCGATGAACCCATCGCGATAGAACTGGGTGTGGGTGAAACGCTTGTCGAGTCGCTTGAGCGCCACTGGCCGCAATAGATTGCGGTCCGTCGCCGGGTGAACGTGGCCCATGCCGCCGCGTCCGAGCTCCGGGTACATGCACAGGTGCTCTGGCATCGGGACGAGCTCGAGTTTCGCGGTGCCCTCGTCTAGACGGTGCTTCCCCTGTACAGGGATGTCCTCGATCACGCGGACTGGCTTGAGGTTTCGCTGATTGCTGTCGCTGCCGCTCATGCTCGCCTCCGGCCTAGCCCGGATGATTCATGAACTCTGCGTCGGATCGCGCAGGGATTCGGCTTCAC
>JAPPOR010000143.1 GCA_028817905.1 Myxococcales bacterium
CGACGCCCACGAAGCACTGACTCAAGGTCGCTAGCGCTTGTACTCGATGATGCGGCCGCCCCGCCCACGCACACGGTCCCAGTAATAGCGTGCAACCCCCAGCGCCTCGGGGAAGCTGGCCCCGATACAATTGGTCGCCCACAGGGCCGCATCCCCGCTACCCCACCCCTGTTTGCGACAGCGCAGGGCCAGCCGCGCGGCCCGCAAGGGGTAGGCACCCAGCAACAGGGTCGAAGCGCCCAGCGTCGGCGCAGCAAGGGCAGGTATCGCGATCGGCACCGCCAGACCCCAGGTCAGGGCCCGGCGCTTTTCCGACCGCCAGAAATCGCCTCCATCCTCAGCGTGTTTGGCCGAAACCTGACCGTAGGCGTAGCCGCAGCGGTAGGCCCGGCGCCACCACTGGCCGATGGTGTGCATGTCAGCGTCGTGCCAGGTCATGTCCGCATCGATCCTTAGCAGGCGCCCTCCATTGCGCCGCAAGCGCACGGCGAAGTCTGGGTCCTCGCCGGCGATCATGCGGGCGTCGTAGCCACCCACGGCCACCACGGCAGCCGTGCGGACCATCACGTCCCCCCCGAAGGCCTCGGTTTCACCGGGAGCGTCCTGGCCCCACTCGAGATCGCAGAGCCGATTGAACGGCGTCGCCTCTCGAGCCATCTCCCGCCGCCGACCCCAGACGGCCACGACATCCGGGCGCGCGTCGAGAGCTGAAAGGGCCGCCACGAGCCACCCCTCTGCCAGGGCGCAGTCGCCGTCGACGAATTGGACTGCCTCGACCCCACGCTCGAGCTCCTGCAGGCGCGCGAAGCCCGCGTTTCGGCCGCGAGCCGCGGTGAAGGGAACCGACATATCGAGCTCGACCACCTCGACAGACAGGCTGCGCGCGAGCGCGACGCTGTCGTCCGTGGACCCGGAATCGACATACACTACTGCGCCCACCCCCTGTGGCACCGAGCGCAGGCAACGTGCGAGCCGCTCGCCTTCGTTGCGCCCAATGACGACGAGTCCGATGTGCGCTAGCTGGGGCGGAACCGCAGAGGCCATGCTCGCCCGGAATTTACCACCTTCCCGCGTGCTTTGGGGGGGGCACCCCACGGATGCGACCACCCCGAAGCGCAAGGCGCGGGCATCCATCCCGCCCGCGCCTTGCGCTTCGACGCCAGCGATTCGCCCCCAACACCTCGCAACCAGGTTGCTCTACTAGACAACCAGGCGCCGGTAGCCTATGAATTTTGGGTAGGTATGGGTGAGTCATCGAAAGGCGCCCGGAAGCGGCCACGGCCGACTGGGGCGGTGGCATCGCGGCAAGAGGAGCCTGCCGCTCGTTCTGAAGCGCGGGCAGGCAAGCGGAATGACCCCGGTAGCCAACGCAGCCGCGACCTGGCCTTCGTACATGGCCCCACCGAGGATGGGGAAGGGGCCAGAATCATTCGCTGTCGCGACGGCGAACTACTCGCGGGCGAAGTGCGCCCCCTCAAGGAAGGACAGGCGGTCAACGAGCAGACCCTGGTGCGTCTGCGTCCGGTCGAGCCGTCGTCGCCCGTTTGCGAGGTCGAGGTCGTGCACGACCCCGCCGAAGCCCAGGGCGCCCAAAAGGCACGGCATCGTGCGGGGCCGGCCCAAGTCGCCACCGACACCTACCGGCGCAACTGGCAGCAGGTGTTCGCCGGCGGCAAGCTCGGCCGCGGGCTGCGCGAAAAGGGCAACAAGGCCAGCGCAGCCGGTGCGCCCCCGCCCGGCAAAGGCAAGGCAAGGCCAGACTTCTCGATCAATTGATCGCGACAAAATTTCTGGCCTCCGATACCGATTGCACCTTCCTAAGCCAACCAAGAACGGCTAGAAAGGCGCCGCGGCCGTGGGGTATGGGCGTAGATGGATGCCTGATGACCACGGCCGCCACCCCCAACTGCCCAGGGGATGGACCACCGCGGTGTCCGGGCACAGAGGAGCTGGACATGGTCCTGGATCGAGCGAGCGTAGGAACCAGCGCGCACGGCGAGCAGCGCTACACGTGGCGGGACCCAGCGCTGTACGCGCTAGCCCTCGGCGCCGGTCGCGAAGACCTTGGCTACGTCCTGGACAAACCAGCACCGAAGGTACTGCCGACTTTCGGCGTCATCCCGGCCTTCGATCCCGTCTTCGACGTGCTGCGTGCCACCAGGGCCGACCTCTTGCAGTTGCTGCATACGGGTCAGCGTGTCGAGCTCCTGCAACCGTTCCCCAGCGAGGGGCACATGGAGACCCGTGCGCAGCTGCGCGGCCTATGGGATCTGAAGATCGGTGCACTGGCGGTGGTGGACGCCGAAACCGCCGTGGATGGAGCCCCCTGCGCACGCACGACCTGGGAGCTCTTGCTGCGCGGCGAGGGTGGCTTTGGAGGTGAGCGCCCGCCGGCGCGTTTGCGCGTGCGGCCCAAAAAGAACGATAGCCCGCTGTTCGAGGACACCGTTGCCACCCGGCCCGAACAGGCGCTGCTCTACCGGCTCACCGGCGACATCAACCCGATCCACGCGGACCCCGAGGTCGCGGCGGAGGCGGGCTTCGAGCGACCCATCCTCCACGGCCTGTGTACCTACGGCATCGCAGGCCGCTTGGCGCTCAAGCACCTCGCCGGGGACGATCCGGAGCGATTTGTATCGCTCGAGGCGCAATTCTCCGCGCCGGTTGTCCCCGGGGATGCGCTGGTCATCCGGGCCTTCCCCCTGGAGGAGCCAGGAGCGGTGGCGCTCACGGTGGGTGTAAGCGGGTCCGATGTGCAGGCGATCTCCAAAGCCAGGTTCAGGTATCGTACGTGACAGGTACCGGCTTGGTCGGCTGCGACTTTCTGATAGGGTCCGGACCATGCGTACCCTTTCCTTGCTCTTCGGCGGCCTGGCCGTTCTGTTGCTGACCTCCTCCGCCCAGGCGGACACCCTACCGCGCCTGTACGTCGGCATTCTGGGTGGCATCAGCGCCAACACCGATGACGTGCCAGAAGGTGCGCCCGACCCGTGGGGCCCTGCCCTGGGAGCCCGCGCCGGGCTGACAATCCCGACTACCGATATCTACGTCGGGGGCATGGTGCTGTACCATTTCGGCATCTCTCCGGACCTTCCGGACACCGGAGTTGCCGAAATCGATATCAGCGGCAACACCCTGCTGCTGTCGGCCGAGGGAGGCTACGAGTGGAAGCTCGGCCCCCTCATCCTCCGGCCATCCCTCGGCCTCGGATTCGCCGATCAGTCGCTCTCCGTGAGCGGGGGAGCCGCTGGCTTTGCCGTGAGCGGCGATACATCGGAAAGCTCGTTCTATCTGTCGCCCGGGCTCAACGCGATGCTGTCACTGTTCGTGCTGGTAGGGGCTGAAGTCCGCTACAACGCCCTGTTCAACAGCAATACCGCGAACTCGGTGAGCGTGTTAGGCACGCTCGGATTCAGCATCTGAGCCGGACCGTACATCCAGTGCTGCGCCGTTGGCCCCTACTGTTGATCCTGGCTGCGGTGGGCTGGGGGCTCTACCTGGCCGGGACCTCCGATGGGAAACCATCAGCGGTCCCAAACGGGGCCGAGGAACGGGTTGACACTGAGACTACCCGCCAAGCGCCCCCACGAGCGGGGCACACCCGGCCGAGCCCGACATCGGACCCGGCTGGTGCGAGACCCATCCCAGACGGACCTTCGGGGCCAACGGCCATCGAGAAGGCCGACGACGAACCGCTCAGCTATGACCCGGCCGTGGCGCGGGTGCAGCAGCGCTTCGACCGTGAAGCGGGCAGGGAGGGCTTCGCGATCAAACGGGAGGCGGTGTTGAAGAACACGTTCGACCGCGTCGACATCCACGAGGGCCAGCTTGAGGACCTGGAGTGCCGTAGCCGCACGTGCCGCGTGCGCTTCACGTTCACGAATGAGGAAGCCCAAAAGGCCAACACCCGCCTCTTTCAGGAAGGCCGTCGGGTGCTGGGACCCGACATCAAGTTCACACGCCGTGACCTGCCCGATGGCCGCCGACGGGTGGTGATGTGGGCGACGAGCCGGCACGGCAACTGACTAGCGACCTTGAGTCAGCGTTCTGCGGGCGTTTGCGTCAAGTTTGATCGCGTTGCCTCGAATGGATGCGTCTGGACAAGG
>JAPPOR010000039.1 GCA_028817905.1 Myxococcales bacterium
GTCTGGACAAGGTCGCTAGCTTCCGGCCGGGCGGGAGACCAGGCGTTGCCCGACTGCGACTGCCAGCAACGGCACCGCGATGCCGACGAGCATGATGCCTCCGCCGAGTAGTTCGCGCGTGGTCGGGAGGTTTCCCAGCGTCAGGTACGACATCCCCAGGGTCATGATCGGGGTTGCGAGGGCGGTGAGCGCGGTCACGTTGGCCGGCAGGTGTCGGGCAGACAACAGTAGCGACAATCGGGCCAGAAAGGGTCCAAAGAAGCCGGCCAGGCCGGCGTTGAGCAGGAGCCCCGCGGGGAGTTCGGAGGTGCCGGGCAGGCGCCTTTCGACCGCGAACCAGAGCCCGACACTCAGCCACAGACGGATCGCATTGAATGGCAACAGGTGCAGGCGCTCCGAGTAGCCGCGCGCCAACAACACCATGCTCCCGAAGCACGCTGCCGAGCCGAGGCCCATGAGGACGCCGAGTGGGTCGAACGCGTCGCCGCCGGTGCCGGGTTGTTCTAGCACCCACAAACCAAGCACGGCGATCCCGCTGCCGATCCAGAACGCGGGCCGCACACTTTCTCTCAGCAGCAGCGCACCCACGACCGCCACCAGGAGCACCTCGCAGCGCTGCACAACTGCCAGTAGCGCACCGGAAATCAGGGAGATGGCATGGGCGCTCGCATGGTTCCCGACGAGCGTCAGTAGGGCGAATACAAGGGCGACCCAGCCCGTCGTGCGCCACGACGCCCCCGTGGGCGACCTCGCCTTCCGGACCGTCTGCACCAGCGCTAGCCCGCTGTTGAACATCGCGGCGGTGGCGAGCATCACGAGCACAGCGAGTTCGGGCTCTCCGTGTGCAGTGGCAGCCTTCCACGGAACGAGGAACGCGGCAGCCATTGCCGATCCAAAAAATGCCCACGCGAGGCCGCGCTTTGGAGAAACGGGATTCATAGGAGCAAAAGCCGGCGGTGGTAGCCGGCGGGTGCTGCTGCTTAGCACACCGTCTGCGGGATGCAGCTGGTTGCGTCGGGCTGAGGTTGAAAAGATCGTGCTGGCGGTGCAACGGGGACTTCGTCAGGGGCATATTCGGTTTGTCCAGGTCGCTTTGGCGGCTCCTAGCGCTTGGCCCAGGAGCCCGGTCGTATGAGGCGTTCGGTGAGCGACCGACTCGCTTGCTGGAAACTGCCGGAAGCAGCAGCGGCGTGAGGAAAGTTGGTAGCGCGAGAGGCGGCGGGCGCCGTGAAGAATGCGGGATGGCCCATTTGGGGCCAAGGTGGTCGCCGCGGGCCAGGATTGCGTTGAATTTGACCTGCAGCACGTGCGGGGAGGTATTCTTTGTCCAGTCGCAGAGCCGTTGACCTGGTAAGATCCTCGGCGAACCTACACTGTCCAAGGGGGGCCTGTACGAGCCGGTCGTCGGTCTGTTGGGTCGGCCAGGGCGAGCGGTCCGCGGCGGACCAAGGTCACCGACCATGACCCAGCCATCCCTGCCGCCCGAGGCGGCCAGTACTGAGAGCCAGTTCTTCCGTGCCTGGGGGCGCTTCGTCGTGCGCAACCGGTGGCCGGTACTGCTGGTCAACCTGGTCATCACGCTGCTGCTGGCGAAGGCGGCGGGCTCGGTCATGACCGATACGAGCTACAAGGCCATGATGATCGCCGCGTCGGAGGAGGCGCGGATCCAGGAGAAGCTCGAGGACCTGTTCGGTGTCGATGCCGTCTTCATGCTGGTGATTGAGGGTGACGTCTTTAGTCAGCCCTACCTGGACAAGCTCAAGCGGCTACATACGGCGATCGAGGCCATCGATCTGGATTTGCAGAGTGCTGGCAAGCGGGATCTGCGGGATGCCGATGGGAATATCCTCGTGCGTGCGCGGGATCGCCAGGACGAGGACGAGGACAACCCCGCGGCGGCTGCCGCGGGTGACTTCGCCGGTTTCGGTGATACCGAATGGGGGGACGAGGCTGGCGGTAGCATCGTTGACGAGGTGGTCTCCCTGGTCAACGTTCGCGACACGCGGGCGTCGGCCGATGGGCTTACCGTTCGCGGGCTGCTGGACGTGTGGCCCCGAAACGACGCGGAGCTGGCTGCCCTCAGGGCCCACGCCCTGTCCCGCAAGAGCATCGTCGACCACGTGGTTGGCCCGGAAGGTCGCCATTCGGTGATTCTCGTGCGGACCGACTTCATGGACTCCGAAGACGCCGCGCGGGTCGATGAGGAGCTCCGAAGGATCGCCGCGCCGTTCCAAAGCGAAGAGTTCGTGGTCCAGTTTGGCGGCGTACCGGCGCTCACCAGCGAACTCAACCGCTACCTGATGGCCGATGTGGGGATCGTCAACGGGATCGCCATCCTGCTCATGATGATCCTGCTTGGCGTGTCCTTTCGACATCCGGCGGCGGTGCTCGGTCCGATCGTGGTCGTGGTGCAGGCCGCCATCTGGACGGTCGGTGCGATGGCGATCGCACGCGTTCCGATGACCGTAATCAGTACGATTATTCCTTCGTTTCTTGTGTGTGTCGGCATCGGCGACTCGGTGCACATGCTTTCCGTCTTTCGGCAATGCAAAGTCGAGCACCCTGGGCCCCGTCAGGCAGCCGTGGCCGCCCTGGCAGAGACGGGGCGGCCGGTGTTGTTCACGACCTTGACTACGTTTGCGGGTCTACTCAGTTTCCGTTTTGCGTCACTCGACGCGATTCGAGACTTCGGTACCTTCGCCGGCTTCGGCGTGATGATTGCTCTGCTGCAGTCGCTGGTCTTCCTGCCCGCGGTTCTTTCGTTTTGTCACCGCGGTCGCTTCGGTCAGCCGGTGCCCGTCGATACCAAGCCCGGTGAGGCCACGGGTTCCTCCACGCCGGCGCGCGCCGGCACACGCTGGAACCTGCACGGGTTTCTGCTCGAGCAATGCAATCGGTTCTCACGCCCGGCCCACGGGCCGGGTGGGCTCAATTATCGCGGGCGAAACCGGGTCTTGGTCGGGGCGTTGTTGTTCGGTGGGTTGTGCGTGCTTGGAAACTCCCTGGTGGTTGTGCGCCATGATCCCCTGAGCTGGATGCCGGCCGAGAGCAGCGCACGCAAGGCCATCGACATGCTTGATGGTCATGTGGGCGGAACCTCTGACATCAGCCTGCTGATCGAGGCGCCACCGGGCAAGGACTTGCGAGACCTGGACCTCATGCGCCGTCTCGCCAAGCTGGAAGAGCACATTCTCGCCTATCCGGTGCGCATCGAGGGGGCCAAGCTGGTGCGCTCGAGTACCGGCTTGCTGGACGTCTTGCGCGAGAGCTGGTGGGCCCTTCACGGGCAGAAGCCTGAGCACTACCAGCTCCCCGACAGTCAGCGAGGCGTTGTCGACGTGGTTACGATGTTCGAGAGCTCTGGTCCAGAGGACCTGCGCCGCCTGATGACGGTCGATGCCACGACTGGGCTGATGGTCGTCCGGATGCTGTGGGACGAGACGGGGATCTACAAGCCGCTGTCCAAGCATATCGAGGCCGGCATACGCGAGCATATCGGCGACGCCGCCAAGGTCTATCCGACCGGTACGGTCTACCAGGCCATCCAGTCCGACAACGCAGTGATCGGCGACTTGCTCTCGAGCTTCGGTGTGGCGCTGCTGGTGATCACCGGGCTGATGATGGTTGTGCTATCCGACCTGCGCTTGGCGCTGATAGCCATGGTGCCCAACATCATGCCAATCGGGGCGATTCTGGCGATTATGGGGTTCGCGGATATCGGGATCGATATGAGCAACCTGCTCATCGCGTCCATTGGGATCAGCATCGCCGTGGACGACACGATACATTTTCTGCACCACTTCAAGAGCCACTACTCTTCATACGGGGATCGTGAGCAGGCGATCGACTATTCGTTCTATCGGGCGGGCAACGCGATCATCAACACGAGCATCATTCTGTTGACGGGCTTTGCCGTCTTCACGATCGCTGACCTGAGCAACCTGCGGCAGTTCGGTACGCTCATCAGCATTACGGTAGGTTTGGCGCTGTTCGTCGACCTGGTCTTCTGTCCGGCGCTGTTGCGCTTAGCCTTCCCAGCCCACCGCCCGGTTTCCGGCACCGCGCCGCTGCCCGCTCGCGCGTCTAGCTGACTAGCTAGCTAG
>JAPPOR010001088.1 GCA_028817905.1 Myxococcales bacterium
AAGCCGGAGAGCTCGAGAATCGGGCGCGGATGCGCGTGGAGGACTACGCGCGCTCGTGGCTGAGTACCAAGCTGCCCACACTGAAACCGTCGACGGCTAGCCGCTACGCTTGCGCGCTCGATCTGCACGTCTTGCCGCACTTGGGCGAGATGTACATCGATGCGGTCGAGCGGGGCGATGTCGTCCTGATGCGCGATGCGCTCGGGGAGCGGCTGAAGCCAGCGACGGTGAACGGGGCGCTGCGCGTTCTTCGGACGATGTTCGGGGATGCGGAGCTTGAGCTGGACCTTGCGCGCAACCCGACGACGCGCGTGAAGGCCCTGACGGAGCGGAAAGTGGATGAGGACCCGAACTGCCTGACCGGCGAGCAGCTTGCGCAACTGCTCGGCGCCGTGCGGGCGGTCAGCCCTCAGCACTATCCGCTGTTTCGCGTTCTGGCGGAGACTGGCATGCGCATCAGCGAAGCCACGTCGCTCTGCTGGGACGACATCGATGAGCAGCGCGAGGTGATCCTCGTGCGGCGCTCGCACTGGCGTGGTCAGGTCGGGACCACGAAGACCAACCGCACCCGCACGGTGCCGATGACGCCGGGGCTCGCCCAGGTGCTCGCGGACCACCGGCGGACGATGCTCGAGGCGCAAGCGCCCGGGTTCGCGGACGGCTGGGTGTTCCCCTCGAAGGCCGGAACGCTCATGAGCCACGTCACCCTCCAGAAGCCACTCGCCGCCGCCCTCGTGGCCGCGGGCATCTCGGAGCGCTTCACGCTCCACGGCTTCCGACGGACCTTCAACAACCTGCTGCGGCAGGCCACGACCGGCGAGGTCGTTCGCTCCATGACGGGCCACGTCACCGAGCGCATGACCGAGCACTACTCACACGTCGAGACGGCGGAGAAGCAGCGCGCTGTGCTCCGCGCCCTACCTGCTTTCGAGGCCCTTCCACCCACGCAAAGTGGGGACCGGGTGGGGACCGAGGTGGGGACCGCGCATGCAGCAAAGAAAACGCCGGTCAGCTCATCTGAGCTAACCGGCGAGAATCGTTGCCTGTCGGCTGGAGCGGGAGAAGGGATTCGAACCCTCGACGTCAACCTTGGCAATCGTACTAACCGACTGGAATCATTAGTAAAGCACAATCATTTCGACGCAACCCGCACACGCACGAGCACGCATGATCACGGCGGATCACGGGGGATGGAGTCAGCGGGGAGTCAACGCGAGAGCCCTCTCGAGCCATGTCGGCGAGTCGCCCACCACTTCCAACGTTCCGTGTCGCTTGATCGCGATCAGCCGCGGCAGCTCCCACCGCGCCGTGGAGTCGTACACACGCACGGTCTCGAACACCGCCGCTGCGCGCGCCAGGTTTCGGATGCTGTCGTCGTAGACCTGGCGGATGTCCCGCTCCGAGGCCGCGTGTCCTCCTGCCCGAGCGCGCTGAAGCACACGAGCGATGTTCTCCTCCTCGGAGTCTGTCGCGATAAACCGAAGATGCGTCGCAAGTCCACGAGCTCGCGCCCTTTCGGCCCGGCCTGCTCGATTGGTGTCACGGTGCGAAGAGTTGTCTCGACCGCGAACGAGCGCCCGGAGTCGATGTGCTCGTGAATAAAGCGCTCGCACTCAGCCGCAACTGCCCTACGAACCGTACGGACAGCGCGCGATAGCTGCCAACGATCTGCGCGCAGCGATCGTCAATGTTGAAGCCATCTACACCGAACGAACCCGTTGGGAAGGCCGCGGTCTTGCCGCTCCCTGGTGGTCCTGCAACCACGATCATCAGCGGCCGATGCATCGAAGTGCTCAGCCGGTTTCCAAGGTGGTATCCGAGTCGGGCTGCATGTCAGGAGGCAGTTCCTGAGAGACCAGCTCCCCATCCTCGTCCACGATACCCATCTTCTCGAGCCGCTCGCGTGCGCTGCGCAGGCGACGCTCCGCAAGCGCCATGACCTGACGCTCCCACTGCGCCTCGTCGTCGTCGCGATCGACATCCAGGTCACTGATAGGCGCCCGCGGAATGGCCGGGATCGTGTTGTCTCCACCAGAGCTCACAGCCAGAGAATGCCTCAAATGGGCGCTCTACGCCAGCCGGCAGACTCCAGCCCGTGACCACAGTCGTAGTGCGATCTGACGGAAGCGCAGTCAAAGCGCATGCTCGGCGCGCTAGACAGGGCCTCGCTCGCAGCTTGCATCGCGCTCACGCGCTCTGACCCCGCCTCCCACCGCGCCCCAGGAGGGCGGCCGGCGCTGTGCGTGCTAACCTCGTGACAATGAGCCCGAAGGCCGCAGAGGTGCTTGAGCAGGCCCGGCAGCTGAGTGCCGACGAGCGCCGAGAGCTGGCGCTTGACTTGCTCGATGCTTCGGTCGAACCCAATGTCGAGGCGGCCTGGACCGAGGAGGCTCTCCGCCGGGTGGCGCAGGTGGACTCCGGCGAGCTCGAGACGCTCTCGAACGAAGACGCGCTGCGGATCATCGCCGCGGATGACTGAGCTTCGGTGGCACCCGGCCGCGGTGCGTGAGCACGGGCCGCGCAACGCTGGTACCGCGTCGACCGGCCGCGCTCGGCGTTGCCCCCCCGATGCCACGTCTCCCCACAGCTAGCGCTCGAGCTTGTCTGACAGAACCCAGGGCATTGGCTTCGAGTCAGGATGGTGCCTGAAAAGAGTGGTTGCGTTTATTGCGAATACGGACCAAGCTCTTCCCATGTCCTCATCCGCGCTCCATATCCCGACGAGCAAAACGTCTGCCCAGGCCCAGGAGGCCTTGCAGGTGCTGCGCGGTCTTCCGCGTCGCCGTGGCCCGCGCCATTTGCGCGTGGAAGGGAAGTCCGGGCAGGCGGTGGACGCGACCGTGCCCCGCGAGGCCTTCGATCTGTTTCTGGAGGTGCTCGGGCAGCTCGCCAATGGGCATGCGGTAACGATTGTCCCAGTGCACGCCGAGCTGACGACCCAGCAGGCGGCGGACCTGCTGAACCTGTCGCGGCCATACCTGATTCGGCTGCTGGACCAGGGCGAGATCGCGTACACGAAGGTGGGTACGCACCGGCGCATCCGCGCCGAAGACGTGATGGCGTACAAGGCAAAGCGAGACGCCGAGCATGAAGAAGTGCTCGATGAGCTCGCGGCTGAAGCCCAGGAGCTCGGGCTGGGATACTGAATCGCCGTGGCCTTCACGGTCGTATTCGACGCCTGCGTGCTGTATCCGGCGCCCCTGCGGGACCTGCTCGTACGCATCGGGATGACGGGCGTCGTGCGGGTGCGATGGTCCGAACAGATCCTGGACGAGTGCTTCCGCAACATCCTTACACAACGGCCAGACCTGCGGCCAGACGCCCTCGACCGGACGCGTGAGCTGATGCGTCGAGCTATCCCCGATTGCATGGTCGAGGGCTACGAAGGCCTGATCGACGGGCTCACGCTGCCAGACCCAGATGACCGTCATGTGCTCGCTGCTGCCATCCGCAGCGGAGCGCAGACGGTGGTGACGTTTAACCTGAAAGACTTCCCCTCGTCGGTGCTGGAAGGCTACGGCATCGAGGCGCTACATCCCGACGACTTCGTGCTGGACGTGCTGGACCTGGCGGAGGGGGCCGTATGTGCGGCGGTGACCAAGCAGCTGTCATCGCTGCGCAAGCCTCCGATGACCATGGCGCAGCTGCTGGAGACGCTGCAAGCGCAGGGACTCGTGCAGAGCATGGCTGCGCTGAAGTCGCACTTGCTTCGCTGACAGAGTCCGTTTGGCCGCTGAGCGGCTGGAGGACGAAACCCGAGATCTCGCGCCAAAGCCTCCCAGAGGACAGGCCTGGGACGGCAACACTGGCCGCCATGCGCCGCCTGCTACCACTGCTGCTGACCGGCCGTCGTCCTGGCGGTGCAGGACGCCTCCGGGGCCGCCGCGAGCGCCGGCTGGGACCACGTCTGGCATCTCCACGACGAGGCCCAGGGCTGCGCCGAGCTCGACAAGCTCGGCGATAGCGATCACGTGGGGATAGCTGGCATGAACGCCCGTCTCGAGCCGCCCACCCCCGCCAAGTCACCCTAAAAGGTATTGAACAAAGCCGCTTCGCGGCAGCGGTCGGTGACCCGATAGGCTGAGGTGGGAA
>JAPPOR010000922.1 GCA_028817905.1 Myxococcales bacterium
TAGGGCACCGCCACTCACTGGCATGCCCTGGTGGTCGGAACTCGCCAAGCCACTGAAACCTCCGCCGCGCCGCGCTCACGCTTCCGGTGTGTACCCGAACGCAGTGCGGGGCGGTCGTCGCTGGCCTAGTCGATGCAACTAAGACATTGATTAAGCTCAGTTAACCACCACCCAGAAGGCACTGAATGTGTACTGCCAGTACACGCTTTTGGGATACGACGGCTCGACACCTGGCGTCGGCGCTGACACGTTGGAAACGTGGGAAAGGACGGGCGACCGCGGGTGTTCGAATACGTCGACTATCGGCGCTTTCTCGCCGACCACTACGACCACGAAAAGGCCCAGCGCTATGGCTTCTCCTTCCGCCTGTTTTCGCGCCGGGCGGGGATCCGCTCATCGAACTACCTGCGGCTCGTAATCGACGGCGAACGCAACTTGAGCCGGACCATGGCCGAGCGCTTCGCCCAGGGGTGCAGCCTGTCGGGCGCCGAGGCCGAGTTCTTCTGCGAGCTAGTCGAGTACTGTCAAGCGGAGACCACGCGCGAGCGCAGTCGCGCCTATGAGCGCCTGGCCGCCTACCGCCAATTTCGCGCCGCCCGCAGGCTGGACGCGGCGCAGGCAGCCTATCACTCAACCTGGTACCTGCCCGCCATCCGCGAGCTCGTACGCCACCCTGCATTCGATCCGGACCCCAAGTGGATCGCACACCAGCTGGTGCCTCCCATCACGGCCCGAGAGGCCGCACGGGCCCTTTCGCTGCTGGAATCGCTGGGTCTTTTGGTGCGCGACCACGACGGGCAATTGGAGCAGGCCGACCCGGTGCTGACCACCGGCCCTGGCCCCTTAGGTCACCACATCTACACCTACCACCACATGATGCTCGAGCGGGCGGCCGCCGCGCTCGACGAACAGGATCGGGAAGAACGGGAACTATCGTGTGTGACGCTGGCGGTAAGCGACGACAAGTTCGACGAAATCAAGGCCCGCGTACGCGCCTTCCGCCGCCAGCTCCTGCAGGAGGCCGAACGGGAACCCAAGCCCGAACGTGTGGTGCAGGTGAACTTCCAGCTGTTTCCTCTCTCGCGCGCCCCATCGGCCGACGCCCCCACAGACAAAGCCGGCGTCTCACGGCGCAGAGGTACCGCCAATCAACCCAGGAGGCGCAAGCCATGAAACAGCAAGCGCAAACCATGAACCGTCTCGCCCTACTCCTGATCCTCGGCCTGGCCGCCTGCGGCGGCACGGAAACAGACAATCCCCTGTCGACTGACGGCGAAGAGGAAGAAGAAGATCCACCGCCCATGTACGAGTCCACAATCGGGCTCTCCGACCCGCGTAGCGCACCGCCGGGCTGCGTCGGGCGGGACTACGACGGGCGACCGGCCAAGCTGCCACTCGCCGACCTGGCTGGAACCGACCTGCTTGCGACCGACGATCGCGGCCACCTGCTGTGGGCGGACGTGCGCGACCCGACCCGCCCCGTCGTGAAAGCGAGGCTCCAGCTGGCTGGACGGCCGCGACAGCTGATCGCCGCACCTGGCCCGGCGGCGACGGTGGTGATGGTCGCCTTTGATACCAAGCCTGACACGGATGGTTCCAGCCCCAGCGACGTCGAGCCGCAGACCCGGCTGGTACGCGTCGAGTCGGAGGGCGACCGGCTGCAACAGGTCGCCGAGGTCACCCTACGCGGCGAGTTCTGGCGCATGACGCTCGCAGCGGGCGATGCGATCTACTGGGTGATGGCGGCGCGCGAGCGTGACCCGATCCCCTACTGCGACGTCAATCCCTATGGCTGCGGAGGCGGGGCCCGCGAGGCGCTGCTGATCACCGGCTATCGCTATGCGGACGGCCAGTTCCATCAGGTGCAGGCGGTCGAACTGCCGATGACATACCGCGCGTGGGCGAGCAAGCACGGTTACGCGACCGACGTCGCGTCCGAAACGGGTGGGCCCGCGACGATCCACTATGTCCGCTTCTTGGAAGACCATCGCCTCGGCGAGCCGGGGCAGGTCGTCGTCCCGGGATCCCCCAGCGCCGCCGCTGGTGTCGACCTACAGCGCGGTCAGCTGCGCACGTTTGTGCGGTCACAAGATGGCTCGGGTACGTTCCTAATCGTCCATGACCTGTCGCAGCGGCCCACCGCACCCGTGTCGTCCACGCCGATGCCACAGGGGACGGTAGGCATGAGTTTCGTCAACGGCGGTGCCTATCCCCGTGCCTACTACCGCGGCGACGACATCTTCCTGCAGGGCCCGGGCGGCTGGCACATCGACGTGCGAGATCCCACGGCCCCCGTGTTGACCCGTCTGGCGACCGAACTGCTGGGACTTTGGCCCGTGCGCGACCCAGGCAGCGAACCGACAACCGAGGGGACCGAGCCGAGGGGAGCCGAAGCCCTGGTGGCCCTGCAAGCCGATGACACGGGTGCGCTGGCCCTGTCCCTATGGCAAAGGGACGCGGAGGGCGTAGTCGCTGGCCCAAGTGTCATCCTTCCGGTGATGGCCGACGGGGCCCGCACGGCGGTGGGTGCCCGGCTCGCCCAACAGGACGACATCCTATGGCTCTTCGCCCCGTCGCCGCAGCGCAACCGCTACCTGCACGGTCTGCGGCTCGCGGGCGGCGGCCTGGAACTGCTCGCAAGCGAACCGGTCGGCTTCTCGACCGAGGAGCTCCTGGCGACCACGGACGCGTTGCTGGGCGTGGGGCACGACCGCATCACCCTGCACGAGCCGCTACCCGAACCCGGGGCACGCGGGGTCAGCGCCGAGTTCCTGCCGCTCGAGCCGGAGGGACACAGCTGGCAGTCCGCTGTGGGTGATGACTTCACCGCAAGCGTCCACCGCGTCGCGGGACGAGCGGACCACTCGGAACCTTGGTTGCACGTCACGCGTGGGCAGGCGGTCGAAACGCTCAAGCTCGCATACCCACCGGATACGCTGCTGGCCACCAACGCCCATGTACTGGCGATCAACACCGCGCCGCGTTCGGAGTGCGAACAGGCGGGCCTCGCCTGCGGCGACTACGTCCCGAGCGTACGCGTGTTTGGAGCCGACGGGCCGCTATCCCTGGTGGGCGAGGTGCCGCTTCCACAAAGCCCGCTGGCTCAGCGAGACCAGGGCCAGGCGGAACTTTCGTGGCAACTCGGCGAAGGTCAGCCCCGCCTGCGCTTGCCCGATGGGCGCTTTGTCTTCCCAGCACACCTGTCGGCGAGCTGCAACCAGCCAGAGCAATGCGAGGCGTTGGGCATCGACAACGCCGTGCCCATCGAAGAAGCGCCGGTGGCCACCGCAAGCTGCGTCGAGTCCGGGCCCAACGGCCAGCCGAACATGTGTCCACCGCCAGCCACCGTATACGGTTCGATCCGGGAGTTGCGCCTCTATGCGCTAGACCATCGCGCCATGCCCCCGGCGTTCACGCTGCTGGGCGCCTCCAGGCTCGACAGTCAGCACGGCCGCTTTGGTCCGGCGCGTGTGGTGGACGGCGCATTGCTGGTCACGCGCATCGAGCGTGCTGAACCCGCCTTTGGAACCGCCATGCCCGTCGCTCGCGCGGTCCTGGACATGTTCGCGCTCGAACCGGCCGGTGAGGCGAGCGCCCGGACGCCCATCAATGTGCCAGGCTACCCGCTCTCGGTCACCGCCTCGTTGGAGCACCTGCTGAGCGCCGAACGGACCGACGCGGGCCTAGTACTCTACCGCAGCGAGCTGGGCGACGGATCTGCCCGGGTGCTACAACAGCACACGCTGCCAGGCGCCACCTTCGACAGCGCCGCAAACGATGGGAGCCGACTGTTCCTGGTCACGCACTCCGGACAGGGCTGCGATGCCGAGACCCACCTGCACAGTCTCGACGCAGCCGAAGAGCTTTCGCCCGAGGTACCACTTGCCTTGCGGGGCGACCAGGTACGCGTGGCCGACCTGCGGGGAGACCGACTGCTGCTGAGCGGCCGCGAAGCCTGGCTTGGCCTGGTCAGCCTCGAACGGCCCGACCGGCCCGAGCTTGAGCGCACGCTGGTGCCAGCTACACCAATCTACACGCCCCTCCTGACACCCGAGGGAAACCTGCCCGAGTAGTGTATCGATGCCTAGCTAG
>JAPPOR010000560.1 GCA_028817905.1 Myxococcales bacterium
CCGCACGCCCCCCGCCCCCCGCCCCGGGTGCGGTCTGCACTTGTCGCGGCCCCACGCGCCCCGACCTGCGGAACCGGCGGGGCGGGTATACATAGCGCAGCATTGCCGCGCCGGGGGAAAGGGCGCTTGTTCGACTTGGGGGGCACTGCGGCGTTCCAATGCGGGGCGCCCTTCGGCTGACCCGGATCATTCACGACGTCGGCGTCGGATCGCGCAGGGGCTCGGCTTCACAGGGCTTTCGGCGACCGACGGGAATACTGCCCGTATTTGCTAGGGCAGCGAAAGCCTTGTGCAGTCGAAGGACAAGCGAGGCGGCGTCGAAGTCGTGAATGATCCGGGCTAGGCTCGCGCGCGGTGAGCATCCGCACGAAGGCGCGCGTCGAATACGTTGCTCGAATCGCCCGTGTGCTCGGTTTGGCTGCAACCGTGTGGGTGAAACCACTCGCGGCTCAGGATCGGACCCCCGTCGCAGAGACCGCGCCAACCTCATCCAGCGGGCCCGCCTCGCCTGGAACCGGGTGCCCTGGCCGCCCTCCGCTGCCGGGTGATGTGCGATGCGTCGCGAGCGGAGAGCGCGAGGGCGATCCGCAGCCGCTCCTGTGGATACCGCGAGCGTTGCTCGCCGGGCCGCGAATTCTGTTCATGGCGGCCCTGCAGCCGATCCTACTGGGTGTCGGCCTGGAAGAGGAGTATCAGATCTCGCGCCGCGTCAACGACGTGTTCTGGAACGACGCGCACACCTTTGGTGTCTTTCCTACTGGCTTGCTCGAGACCAGCCTCACCCCCAAGCTGGGTGGAAGGCTGGTGCATCGTGACCTGTTCGGTCGTGGCGAGCAGTTGAGGGCCCGCGCCGCGTACGGTTCCGTCTATGACCAGGTCTACGAAGCATCACTGGATAGCGGTTCGCGCATCAAGGGGGGCCAGCTTCAGTTGGGTGGCGGATATCGTCGCCTGGATGGCCAGCGCTTCTTCGGCCTTGGAAGTGGCGATCCCGTACCTCCCGACAGCCTGTCCTTGCCGCTGGACCCAGGCGCCGATGGGCCGACTGTCGAGACGCGCTACCGCACCGCCACCGCCTACAGTTGGCTCAGCGCCCGCGCGCCGATGACCGCCTCCCTGAGCCTGGGCGTGACACACAACTGGCGTTTGCTCCGACTCGAAGATAGCACCTCCGGCAGTGACGTGCCCAACGTCACCGAGGTGTTCGAACGCGGCGGCCTCGTCGGCTTTGGTGAAGACCTGATCGACGCCTACACCCAGCTCGATCTCCGATGGGATGGCCGACGCCAAACGCGCGTCGATCGCCCGCGCGCTGTGCCGTCAGGCGGCCTGCGCCTGGACGTATGGGCCGGCGTGCAGAAGATCCTAAGGCCGCGACGTGCCGTGATCAGCCGCTTTGGCGTGGACCTGCGTCCGACCTTCAACCTGTTCCGAGGGAACCGCACGCTGCGCCTGCGCTTGCGCGGGGTCTACGTCAGCGGAGATATCCGCAACGTTCCAGTGACCGATCTCGCTCACCTCGGAGGGCCGCACCTGTTGCGCGGATACCACCGCAAACGGGCGCAGGGTCGGCTCACGTGGCTCACCAGCGCGGAGTACCACTACCCGGTGCAGGAAGGCATCGATGCCTACCTGTTCACGGACGTGGGACGCGCCTATGCGGGGTTCGTCGCACTCTCGTTCGAGCACATGCGGGTCGGTTTCGGCGCGGGTATCGAGATATTCACCATCAAGCAGTACTTGGTCCGTTTGCAGCTGGCGTCGTCGATTGACGGTGGCCTCTTCTTTCACGTGAGATTCAATAGCAGCGATGCGTTCGAAACGACTCAATAGCCCTGGCAGGGCGCGCCTCTGGGGGGCCGGACGGCGAGCAGGCCTCGCGTGGCTCATCTGTGTCGCCGCCGGCTGTACAGCAGCCGCGCCGAGCGGATTGCGTTTCTACAACCACGTTCCAGTCACACGGGTGGAGGACCGCTTGCCGATCGCGAAGCCTCTCGAACGTCCCGGGCGCGGCACGCGCGAACGCCTCACCGAGACGTTCCTTCAGCCGATCCGGCACGGGTTGCTGCTGCCTGGCGAGATACCCGCCCACAACACGAACTCGCTGGGCCGCGTGCCGGATTCGTCCTGGTTCCAAAACCGCATTGGCGTGCGGGCGCTCAGCGCCCAGGAGGTCGAACGGGGGCCAGGGCGCGGAGGGCCCGACCAAACCAAACCGTGGACCGTGGTTCGCGCCAAGGCAGGTGGAACCACTCCGGGCTTCGTGATCGAGGACGCCCGCGGTGATCGCTACTTGATCAAGCTCGACCTGTTGCATGCCCCGGAGGTCGAATCCGGAGCGGAAGTTGTAGCCCAGCGACTGCTCTGGGCCGTTGGGTACCACGTGCCCGACAACCAGGTCGTCCACTTTGCGCGCCGCGACCTCAAGCTCGACGCGCGCGCCACGCGCCGGCTTGCGGATGGCACCAAGGTCGCTTTCACACAAGCCGAGCTCGAGGAACTGCTCACGCTCACCGCCCGCACTCCCGGGGGCGAGCTTCGTGCCGTCGCGAGCAAGTATCTCGATGGCGAACCTGTCGGTGGCTACTCGATGCAGGGCGTGCGCGAGGACGACCGCAACGACCGCGTTCCGCATGAGCACCGGCGCGAGGTGCGTGCGCAGGCGGTGTTCTTCCAGTGGCTCGGGCACACGGATGTCAAAGTGGACAACACACTGGATATGTGGACCGAGCACCCGGACAAGCCCGGCTACGGGCACCTGACGCACTACATTCTCGACTTCAGCAAGGCACTCGGAGCCTGGGGCGTGGGCGGTTACTTCGAGCACGATGGCTGGACAGCCCGGTTCGACTACCTGCATGCCCTTGGTTCGCTGTTCACGCTCGGGCTGTGGGTTTGGCCCTGGGAGGGCATCGAGCCATCGTCGCTGCGTGGGGTGGGGCGCTTTGAGGCGCTGCACTTTCAACCGGGCTACTACAGCTCCGCTAGACCCTACGTTCCCTTCTACTACATGGACCGCCTTGATGCCCTGTGGGCAGCGGATATCCTCGCGCGCCTTCGGCCCGAACACATCGCGGCTGCCGTACGTGCCGGGCGCTACAGTGACCCGCGCACAAGCGCGTATCTGGTGGCGACGCTGCTCGCCCGTCAGCGCGCCATCCTGGACCACTGGTTCCGGCAGGTCAGTCCACTGAGCGACTTCACGGTGCGAGCGAGTGGCAATGGCTGGCGTGTGTGTGGGCGGGACCTATCGCTGGCGCACCGCTTCGCGGACGCAGACGCGACGCGCTATCGCATCGAGGCCTTTGACCACGGGGGAGCCCCGCTAGGGCATCGCCGCGAGCTCGCCGGTTCGCCCCGCGGTGACATCTGCCAGGACGGCCTCGAGCCCGCCGAGCTGCATGATGGCTACACGCTGGTCGTGTACACGCTGACGCGTGCGAACAAGATCTATCCCCCGGTGACGGTGCACGTGGCGCGCGACCCGAGCAGTGGCCAGCCTCGCGTCGTCGGCGTCGAGCGCCGCTGAAGCGTTCGCTACCCGCTTCTGCGAACGCTGCCGCCCGCGGCAGCGCGTGCACTACCCCGCATCCACCACCAAATCACGCGCCCTCGCACAACGGCTCGACTCCGCAGCGCTTTCGCTTCAGTCGAAGATACAGCGAGGATTGCCTCCTTCACCGAAAGCCCCGCGAAGCCGATCACTTGCACGATCATTCCGTGCCTTGGTGATGGATGCGGGCTACTGCTAAGGGCGCTCCGCAGGGCATATTCGTCCAAAGCGCTGCGTACCGGGAACTTATGGACGAATATAACATCATCAATTCGTCCATAAGTGTCTAGGGATTTAGGATATGGACGAATATACGATACCGTGGGGGCTCCCAAGCCATGGAAAAGCTTGTCGGCAGAGAAGCCGAGCGGCGTCAGCTCGAGCTTGCGATTGGGTCGAAAGCCCCTGAATTTATTGCGATATATGGTCGGCGCCGAGTCGGGAAGACGTTTCTTGTGCGCCGCTTGTTCGCCGCGGAACTGTGAGTGACGCAGGTCATGTGAAGCCGAAGCCCTGCGCGATCCGACCCCGAGGTCAT
>JAPPOR010000807.1 GCA_028817905.1 Myxococcales bacterium
GCCGCGCTCGGAAACCCGCTGAAAACGAAGATAGGGACAGGCCCTAGCCCGCATCCACCACCAGGGCACGTGATGATCGTGCAAGTTATTGGCTTCGCAGGGGTTCGGTGGAGGAGGGAATACTCGCTGTATTCTTGACTGAGGCGAAAGCGCTGCGGAGTCGAGCGGTTGTGCGACGGCGCGCGAGTTGGTGAGAATATGCGGGCTAGTACGACTTGATCACATCCGCCGCGCGATCGTGGGCCCGTGTGTGGGAAGCGCAAGGTTCAAACGCGGTGACCACGTGAAATCGGTAACGAAGCACTGCTATCATCAAGTCTCCGTTGATCAACGAAGGGGACATCGTCGGGGGTCGCTACCGCGTTTCTCGCCTGCTGGGAGAGGGAGGAATGGCGGCCGTGTGGCTGGCTGTTGACAATACGTTGCAGCGTGAGGTCGCGATCAAGTTTCTCTGGGAGCGGGACAACCGGCGCCGAAGGGAGCACGTCAAGAGCTTCCTGCGGGAGGCGCGATTGGCTGCATCCGTGGTGCATCAAAACGTCGTTCAGATCTTGGACTTCGGCCTTCATGATGACGACACGCCCTACATGGTCATGGAGGCGTTGGTAGGCAGGACCCTGGGCGAACACTTCGACGCAGGTGCGCAGTTCACGGTTCGCGAGGTGATGCAACTAGGGTCGCGCAGCCTCGAGGGGTTAATTGCCGTGCACGAGGCCGGGATCGTGCATCGCGATCTGAAACCCGAGAACGTCTTCATTACCGAACAACGCGGCGGCCTCTATCCGAAGCTGCTCGACTTCGGTATTTCGCGTAGCCTCGACCCGAGCAGTGGGCGCCGCTCCGCAGTGACGACAGTGGCAGGCAGGGTGATCGGCACGCCGGAGTACATGTCACCGGAGCAGGCAAACGGTTCGGCCGACATCACACGCCGCAGTGACGTGTACGCTATGGGAGTGATTCTCTACGAGACGATCGTAGGGGACGTGCCGTATCGATCCGAGCATGTGGGCGACCTATTGCTCCAGATCACCGGGGGCGACGCGCCAAGCGTTGCATCGCTTGTGCCGGAGATCGGTAGGCCCATCTCAGAAGTGATCGAAGTGGCGATGCGTCTTCAGCCCGAGGCTCGATACGCGGACGCAGGTGAGATGTTCGAGGCCTGGGAGGCCGCGGTGGAGGCCACGAAGCGGGGGGTGGCCCATCCTTTCGGGGCCTTGCCGAACAGAGTGCCGGGGCGGCGGGAGCGCAATGGGCCGCGCTCTGTCACGACGATGGGCGAGGAGGAGATCGAGGAGCTTACTACACCGCCGCGAGAGTCTGCCGTCGCTCTGCACAGCGTCTCGCTAACAGGTCGTTGGGCGGGCGCTGTGCCGCGCTGGTTGTGGGTTGCAGCGGCCGGCTCGCTTGCCACTGTCGCGCTGATCGCGTTCGCCCTGGCGCGGGTGTCTACGGCGCCGGCAGAACCAGCGCGCTTCATCGTCGTGCAGGGAACCAAGGAAGCGGGCGCAGAGCCTATCGTGGAGACCGGGCCCTTGACCGACGTTGCGGCCGTCGACGGCCCTGCCAGGCGGGAGCCCTCCAGCGCCGCAAGTGCGCCAGTCAGCGCCAAACCAGCACCGTCCTCCGTGAAAGAGCGTAAATCGGTAACCAGGAGGAGAAGGACACCTGCCCGTGCGAAGCCAGTGGCCAAGAGCGACCCCGAGGTGCAGGTGGCGCAGGCTTTCCTTCGCCAAAAGAAGGGTGTGGTCCGATGCCTCGAGCGCCACCCCAACAAGCAGCTGCCCAGACTGTCGGTCCGGATGCGTGTCGATGAGCGTGGTCGGGTCGAAGAGGTAGCGGTGTTGCCCACCACGATTGGGCGGACCTCGGTGGGCAATTGCATAGAGCAGGCGGTGTCCGTGATGCGCTTCACCCCCCAAACCCAGGCGGCGACCTACCGCGTGCCATTGGTCGCGCGTCGCGGATCGTGACCCCGCCCGGTGGAGACGCGGAGGCCATGGGGCCGGGTACTACCCATACCCACCTCGATGTCAGCGGCCTTCGGCGGCTCTCGTTCTTGCTACTGTCTTACGTGCTGCTGATCTGCGTCTTGTGCACGCTGTCTCCATTCGTCTTCGTGTGGCCGCAGGAGGTTGTCGTTGACGTCAGTCTGCTACCTCGTGACGTTGCACTGAATGTGCTCCTGCTTTTGCCTGCTGGATTCCTGTACCAGATGAGTCTTCCAGCGAGGGTCGTCTCTGTTGGGCCCTTCGTTTTCGGCCTGACGGTCAGCGTGATCCTCGAGGCCACGCAGCTGCTGCTTCCAGCCCGGTGTCCGAGTCCCTTCGATATCGTGTTCAATACTTTGGGATGCTGGTTGGGGGCGGCGCTCTATCGTGCAGTGTGGCCGCGTTTGGACGGCCGCTTGCCGGGGCGCTTGGTGCTCCGGTTGCCCCTATCCAACCTGTTTTATCTGCTGACGTTGCAGGCCTTGGTGGCCGCGTTGGGAGTTGACCGGGATGGCGGACGAGTGCTGCTCCTTGTCCCATTGACCGCCTGCGGTGCAATGATCGCCGCTGCGCTATACACCCATCGCTTGCGGCAGGCTCCGCTTTCTTCGCCGTGGTTGACACCGTCCGGTATGGGAGCGTTCGTCGCCCTGTGGGCATTCGTATGTGGACTGCCCGCTGTGCCCACGTTTCTTTTGCGGGTTGTCGTCACCGCATTGACCGGCTTCGCGGTAACCTGGGCGCTCGCGCGCAGCGGGTTTCCTCGCATTCGCCGTCGTCGCTTTGAAGCGCCCACGCTCGCCTGGCTCGGACCGGTGTTTGTGGGCTATCTGGGCGGCTTGGCCTATTGCCCATGGCCGGCGGGCGTGCGGTTGCCAATGCTTCAGCACCTTGCGGTGTACCCAGGGTTGTTCGATGGTCCGTTCGCGCGTGCTTCGGCCTACTCGATGGTCGAGTCGATGGCCGCCTTCACGGTGGTCGGGTACGCGACCTCCCAGGGGTTGGGGCGGCTGCGTTGTGGTGGGATCGCTGCGGCCGCCATGGGTGCCGCGCTGCTCGCCTGCCTGGTTGAGTTGGTGCGCGGGCTGCACCCGCAGCTGTCCGCGCGCTTGTTGATGCCTCCCCTTTCATGTTTCTTCGCCGCTTGGGGTGCGGCCATTCATCGGGCCCATCTGAGTGTCGTGCGTGAATTATTGCGGGGTTCCACGGTTTGGCGACGCATGCCGAGCCACTGAGTGCGACGAAAGTCCCGCGGAGTCGACGGAAATGGCGACGCGGCTTCGGGCAAGCCCGGAGGTCTTCGACTCCACAAAGACGTTCGTCGCCCTAGAAAATACAGGGAGTATTCCCGTCGGGCGTCGAAAGTCCTTGAAGCCGAATCCCAGCGCGATCGGACGCCGCAGTCATGAATGATCCGGGCTGGGAGTGCGCTCCTACACCGAAATCCTTGGGAACCCGGGTTCCCGGGCCCGGGGGTCGAGGTGTGCGTCCTACGCGCACAATTGTCCGACCGTTCTCCCGCCTTCTCCACACGTTAGATAGTGCACGCGCTGGTTGGGAGCGCGTTCCGAGAAGCCAGGAGGTCGCAATGCCATTGGACGGCGATCCGCTGATGATAGAGATTTTCAATGGGCCAAAGCGCTTGCGGGCGATCTGCAGAAACGCAGAACGGGGCGAGATCGCGCGCGCTCTGATTGAGGCAGGCCACAATCGGACGCGCGCGGCCGTGGCGCTGGGCATCTCGCGCCGCACACTGCTGAACAAAATCAAGGAGTATCACATGACGCGCCGCGCTTGCCGCGGCTACGCGGAGCTTCCCGCGCTTCCCATGTGAGCTCGCCGAGCTTCGGCGGGTAGCGGGCGTCTCCAGCGAGTACGCCGCCCTCTCCGCGCGCAGTAGGCGCTGGCCCCGCATCCATCACCAAGGCACGTGATGATCGTGCAAGTGATCGGCTTCACAGGGGTTTCGGTGAAGGAGGGAATACTCGCTGTATTTTCGACTGAGGCGAGCTGCGCGAGGGCGCGTGATTTGGTGATGGATGCGGGCTAGCCCGCATCCATCACCAAGGCACGTGATGATCGTGCAAGTGATC